>JBKOZJ010000180.1:0-11190 GCA_046725875.1 Actinomycetota bacterium
CAAAGGAGGACGAATGTTCAAAAGCGCAGACGAGGTCTTCAAGTTCATCAAGGACGCGGGCGTCGAGTTCGTCGATGTCCGTTTCTGCGATCTGCCGGGAGTGATGCAGCACTTCACGGTGCCAGTGGAGAACTTCTCCCCCGAGGTCTTTAGCGAGGGCCTCATGTTTGATGGCTCCTCGATCCGCGGCTTCCAAGCGATCCACGAGTCGGACATGCTCCTGCTGCCCGACCCGTCCACCGCGCTGCTTGACCCGTTCCGCAGCCTCAAGACGCTGAGCATCACGTTCTTCGTCCACGATCCGCTCACCGGCGAGGCGTACTCCAGGGACCCGCGCAACATCGCCAGGAAGGCGGAGGAGTACCTGCGAGGCTCGGGCGTCGGCGATACGGCCTACTTCGGCCCCGAGGCCGAGTTCTACATCTTCGACGATGTCCGGTTCGAGACCAGGCAGAACTCCGGCTACTACTTCATCGACTCGGTCGAGGCGGCGTGGAACACGGGCCGCGACGAGGAAGGCGGCAACAAGGGATACAAGCCGCGCTATAAGCAGGGCTACTTTCCCGTCCCACCGACCGACCACCTCACCGACCTGCGATCGGAGATCGTCAAGAGGCTCATCGCGGCCGGGATCAAGGTCGAGATGCAACACCATGAGGTCGGCACCGCCGGTCAGGCCGAGATCGACTTCAGGTTCGACACGCTGCTCAAGACCGCCGACAATCTGATGACCTTCAAGTACGTCGTCAAGAACACGGCCCTGGCCGCCGGGCACACTGTGACGTTCATGCCCAAGCCGATCTTCGGTGACAACGGCTCCGGCATGCACTGCCACCAGTCACTGTGGAAGGACGGCGCACCGCTGTTCTACGACGAGATCGGCTATGCCGGGCTGTCCGACGTCGCCCGGTACTACATCGGCGGACTGCTCAAGCACGCCCCTTCGCTGCTCGCCTTCACCAACCCGACCGTGAACTCCTACCACCGGCTCGTTCCGGGCTTCGAGGCGCCGGTCAACTTGGTCTACTCGCAGCGCAACCGGTCGGCATGTGTGCGGATTCCGATCACGGGCACCAACCCGAAGGCGAAGCGGCTCGAGTTCCGCGTGCCCGACCCGTCCTGCAACCCGTACCTCGCCTTCTCCGCCATGCTCATGGCCGGCCTGGACGGCATAAAGAACAAGCTCGAGCCGCCCGAGCCGATCGACAAGGATCTCTACGAGCTACCGCCCGAGGAGCACGCGGCCGTGCCGCAGGTGCCCGGCTCGCTCGAGCAGGTGCTGACCGAGCTCGAGGCCGACCATGACTACCTGCTGGAAGGCGGCGTCTTCACGCCGGACCTGATCGAGACCTGGGTGTCTTGGAAGCGGGAGAACGAGGTTGACCCCATTCGCCTCCGTCCCCATCCCCACGAGTTCGAGCTCTACTACGATATCTGAGCGGCGCGTGCCGTCGACCAGCGCCTGGCCAGGGTCATCATGCCCCCGACCAGGCGCCTCGGCGTTCGATGGTCGCCGCGGATTGTCATCGATCTGTGCTGGAGTCCAGAGTCGCTGGAGCCCGCCCGGCTCACATCAAATGAGCTGATCGGGAAGTCTCGGGGTGATTCCTGAGTTGCACCTGAAGTCCCGCGCTCGACCGGTAATGCGCTGCCGGTCAAGCTGGGCGATCTGGCAGACTTTCATATCTTGAGGCCGACAGATCGGCGTCGAAACGGACGCCCGGCTGGTGAGGCCCGGGCGAGGCAGGGTCACAGGATCGCGGACTCATGGTCCAACCGATCGACCCGCGGGGCTGGAGCGGCGAGCGACTGAGAAGGGGATCGCGGTGATGATCATCCGGACGGGGCAGAGCGAGCACCCGACCGGGGTTGCCGCGCGCCCGGCCGGGGCCGTCCACAGCTCTGGCCTGAACCGTGATCATGGCTCGGGCCATGGCCCGAGTCGCGCCTGGTTCACCCGTCTTCCGTGGCGGCGCGGCCGTCGCCCCAGCGTGCTCTTCGAGATCGCTCTGATCCTCTCGGGCTACTGGCTCTACTCGATAGTGCGAAACGGGGTGCCGGTGAAGGTGGCCGCCGCCACCGAACGGGCCCGGGAGCTCTACGACTTCGAGAAGGCGATCGGTCTCGCCATCGAGAAGCCGATCAACCATGCCGTCGATTCGATCACTTGGCTGGTCGTCGGCACCAACTACTACTACGCCACGATGCACTTCGTCGTCACGATCGCAGTGCTCGTGTGGATGTGGCAGAGCCATCCGGCCCGTTACCGGCCGCTGCGCCGGGTCCTCTACCTGACCAACGGGGTCGCGCTGCTCGGCTTCTGGCTATTCCCGCTCGCGCCGCCGCGCTTCCTTGCCGGCGAGGGCTTCGTCGATACCGTGGTAAAGCACCACACCTGGGGATCGTGGGGTTCCGCGGATGTTGCTTCCTACTCGAACCAGTACGCAGCGATGCCGTCGATGCACTGCGCTTGGGCACTATGGTGTGGCCTGATCATCGTGACCCTGGCGCAGCACCGCTGGGTGAAGGTGCTCGGCATCGTCTACCCGGCGGCCACCGCCTTCGTAGTAGTAGCCACCGGCAACCACTTCGTGCTCGACATCGCCGGCGGCTACGCGGCCCTCGGCTTGGCGTTTGCCGGTCAGCGGCTGGTCTTCCGCCGCCCCGCGCTGCTCCGTCCGCGAGCCGTAGGTCAGCGAGCGGGTGAGCGAGCGGCCGCGGGTGCGGGCGCCGCTTGAGTAGCCGATCGTCTTGTCAGCTCACTGATTGCAGCTGGCCACTGGGTCGCGAGCAAGCCCACGAAGACCAAGCCGGTCGAGCCTGAAATCCCTACTGCCGCCGCCGGTGTGACCAGGTCGGCAAGCCGGCCGGCGAGCGCGAATCCGGTCGCCGTGAACAGGGACAGCCCGGCGGCGGCAACGCCATTGATCCGACCGCGGCTCTGCGGTGATGTCACAAGGTTGACTCCGACGACCATAAGGACGATGAAGGCCTGCAGCATGCCGCTGGTAAACCAGAGCGCGATGGCGATCCACGGCGGTGGGTCGGCGAAGGTTGCCACCAGGGGCAGCAGGGCGCCAGCCGCGAGCAATGGACCAAGCTGGGCGCCGCGCACCGGGCTAAGCCGCGACACGAAGATCACACCGACCGCCCCCCCGGCCGGCACCGCCGCGATCAGCAGCCCACCGAGATCGGCCGCATCGTGCGCGCGGCCGTACGCGAGCGCGACCGCTTCCGGCGCGATGAGGAAGCCAATCGTCGCCCAGACCAGCAAAACGAACGGCCGGCGAACCGGGTCGCCGAAGATGAGGCTCACGCCCTGAAGGGTGTCTGCCAAGTAGCCACGAAGGCCGCCGCGGCCCTCCATGAACGCCGGCCGCATCCGGACCATAAACTTGATCAGCAGATAGGACGCGACGAAGGTCAGCGCGTCGACGACCAACCCGACCCGCGCCGAGAACAGATGGACAACGAGGCCCGCGGCGGTGAGCCCGATCACCTGGTTGGCCTGGTTGAGTCCGCGCGAGAGTGACGAGCCGACCAGATATTGCTGCGGGTCCGTCAGTATGTCCGGGAGCGTCGCGGACCTGGCGGCCAGGAACGGTTGGCTGAAGAGCTCGGCGAACAGCAGCAACGCGAACAACACCCACAGCGGCGTGCCGTCGACGGCCAGCAGGGCGAGCACGCCGACGGTCCCGGCACGGGCCAGATCGCAGACGATCATTACTCGCTTGCGTGGCATTCGGTCCGCGAACGGTGACAGCAGAACACCCCCGAACACGCCCGGGATGTAACCGACGACGAATGCGAATGCGGCGTAGAAGACGCTGTCGGAGCGATCGAGGACGAGCGCGGCGAGAGCGAACCTGGCGAAGTGGTCGCCGACCTCACTTGTGACCTGTGCCAGGATCAGGCCACGAAACTCGCGGTTGCGCCGCAGCAGTCGCGCGTAATTCAAGGTCGGACGACGCGAAGCACTCGTGGTCGAGTCCTTGCCGCTCACGAGTAAAAGATCCTCTCCACAGTTCCCCGCGCTCGCCTCGTCGTTCTCCGATAGTCCTCGACCAGCTCGCCGCTGCTTTGGTAGCGGAGGAGCCGAGCCACGCCGGCCAGCTCGGGTGCCTCAACGGGCAGGCTGTCTCCGGCTCTGCCGCGGACGAGGGTGGTCGTGTTCCGCACCCGGGAGGCTAGTCGCCACGCGGCGGACAGAGTAGAGGCCGCCTGCGGCTCTACCAAATTGGTAGCAACTGCCGCATCGAGGGCAGCCATCGTGCTGGTCGACCGCAGTTGCTGGTAGACCCCGGCGTGCCGGAGCTGCAGCAGCTGGACGGTCCACTCCACGTCGGCGAGACCGCCGGGACCGAGCTTCGTGTTACGCGCCGGGTCCGCGCCGCGGGGGAGCCGTTCGCTCTCCACCCGGGCCTTGATCCGCCTGATCTCCCGTATATCGGCAGCATCGAGCCCGCCCCCCGGCCAGCGGAGCGGAGCTATCGCGTCGAGGAAGCGCAAACCAAGCTCCCGATCGCCGGCGACCGGCTCGGCCCGGAGCAGCGCCTGCCGCTCCCATACCTCGCCCCAACGCTCGTAATACGCCAGGTACGACGCGAGGGTCCGCACCAACGGTCCCTGCCGCCCCTCCGGCCGCAGCCCCGCGTCGACGAGAAGCGGGGGGTCGGGCGCGGGCAGGGCGAGCAGGCGGCGCAGCTCGTTGGCGACGGCGTGCGCCGCGTCGGAGGCTTCCCGCTCCGAAGCGCCGGGGCGGGGATCGTGTACAAACAGGACATCAGCGTCGCTGCCGTAACTTTGCTCGTGTCCGCCGAACCGACCCATGGCGACCACGGTCAGCCGGGTTGGGAGCCGCCCCTCGCCGGCGACGGCGCGGGTCGCGGCAGCGAGGCCGGCGCCGATGACGGCCGCAGTTACCGCAGTGAGTGCGTCACCGACCTCGTCCACCGACAGTATCCCGAGCAGGTCCGCGACGGCGATGCGAAGCAGCTCCCGGCGACGGATCGCCCGGCACACCGCGGCCGCATCTTCGGGCGATCCGGCGCGGACTACCGCCGCCTGCGCCTGTGCGGCCAAGACCTGTGTGTCCGTTGGATGGAGCTGCGTGTCGTCCGCGAGCAACGCCACCGCCTCCGGGGCGTGCAGCAGCAAGTCTGTCGCATACCTGCTGAAGGCGAGGACCCGGGCGAGTCGCTGTGCGGTCACCCCCTCATCTCGGAGAAGCCGCAGGTACCACGGCGTGCTGCCGAGTGCCTCGCTGACCTTCCGGAAGGCAAGAAGGCCCGTGTCAGGATCGGGGGCGTCCGCGAACCAGCCGAGCATCACAGGCAGGAGCGTCCGTTGAATTGCGGCGCGGCGGGCGACGCCCGTCGTGAGTGCCTCGATATGTCGCAGCGCTCCGGCGGGATCGGCGTAGCCGAGGGCCTCCAGGCGGTGTCGCGCAGCCTCCGGCGTAAGCCTGACGTCGTCGGTGTGCAGCCTGGAGACCGCCAGAAGGAGCGGCCGGTAGAACAGCTTCTCGTGCAGCCGGTGGGCAGTGCGCTGGTGCTCCCGCCACGCCGCGATGAGCTCTCCAACCGGATCCGCACGCAAGCCCAGGCCACGGCCGAGCCGGCGCAGGTCCTCTTCCCCGGTCGGGAGCAGATGCGTGCGGCGCATCCGGTATAGCTGGAGGCGATGCTCGAGCAATCGGAGGAAGCGGTAAGTGTCGGCGAGCTGTGCGGCATCGACCCTGGCCACGTAGCCACCGCCGGCCAGTGCCCGCAGCGCGTCGAGGGTACTGCCTGATCGAAGTGCCTCATCGCTACGCCCGTGTACGAGCTGGAGGAGCTGCACGGCGAACTCGACATCACGCAGCCCGCCGCGACCAAGCTTGATCTGACGGTCGGCCTCACTGGCCGGAATGTGCTCCTCGACCCGCCGGCGCATCGTCTGGACGTTCTCGACGAAGCCGTCCCGGTCCCCCGCCGACCACACGAGCGGCGCGACGGATGCGATGTACTCGTCGCCTAGCGTACGGTCGCCGGCGACTGGGCGCGCTTTCAGCAGCGCCTGGAACTCCCAGGCCTTGGCCCACCGCTCGTAATAGGCGCGATGGCTAGAAATGGTGCGGACCAGTGCGCCAGCGTTGCCCTCCGGCCGCAGCGCCGCGTCAACGGGCCATAGGGCGCCCTCGGCCGTAACGGTCGAGCAAGCGCGGATTAGGCGGGCAGCGAGCCGGTGAGCGGTAGCCAGCCGGTCTTCCGGCTCGGCGACGAAGACGACGTCGACGTCGCTGACGTAATTGAGTTCGCGGCCGCCCAGCTTCCCCATGCCGATCACTGCCAGCCGGCAGGGCGGGGCATCAGGCGGCAGGTCGGCGCGGGCGATCGCGAGCGCCGCCTCCAGCGCCGCCGCAGCCAGGTCGGATAGTCCGGCGGCCGTCTCCTCGATGTCGGACTCCCTCGCCAAGTCACGACCGGCGATCCCGAGCAGCTCGCGCCGGTAACGGACGCGCAGCGCGTCCAGCGCGACCGGCCCGTCAGGTCGTGAGGTCGGCGTCTCCGCACCCGGGTCGGCTCCTACTGCCTCCAGCAGCCCGGCTCGAAAGTCGCTAGTTCCCGCGGATGGCCCGGCGGCCGGCGACAGAAATCCCTCAGACCGACCCTCTTGATGCCCCGGACGGCCGTCGACCGCCTCGGCATCGCGCGGGGCCTCGGCGGTTGCAGGGGGTTCCTCGGCAAGCGACCGCCAGTGTTCCGGGTGCCGTACAAGAAAATCGCCGAGCGCGGCGCTCGACCCAAGAACCGCCAGGAGGCGGCGCCAAGCTACTTGATCGGAACCGATTGCCCGCCCCAACGCAGGCCCACCGGCCTGCAAGAGCCTCGCCAGAGACTGGAGGGCAAGATCAGGGTCCGCCACCTCGGCGAGCGCATCCAGTAGGTCCGGCCGGTGGGCCGTGTCGAAGACGGGGGCTTCGAGTGTGGTCAGGGCACGCGGCGGATCGGCGAATCCGAGCCGGGCGAGCAGGGTCGCCGGCGCCTCCTGCCGACCACGCTCACCGACCGTCACTTGTGCCCGTGCCTTGTCAGCCGTGCTCCTTGAGGACAAGCTCTGCAACGTCCCGCATGGTGACCCGCTTGTCCATCGACGTCTTCTGGATCCAGCGGAACGCGGCCGGCTCGGTCAGGCCGAACTTCGTCTGCAGGATGCCCTTAGCGCGGTCCACGAGCTTGCGCGTCTCGAGTAGCTCGGTGAGATCGGCCACCTCGGCCTCGAGGGTGGTGATCTCCGCGTAGCGGGCGGTTGCCATCTCGATCGCGGGCACCAGCTCGGACTTGTTGAACGGCTTGACGACGTAGGCCATCGCGCCCGCCTCGCGGGCCCGTTCGACCAGCTCGCGTTGGGAGAACGCGGTGAGGATCAGTACCGGCGCGATCCGTCCGTCGACGATCCGCTCGGCGGCCGAGATGCCGTCCAGTACAGGCATCTTCACGTCGAGGATGACCAGGTCCGGCCGATGTTCATCGGCCAGCTTGACCGCCGCCTCGCCGTCGCCGGCCTCGGCTACCACGTCGTAGCCTTCCTCCTTCAACATCTCGGCAAGATCCATCCGGATCAGGGCTTCATCCTCCGCAACCACAACCCGTTTGCGGCCGGGATCAGTGGTGCTCACTGCATCATCCTCAACGTTGCCAGCCTCATTTGCTCGGCAGCGAGCCTACCGGGAGAATAGACTCGCTCCGTTGCTGGCGGAGGTAGCTTTGTCCGCAATGCCCCGGTAGCCCAATTCGGTAGCAGGCACGGGCTTCAAAATCCCGACAGTGTGGGTTCGAGTCCCACCCGGGGCACTTTCGATCTTGAAGAGGTCCCGAAGCGACTCTGTCAGTGCTTGGTCGCGATCATTGATGCCGGGTATGGGACTGCGGTCCGCCGTCACGCTGCCGAGCTGAGCGAGAGTGGTCTCACCCCTTTCTGAGATCGGTCGGCGCAGGGCTAAACAGGGCAACGTTGCGCGACTGGCGGCGGTCGGGCGGTGCGCGCGCCCCGCCGCGACCTGCGCGACGGATGCATGCGTCGTGATACTGACGACCTCCGAGAGGGCGTGGCGGCCGCGTACGCCTACCTGCTTGGCCTGGCGATATGCCAAAACGATGACGATTTCGGTTGCGCGGAGGGACGCAGTCGCGGCCCTCGACAAGCTCGTTGGGCCGAAATACTAAGGGCACGAGCAAGCAGCCCCACCGCCTTGACCTACGTGTCGAGGTCGAGCTGGTCAACGATGGCGAGCCCTGACTCGGTCCGGTACGTTCCATCCGGTCCGAGCTCGCCCGGGCAGGCCGAGCGCACCTCGGTAGCGTCCGGCTCATGACCGTCGGCCGATCGATCGTCCTGTTCCTGTTGCTGCCCTGGCGGAGATCAGCGGCGCCTGGCTGGTTTGGCAGGGCAGGCGCGGACACCGAGGCCCGTCCTGGGTTGCCGCCGGTTTGCTGGTCCTGGGTGCATACGGTATGTCGCGACGTTCCAACCGGACCCGCACTTCGGGCGCGTCTTGGCTGCCTACGGCGGCGCGTTCGTGGCCGGTTCTCTTGCTTCGGGCATGTTGGTGGACCAGTTCCGACCAGATAAGTGGGACCTGATTGGTGCGGCCATGTGCCTGCTGGGGGTCGCCTTCATCATGTACTCGCCGCGCGGCTGAGCTGCGTCCGGGTGACCGCTCCTGGCGCGCTTAGATCCGGTGTGCAGCGCCGGCCGAGTCAGATCGGGCGGCGGTAGGCAGGGGCGACGCCGGCAGCGACATCGCCCATCCGGTGGACGCGCATCGCGTTGGTCGATCCCGGAATGCCGGGCGGGCTTCCAGCGACGATAACGACCCGGTCTCCGACCTGGCACCGGCCGATTCCGAGCAGCTCTCGCTCGACCTGAGCCACCATCTCGTCGGTGTGCTCGACGCCGGGCACCAGGAAGGTCTCGACGCCCCAGGTCAGAGCGAGCTGGCTGCGCACCTCCGGCACGGGCGTGAACGCGAGCAGCGGGATCGGTGAGCGATAGCGCGCGAGCCGCCTGGCCGTGTCGCCGCTTTGCGTGAAGGCGATCAGACATTTGGCATCCACGAACTCGCCCACCTCGGCCGCGGCCCGGGCGATCGCTGCACCCACCGTGCGCGGCGGTGCCATCAGCGGCTGGAGGTGGGTGAGCGTCGCCTCCTCGACCGCTTCAATGATCCGGACCATGGTCCGGGCCACCACGAGCGGGTACGCGCCAATGCTGGTCTCACCCGACAACATGAGCGCGTCGGCGCCATCGAGCACCGCGTTTGCCACATCGGACGCCTCGGCCCGGGTCGGCCGCGCCGCCGCGATCATCGACTCCAGCATCTGGGTCGCGACGATGACCGGCTTCGCGTTACGGAGCGCAAGCTCGACTGCGGCTTTTTGCACGAGCGGCACGCGTTCCAGCGGTAGCTCCACCCCGAGGTCGCCGCGGGCCACCATGATCCCATCGAAGGCATCGACGATCTCCTCCAGATTGTCGACCGCCTGCGGCTTCTCGATCTTCGCCAGCACGGGCAGCCGGGCACCCTGCTCGTCCATGAGCCGATGTACCTGGGCGACATCTTTGGGCGATCGTACAAACGACAGCGCGACCAGGTCGGCACGCAGGCCAAGCGCCCACCTGAGATCGGTCGTGTCCTTCTCGGAGAGGGCGGGCACCCTTAGTGCCACGCCAGGCAGGTTGAGGCCCTTGTGATCGGAGAGAACGCCACCCTCCAGCACCCGGGTAACCACGCGGGTGTCGTCGACCGCGACCGCTTCCAGGACAACCCGGCCGTCGTCGACGAGGATGCGATCGGCGGCCCGAACGTCGCCGGGCAGGCCTGAGTACGAGGTCGAGCAGGCCGACCGGTCGCCCACGATCGCTTCGGTAGTGATCGTGAACTTGTCACCCGGCCGCACCTGGACTTGGCCGGAGGCGAAGCGCCCAAGCCGGATCTTCGGCCCCTGCAGGTCGACGAGAACGGCGGTTCCGTGCCCGGTCTCGTCGGCCGCCTGCCTGACCCAGCGGTAACGCTCCTCGTGCTCGGCGTACTTTCCGTGGCTCAGGTTGAGCCGGGCCACGTCCATACCCGCAGCAATGAGCGCCCGGATCTGCTCGTACGTCGACACAGCCGGCCCGAGCGTGCAGATCATCTTCGCCCGCCGCACTCGGAAACCCTATGGGAGACCAGCGCCGATCTCGAAGTCGAGGACCGATCAATATACGATCTTCAGGCATGGCGGTAACGACGTACATAAACCCGGAAGGGCTGCATACCAATCCGGCATACAGCCAGGCCGTGAAGGTGTCGGCGGGCGCCGATCTCCTGTTCATAGGCGGCCAGAACGGCGTCGACGTGAGCGGCCGGCTCGTGGCGTCAGATCTGGCCGGTCAGGCCAGGCAGGCCATGGCGAACGTACGGGCCTGCCTCGCTGCGGCTGGCGCAGACATAACCGACGTCGTGAAGTGGAACGTCCTCATTCGGGACGGCGAGCCGCTGCTCGAGGGATTTGCCGCGTTCCAGGAGGCTTGGGGCCAACGGCCTAACCCACCGGCGATCACCGGGGTCTTCGTGGCCAACCTCGCGATACCCGACGCCCTCGTGGAAATCGAGGCCGTCGCCGCCGTTCCGAGCCAAGGCATGCTGCGGTAGACGCGATCACTTCGACCGCTGTTTGATCCGCCAAGCTCACCTAACGGATGCGATGCGACTCGAATACGACACGCCATGGTCAGGACTCAGACGCATGCTGGATCAAACTGCAGGTTGGTCACGACGGCGGCGGGGCTAACCCCTAACCGATAGCGACCGATCCCGGGCAGCCCGTGTGGCAGAACGGGATGCCGCAGTCCATGCAGCGCCCGTACCCGAGTCCGGCTCGCCGCCGGAGGCGCCACGATGACGGAGGTTGCGCAGAGCAGTGAACGCGTGATCCACCAACTCCCGGGCCGGCCGGCCGGTCAGCGTGGCGACAAAGGCGACGCCGCACGCGTCGGCGCTCATACTGTCCCGAGTAGAGGCCTTGCGGCGGCGGGCCGTGCATGCGCTCTCCCGTCGTCTCGGCGAAGAGAAGATCTGCACACCGGGACGGCGTTGGCCCGCACGGGGCGCTGGTAGCGCGATCATCCTCGGATGTACCAGCGCCTCGTTTCGTCAGGGTAACCGGG
>JBKOZJ010000181.1:0-5782 GCA_046725875.1 Actinomycetota bacterium
CCCCGTCCGGGCGGGCGATCGTCGGGTTGAAGTCGGCCTCTACCAGTTGCGGCACGTCGCTGGCCAGCTGCGCCACGCGCGCCAGCGCGTCCGCCACGGCCGCAGTGTCCACCGCTGGACGGCCGCGGTGCGCGCCGAGCAGCCGGGCGATCTTGCCGGTTTGGAGCATCTCGGCGATGTCGGCGCCGGTCAGCGGGGCGAGGCGGGCGACCCGCTCGTCCAGCACATCCGTGTCGGTGCCGCCGAGACCGAGGACGACCAGCGGGCCGAAGACCTCGTCCTGGCTGATCCCGACCAGCAGCTCGACGCCGACGCTGGCCATTGGCTGGACGACCACGCCCTGAAGGGCGCCGCCCGACCGTTCTGCGAGCTGCCGGTACGCCGAACGAACAGCCTCTCCCCCGGTAACGCCCAGCAGTACGCCGCCGATGTCGGTCTTGTGAACAAGATCTGGCCAATAGGCCTTGACCGCAACCGGTCCCCCGATCACGTCTGCGATGGCGACTGCTTCGTCCTCGGTCAGAGCGAGTCGCTGCGTCACGAGTGGGATCTTGTACGCGTCAAGCAGCCGGGCGCAGCGCTGTGGATCGAGCCAGCCGCCCTCCGGCTGCTCGATCAGGAACTCATCGACGATCGCCTTGGCAGCGTTGGCGTCCACGCCTTCCGGTCGCAGCGCCTCGCCCGCGGGCCGCTCTCGCCACCGTGCGTGGGTGTTCGCGTGGCCGAGAGCGCGGGCGGCCAGATCGGCGTCGGAGTAGCTGGGGACGAGCCCGGCCGTGCCGCACCGCAGTGTTGCGACAGCCTCCGGCTGCGAAACGTTAACGGCAAGTAGAGGCTTGCCGTAGGTCTCAGGCTTCTGGCAGAAGGCGGGCAGGAGGTTGCCCAGCGCAGTGGGTGCGACCAGCGCGAGCACCGTGTCGACGGCGGGGTCGGCGGCAAGCCGCTCGATGGTCGCCCGCAGGGCGTCGGCCGTGACAGCGGCCGTCGTGTCGACCGGGTTGGTGACGCTTGCCGCGGCCGGAAGGATCTTTCGAAGATCCTGCTGCAGGTGGGCTGGGAGCGGGGTCACGGTGAGTCCGGCCTCTGTGCAGGCGTCGGCCGCCAAGACTCCGGCGCCACCGGCGTTGCTCACGATCGCGACTGAAGGCCCGCTGGGCAGCGGCTGGTGGGCGACCAGCGCGGCGGTGCCGGCCAGCTCTTCGAGGCTGCGGGCGGCGATGATGCCGGACTGGACGAAGAGCGCCTCGCGAGCCGCCGCCGGGCTGGCCGCCGCGGCGGTGTGGGATGCCGCCGCTCGCTGACCTGCCTCGGAACGACCCCCCGCGACCGTGAGCACAGGGATGCGACGGGCGAGATCGCGGGCGAGGCGGCCGAACTTGCGCGGGTTCCCGAAGGACTCCAGGTAGAGGATGGCTAGCTCGGTCTGCTTGTCGGCGGCCCACCACTGGAGCATGTCGTTGCCGCTGACGTCGTATTTGTCGCCGACGGAAACGAAGGTGGTGATGCCGACGCCGAGGCGGCCAAGGTGTTCCAGCAGGGCGATGCCGACACCGCCGGACTGGACGATCACCCCGGCTCGGCCCGAGATCGGGCGGTATCTCGCGAAGGTCGCGTTCAACATGGTCGGCACCTGAGCCGTTGCGATGCCAAAGCAGTTCGGTCCGACCAGCCGTATGCCGTGCCGGCGGCACGTCGCAAGCGAGTTCGCTCCGGTCGCTTGATCAAGGCCGGAGGTGACGACGACGGCCGCTCGCACACCTCGCGCCGCGCACTCCTCAGCAACTTCCGGCACGGTGGCGGCCGGTACAGCGATCACCGCGAGATCGGCTGGAGCCGGAAGTTCGTGCACGGATCGATACGCGGGCACGCCGCCGATCGTCTCGCCCGCGCTGACGGAGGCGTTGACCGCGTAAATTGGCCCGTCGAAGCCGAAGTTTGTGATGTTGTCGAGGATCGCCCGGCCGACCGAACCCGGGCGCCGACCGGCACCAATCACAACGACAGACTTCGGGTGCAACAGGGGCCGCAGGCTCTCGACATCGGCGATGCGCTCCCGGTTGGCGACCGCGCGCAGGTAGCGCTCATCCTCGGTCAGGTCGATGACGAGACGGCTCGACCCGGACTCAAACTTCCTCCTGACCGACAGACCGGCGTCCGCGAATACGCGTTGCATGTCGTAGTTGTCGGACAGGACGTATGCGACGAACTCCCGGACGCCGTTCCGCCTGGCCACGACCGCGAGGTGCTCCAGTAGGAGCGTGCCCACGCCTCGGCCGTGATAAGCCTCGTCGACCACGAAGGCGACCTCAGCCTGGCCCGGCTGCTCGGCGCACGTGTACTCGACCACCCCAATGATCTTCAAGTTGAGTACGGCCACTAGGGCCGCGTATCCGGGCCGGGGCTGGTCGCAGATTCGCCGGGCCGACTCCTCCCCCGCTCGCTTGCTTGTACCGAAGAAGCGCATCCGCCTGCTGTCGTCTGACATCTCCTTGTGCAGACGACGCACCTCGTCCAGGTCGGCCGGTGTCGCGAGCCGGATCTCGACAATCGTCCCGTCGGCGAGCAAGGCGAACGTGGGACGGTGCTCTGGAGTCAGGTTAGCGGGCCGCTGGGGCCGGACCTCTGTGATTGACATGGTCACTCCATTCGTCCCTGGACCGGGCTGCGCCAGGAGTCGGATGTAACGTCGTTCACCCTGGTGTCGTCGAGGTCGTACTGGAGCCGATCGACCACGTCGATGACGCCGTCAACGGCATAGGTGAGCCGTACCACAACAGGGATTAGCGCTTTCCGCTGCACCTGTCCTTCGATAGTGACGACGCCGTCGGTCACGCTCAAGCGCACGGCACCCGGTGCAATACTCAGCGACTGTTCGAGCACCTGGGTCTCGATCTCGGCCCGAATGTCCTCGTCCGACCGCAAGAAGATCTTCAAGAGGTCGCGACGGCTGATGATCCCGACCAGCCGTCCCATCTCGTCGACGACCGGGAGGCGTTTGATGTGATGCCGGTCCATCTCCCGCGCGGCGCGCACCACGGAGGTCCGGTCCTCGATCGTGATCGCCGGCGCGGACATCAGCTCGCCTGCCGTCTCGGCGGCGGCCTTCCGTTTGCGGGCGGCCCCGGGCAGCGGCAGCATCGGCGGGCGGCCGTGCTCACCGGGATACTCCTCCCGGACGAGTAGGTCGGCCTCAGTGACCACGCCGACAACATGACCCTCGGTGTCGAGCACGGGCAGGCCGCTGACCTTCGCCTCGGCGAGGACTTCTGCGACCCTCTTATATGACGTGTCGACGGCAACTGTCACCACGTCACGGGTCATCAGGTCTTGAACGGTGCGGCCTCTCATCGGTTCCTCGCTTCCTGGTTACGTACGATCGCAATCGATGCGCTTGCGTGGCGGAGCACCGCCTGGCTGACCGAGCCCAGCACCATCCCAGAGAAGCGGCCACGGCCATGCGATCCGACGACCAGGAGAGCCGCTCCGGCCGCCTCGTCGATCAGTGCGCGAACCGGGTGATCGAGCACCAGGATCGAGCTAACGCGTACATCAGGGTATTTCTCCGACCATCCGGCGGCAGCTTCGGCAATGACCCGCTCCGCCTCCTGCTCACGCAAACCCGGCTTGGGGATGTCGAAGGTCCCGGGGAGCGGCGCGTCCTGCCAGGCATGGACGATCGTAAGCCCAAGCCCGCGCCAGTCCGCCTCCTCGAACGCGAAGGCCACAGCCGATTGAGACACCACGGAGCCGTCCACGCCCACGACGATCCGGCCCCGCGCAGTCCCCGACGCGGGCTCACCGCGCTCGGGCATCCGGGTGACTATCACTGGGCAGTGAGCATGCGTGCTCACGTGGGCGGCTACCGAGCCAAGCCGCACCCGACTGGCGTCGAATCGGTCCCCCGAGCCGAGGACGACCAAGCGGGCATGATCCGACGCCGTCAGCAGCCCGGGCACCACCTGGCCGGTGATGACCTCGGCGCCGATCTCAACGTCCGGTGCGATGCTTCGAGCCCGGGCTGCGGCAGCATCGACGGTCTCGTGAGCTTGCTGGGTGCAGAAGGCGAGGATGGCGTCGGCGAGCTGGAGATCAAGCGGTCGCGATATCACCGGCGGATCGAGCACATGAACGATCCGCAGCGGCAGGTGCCGGATCGACGCTTCCCGTGCTGCCCATTCGAGGGCCAGCTCATCGCACTTCGACCCGTCAACTCCGACCACGATCGGTGGCCTGGTGATCGAACTCATCGTTGACACCCCTCTTTGGTAGTGCACCACCCACTTCAGGTTCTGTCAGGGCCGTTGGCGGGTCGAAGGGGCGTGCGGCCTCCTTGGCCGGGACGTAGGTCCCACCCGTCGGCCCGCCCGTCCAGCGGAAATCCGATGGTCAGAGAACGAGGTCTGCCACTGGGCGGACCACTGCGGGGTGTGCCACATGGAGCTGGCCGAGCGTGTAGCGGTGGAGCGCCACAGCCTGCCCGGCTTGAGAGTGTCACAGACCCAGTCCCAGTGGCGCGCCACGATGTCGCCGGCTTCGACCGCTGCGCCAAGCGTCGCTGGCACCACTGATGCAGGCCCGAGGACGAGCTCGCTTCCGGTCCAGTGGAGTGGCCGGAGCCGGACATATCGCGGGCGGCTCCGCGAGAGCGAGCAGGGCGACGCGCTGCTCGCGGCCGCGCACCTCGACCACGGCTACTCCGTCGTTCGCGGGAGCACGCGCCCCGCATAGCCGACGCACATCACACCCCTCCGTGACCTCTCATGGCATGGTCTTGAGCAAGAGGTGCTCGCTGTCGTCGTTGTGGTATGTGAGGTTGTTGATGACGTCGACAACGCCATCGACCGCTCGCACCATTCGATCGGCAATCTCGAGCATGCTCTTACGATCGAGATTGCCAGACAGCATGACGATCCCGTCCCTAACCGTTGCCGAGTAGGTGGGCTCCTGGAGGAGCGCCCGCTGCAGGACCTCGGTGCGGATCTCCTCCGCGATCTCGGCGTCCGGGCGAAGGAACACCCACAACAGATCGGCGCGGCTGACAATGCCGACCAAGCCCTCGGCCCCAACCACCGGGAGCCGCTTAACGTTGTGTCTGGTCATCAGCTTGGCAGCGTCAACCAGGCTCGCACTTGGATCGATAGTCAGAACGGGTGCAGTCATTACGTCGCCGGCGAAGTCACCGGCCGCCTTCGCCCGAGACCGCCGCTCACCGCGGGACACTAGCCGCCGAGGCTCGGCGTCCTCGTGATACTGCTCCTTCCTGAGCAGATCCTCCTCAGACACGATCCCGACGAGGTGGCCCCCGCGGTCCAGAACCGGAACAGCGCTGATCCGCCGCTCGGTGAGCACGCGGGTGATCTCCTTGAACGGCGTATCGATGTCGACGGTGACCACCTTCGGCGTCATGACGTCCGCTACCTTGAGATGCCGCATGGTGCCCTCCTGACGGTGTATGTGCCTGTCGATCTCCGTCTCTGTTTCGCACGCTAGGCCGGACATGTGGGGAGGTGCAGAGGCTTTTGGCCGAGCAGCTTGGGACCTTTGTCGTGCGAAACGACCGGGGGCACAGTTCGGCGGCGAAACTACGTTGAGTGCTCAGGCGGCGCCGTGGGGATTCGAGCGAAGCGTTTGGGGGATGACTGTGTCGCTTTCTTCCCACAAGATCACGACTGTGCCGCGGAGCCACCGACCTACCGCGAGGGGTCGGTTTCCGGGTCGGTTAGGGACCGACCTGCGCCTGTCTCTTATACACATCACCTAGCCCACGAGACTCTCACACGCA
>JBKOZJ010000182.1:0-13966 GCA_046725875.1 Actinomycetota bacterium
TCGATGCAGGCGATCTTCGAGAAGGCGCGGCTGAGTCCCGGCGCCGTCTACCGCTACTTCAAGAGCAAAGAGGAGATTGTCTACGCGATCGCCTCGGAGGCACTCGGTGGGGTTGCGGGCGCCCTCGAGCCGGACGAGAGCGGACGGCCGCTTGGGCCGCCCGAGGTACTCGACCGCCTGTTCGACGCGGCTGAAGGGATCCAGTTGCGCCCGGAACGAAACCGGCTCGCCGTTCAGGTCTGGGGTGAGGCGCTGCACAACCCGCGGATTGGCGGCTTTCTTCGCAAGCTCTTTGACGAGGTCAGGACGCGCATCGCCGACCAGCTACGGGATGCGCAACGGCGCGGTGCGCTGGCACCCACTGTCGACCCGGAGGAGACCGCTCGCGTTCTTCTCGCCATCGCACAGGGATTCGTGGTCCAAAGCAGCTTGGACGGAGAGTTCGACGCGGAGGCATTCCGCGCCGCCGCCCAGGAACTCGTCACAAGCGCACATCCCCCAACCGAGCAATAACGCCCAGACCCGCGCGGACCGGGCCCGACAACGTAGGTCAGTCAGGGCGTTCTGTATCGGTTAAGTGCTTAGGTCGTCAGAGCGTCCGGCCCCGAGCCGGGACCACTGTGCGGTGGGGCGTCCGTTGGCGCGGAACTGCTCACCGGTGTTCTTCCACTGTTGGGGCCAGCCGGCCGGCGACTCCTCCCATGTCTCTTGCCGGCCGTAGACCGTCATGTCCAGCAGCCCGTAGCTGGGAGCCATCACCTCCGTGCCGCGGCCGGTGGTCCCGTACGTCTCGAACACTCGGTTACCGTGCCGCAGGTAACACACCAGCATCCCGAAACCTCGTCCGGCGAGCAGCGCGTCGCCGGAGTCCTTCGCCGAGTACCACGGCACCTCCCACCCCATGAAGTCGCGGTATCGAACGCTCTCGTCGTACGAGCCCTCGCAGAACGTGGCGTAAGTAACGTCGCGGGAGTGCAGGTAGGACAGCTCCCGCACCTGGCCGTTGAAAAAGGTGCAGCCCTCGCACTGGGCCTCGGCCGGTTGGCCGGCGTGCCACATATGAAAGTAGGCGACCAGCTGCGAGCGACCCTCGAAGACCTCCAGCAAACTCACCGGCCCGTGCGGGCCGATCAACGTAATGGCCGGGTTCAATTCGACCATCGGCAACCGCCGACGAGCCGCCGCGATCGCGTCACCTTCCCGAGTATGCGCCTTCTCCCGAACAAGCAACTTGTCCCGCTCGGCCTGCCAGGTCGCCCGATCGACGACGGTAGGCAGCGCAGAGGTGTCTGGTTCGCTCTTCGGCAGACCGGCGTTTCTCGGCTCTTCGCGCATGATCGCCTCCATCCAATGCGACTCCCCCGGTCGATCCCAAGGAAGACCACAACCGGGCTAGGCAGATGGACTTCTCCGAGCTCGAGGCCTATGGCGGAGGGAGAACCTCCAATCTAGCTGTCCAGGGATCGTCGGTCCTCTCAGCTTGTTGAATCAGGCAAGATGGACCTGCGCGGTGTGGAGCCCGTGGAGGGTTAACGCCCGACAATCGCGACGGTGCGACCTGCACCTGGCCGTGCCAGCGATGAGCGAGGACCTGCGGCCCAGCGGCACCGAGCTGCTGTGGATCAACGACATTTACGGGTTCATGGTCGCCGGATTCCTGATCACCATGGGACCCTTGGCGACCCGATCAGCCGCCGTCGGCTGCTGCTTGCCGGCGCTGTCGCCTTCGGTGTCGTCTCGGTGGTCGCGGCGTTCTCCACCAGTTCGCGAGCGAATGCTCTCGACAGACAAAGGCGCCGAGCGACCCGAGCGCGCTGGTCAAGGGTCTTCTCATCCAGATGGGCCCCACCCTGGCGCTCGTGGCACTCTCGCTGCGCGGCGAGCGGGTGATCCGGTCGCCGGGCGGAGCGGTTCTCTTGGCGTACTAGCCTGGACAGTGCCGGCGAACGTACCGTCAGCCGAGCACAGCTATCTGTGGGGTCGAGATGCGTATCAACGCCATACTCCGCGCCAAAGGCACACAGGTCGTTACCGTCCCGCCCGACACGGACGTGCGACAGCTTCTCACGGTGCTCACAGAGAATCGAATCGGTGCTGTCGTCGTGTCGCGCGACGGAACCTCGGTTGAGGGGATCGTGAGCGAGCGGGACATCGTCCGAGCGTTGGCCGAGCGCGGCGCCGCGGTGTTGCCTGAGTCTGTCACGTCTATCTACACAGCCGACGTGCTCACCGTTACCCCCGATACACCCCTCGAAGAGATCATGCGCATGATGACCCAGCACCGGGTCCGGCACGTGCCGGTGGTGGTAGATGGTAGCTTGCGAGGGATTGTAAGCATCGGCGACGTGGTGAAGAACCGTATCGACGAGCTCGAAAGCGAGCGCACCGCGTTGACCAACTACATCACAGGGAGCCGTTGAGCCGAGTGGGCCAAAGACCGCTCCAACGGGGAGCAGCCATGGTTCGTGGCTGCGTGATCACAGCTGAGCCGCGGCATTGGCGAGAGCGTCGAGGAGGGCGACGGTGGCCGGCGGATCGGGCGGCCCCCCATAGGTCGCGGCCAGCACGTAACGAGTCGAGTCCGGCAGCGGTACGGCCCGAACCCCTGGATTTCGGGAGGCGGCTAGGGCGAGCCCGGGCAGGGTGGTGACGCCGAGGCCCGCCGCGACCAGGGACTGCACGGCGATGTAGTCGTCGGTTTCGTAGGAGATGCGTGGCTGGAACCCCGCAGTGGCGCACATATCAAGGAGGTGGGCACGGCAGCGTTGGCATCCGGCGATCCATGCGGTGTCGCGATAGGCGGTCAGGTCGGCGCCGCCGTCGGTGGTGACCAGGTAGGTCGGTTCCGCCATGAGAAGCCGCGTGCGAATGCCATCCTCCTCCGGAGCGCTGTCCTCGTACCGAAAGAGCACTGCGGCGTCGACCTGACCGGCGCGCAGCATTCGCATGGCCTCGGGCGGCTCGGCCTCCGCCAGCCGCAGCTCCAGCCCCGGACGTTCGGCGGCCAGGCCGGCGGCGGCCGCCGGTACGAAGGTGCCAAGTGCGGACGGGAAGGCGGCGAGCCGGACTCGCCCGGTGCGCAAGCCCACGTGTGCAGCAAGTTCGGTGGCGGCCGAGTCCAGGCGGCCGAGGATCTCGACGCCGCGGTCCGCGAGCAGCCGACCGGCCTCGGTAAGCCGGATGCCGCGCCCGGCGCGCTGGACGAGGGTGGCGCCGGTCTCGGCCTCCAGCCGGGAAAGGTGGTGGCTCACCGACGGCTGGGAGTAATGCAGCGCCCGCGCGGCGCCGGTCACCGAGCCGGTTCGAGCAACGGCCACCAAGACCCGCAGCCGGGTGACGTCCAGCATTCCGCCAATATATAGATCTTGTCTATGCGACCGAAAGTCGTTTGGCATTAGACCTATGGAAGAGGGCGTTGCACCCTGAAGACATGACCCCCACCACTCCAACTAGCAGTCCCGCCATTAGTCCTACGGCGAGCAGGCGCGGGCTCGCCGCCCTCGTGGACGCGGTGCGAGCGGTCGTCGACGAGCACGCCGACTGGGCGGAGACCGCCGCCCTGGCAGCGGACGCGCTCCGGCGGCACCTGCCCACCCCCGACATGTTCACCGCCGAGGAGCGGGCCGGCGACCCGTCGGGCTACCAAAGTCACCTGCTGCATGTGGAACCGGACGGCGCGTTCTCCATCCAGGCTGTGGTGTGGCGACCCGGACAGACAACCCCGATCCACGACCACGTGACCTGGTGCGTGGTCGGCGTCATTCAGGGCGTCGAGCACGAGGAGCTGTTTGCCTGCCCCACCGGGGATTACCTCGAACGGGTGGGCTACAACGCCAACCTCGCCGGGTCAGTTACGGGGTTCGCCCCACCGGGCGACATCCATCGGGTCCACAACCCCACCGAGTACACGACGATCTCGTTGCACGTCTATGGCACCGACATCTCCCGCGTCGGCTCCAGCATCCGCCGCCACTACGACCTGGCTATCCGATCCGAGTGATCCCAGTGTCGGTGAAATAGCGGCGGCCCGAGCGCGGTTGCATGTGGTGAACCATGCGCCCGCAGCCAGCGGGCCGCACCATCGGCGAAAGAGCTGACGTGTCGGACAACTACCGCAAGGATCCCGAGGCGATCTCCCGGCTGAACCCGGAGCAATACCAGGTCACCCAGCAGAATGGCACCGAGCCGCCGTTCAACAACGAGTACTGGGACAACAAGGAGCCGGGCATCTACGTTGACGTCGTGTCTGGCGAGCCGCTGTTCGCCTCGGTCAACAAGTACGACAGCCACTCCGGCTGGCCAAGCTTTACCGTGCCGATCGAACCGGGCAACGTGGTCGAGCGCCACGACATCAGCTACGGGATGATCAGGACCGAGGTCCGCTCCGCTCACGGCGACAGCCATCTGGGTCACCTGTTCCCCGACGGGCCAGCGGATGCCGGCGGCCTGCGCTATTGCGTCAACTCGGCGGCCCTCCGCTTCATCCCGCTCGATGACCTGGAGCGCGAGGGCTACGGCGCCTACCGCAAGCTGTTCGAACCCGCCCACCACACTGGGAGCGCATCATGACGACCGAGAAGGCCATCCTCGCCGGCGGCTGTTTCTGGGGCATGCAAGATCTCATTCGCAAGCTCCCCGGCGTGATCTCGACCAGAGTCGGCTACACCGGCGGTGACGTCCCGAACGCGACCTACCGGAATCACGGCGGCCACGCCGAGGCGATCGAGATCATCTTCGATCCGGACAGGCTCTCCTACCGGGACCTGCTGGAGTTCTTCTTCCAGATCCACGACCCGACCACCCCGAACCGGCAGGGCAACGACCTCGGGACTAGCTACCGGTCGGCCATCTTCTACCTCAGTGATGCGCAGAAGCAGACCGCCGAGGACACGATCGCCGACGTCGACGCTTCCGGCCTGTGGCCGGGCAAGGTGGTCACGGAGGTGTCGCCAGCCGGTCCGTTTTGGGAGGCCGAGCCCGAGCACCAGGACTACCTGGAGCGCTACCCCAACGGGTACACGTGCCACTTCGTCCGCCCGGGCTGGAAGCTGCCGCGCCGCGCGGACAAGGTCAGGACCTGACGTTCAGGTCCTGAGTCCGAGTCGGGCGGTCAGGATCGGATGGTCCTGACCCCCTGACAGGGCAGCGCAGGCCGTTCCCGCCCGGTGTCAGCATCGAGGTTGGTCAATTCGGTGCGGAGGGAGGCGGCGCATGGTTGAAGGTAGGGCTGGCGACGGAGCCGACAGCCGCTCGTCCGCTTTGCGTCGGAGATGTCCGTAGCGGGTCAATCAAGCGCGCCGCGGCTGCCATCGGCGAAGGCTCCATGGCGGTACGGCTGATCTTCGACCGCCTCGAGTCCGCTCGCACCGCAGAGATGGTTGACTAACCGGACGAGCCTCACCGAGGGGACTTCAGCGCATATACCGATATGTGGCTGGTGCTCGCAGCGTCGATGTCTTCACGACTCCAGCCAGCCCACCGCTGGCGCAGCCGCATTCCAGCGATCTCGGCCATGAGGTCGAGCTCAGCAGGCCATGCGTAGCGAAGCCGCACGGGTCGGAAGGAGACGGAGTCGATGCCCAAGCGGACGATGCCGGCCACAATCTGCTGAGCAACCGGATCATGACGGCTGGCGTCCAGTCGTACGGCGTGGTCGTCCACACTGATCGTCCGAAACGACTGTCCCCGATCGAACCGCCGCAAGTCCGGAACGAAGCATTCCATGACGAAGGCACCGTCGGGTTCGAGCACGGCGGCCACGCGCTTGAAGCAGGACACCTGATCCTGCTGCGTCAGCAGGCCGAAGAAGGTGTTGAACACCACATAGACGAGGCGGAACGAACCGTCGACCGGTAGGTCGGCCATGTTGCCCATGGTGACCGGGATCGCGTCGCCGCCGGGCTTAGACCGTAGACGCTCCACCATCGACGGTGAGGCGTCGAGCCCCTCGACATTGACACCGCGGGCCGCAAGGGGCAACGCGACGCGTCCGGTTCCGATACCGAGCTCCAACGCTCGGCCCCCGGCGGCAAGGTCGGCCAGAAAGGACAGCTGGCTTTCCGGCGGGACCATGAACGCGTGCTCGTCGTCGTACACCTCGGCCCACAGCTCGCCGTAGCGATCGGGCGTCTGCGGCGTCTCACCGCCTGCCATCGAGCCATTGTCAGGGTCTCACCTCAGACCGTCGATCAGTTTTCACCTTTCCGGAGATGCATGGTCCTCCTTGTCGCGGTGGCAAAGAGGTCGGCGCTGGTCTGGCCGGGTCTGTGGCCGTTCCTGACGACTGGACCTGACCGCGCAGCATCGCCACCTCGTGGCGCAGCCAGCGCGCGAGGGCTGGTGGCGCGATGCCTCTTAGGGAAGCATCGATCCGAGCGCAGCGGGAGATCCGATGACTGATACGCCAGTGGCTGTCCTGACCCTCGAAGACGCTAGGCGGTTCCTTGCGGCGCAGCCGTTCAGCGTGCTTATCGGTGCTCGGATCGTCGCATTCGGTGATCCTGAAGCCGTGTTGGAGATCGACGTTCGGGATGAGCTGTTACAGCAGAACGGATATGTCCATGGTGGCGTGCTTGCGTACGCTGCTGACAATGCGATCACGTTCGCTGCCGGGAGTCGGCTCGGACCGGCCGTCCTGACCGGTGGGTTCACCATTGAGTACTTGAGACCTGCGCAGGGTCGAAGCCTTGAGGCGCGGGCGGAGGTCATCCATGCCAGCCGACGCCAGGCCACCTGCCGCTGTGATCTGTACATGCTCGATGACGATGGTGAGCGGACGTACTGCGCGGCCGCGCAGGGGACCGTAATCGCCATTCGACAGCCCGTGGCCCAGGAGATTCATGCGGATTCCGATCGCTGAGTCCCGGCGATGCACTCGGATGCCCTTGAGGCGCTGACTGGCGCCGACCGGAAGCTCCAATCTTGTTGCCTGTCAAGTCGTACCGGTGGTACCTCGCGCCTCAGGTCAGGCGCGTGAGGCGCATCTGCTCCTCCTGAATCCAGGTCGCGCCGCGATCGTAGGAGGTCTCACCGATCCAGAGCGCCGACATGGGCCCGATGTCGGTGAAGCGCCAGCGCAGCCACGGGTCCTCCTCGTCGCTGAGGAGGATCACCTCGCCGTCGGTTGGCCGGCCGATGAACCGGCGCACGCGCGCGTTGATCGGTTCGATCCAGGTGGATCGCCAGGCGTCGATCCCGGCGTCGTAGAAGCGGACCGTGGTGCCATGGAAGGCGCGCATTCGCGGGTCATGCGGCTGATTGCGGCCCGGCACGATCCACGTATCCTGCACGGCCCGCCCGCCGAGGACCCAGCCGAAGTGGAGCTCGCCCTCGACTCGCAGCGGCCGGCCGTCGTTGCCCGTGCCCGACCACTGCACGCGCCACGAACCAACGAACTGGCCAAAGAGCATCAGCTTGTCGGCCTGTTCGGCGGACGGCCCGGACACGTGGAGGGCTTCGATCAGGCCAATGCCGCTGGACTCCGTTTGATTCATCGTCGGCTTCCTCGTGTCAATCAATGCTTGCGGGCCCGCCCGGGCCATCCGGCACAGCATGCCCACGGAGAACCGGCACAGGTGAACCGTCAGCGGAAGACCTTTCGCGCCTGAACCTCAAGGACGCCGACAACGGCCTAGTCGGCCAGCTCGGCGTGCTCGGCCGGCCCAGGCCGGGCGGCGGGCACGACGACGGCTCGGGGAGCCAGTCCCCCACGTTGCCACCGGACCGACCGCAGCGCGACTAGGCTCCCCGACGGAACGCTCGAATGGCGGCCCAGCCGACCTTCCCGTCGTCACCTGAGGATTACCGAGGCGAAATCCGGTGCTCAACAGGTCAGGTGCAGAATCGCGTTCGTGTCTTCGGGTCCCGTTCCGAGTGCCTCGATCGCGGCGGCTGTGGGCACGATCAACAGCTGCACGCCCCGCCGCGCCGCCTCCCGTTTCACGTCGCCCGTCACGGGGAGTCGGCCGTGCGCACCTGTGCCCACCACCAGCCGGCGGCACTTCCAGGGAATCTCCTCCTCGGCAGACAGCGGGGTGTGACCGTACGCGTCACGAAGTCGCTTCGACGGCTTCTTTCTGCGCTCGCGGACCCGTCCGCGATCGATCACCACGTCCCGGCTGTAGGCAACGCCATCGATGCTGATGGAGCCAAAGGCAAAACTCTCGACCCGCATGCCAACTCTCCTCTGGTAGTACCTCAGTGCCGTGTTGGCGCGAGGGGGCGGCGATCAGCATTGCCAACTGAGCGGGCAGCGTATCGCGGTGTCCCTCGTGTCCTGGCGCGCTACACCACGACCGCCGAGCCGCAGCGCCTCGTCGGGGACAGTCGTTCACCTTCGCCGTAGGCGCTGCCGAAGGCCGCGGCACGGTCCGAACGATCGGGCAATGTGCTGGAGCCATGAGTTCTCCAGTGAGAGGGATCGAGCAATGTGCCAGGACCGTGACGAGGACGGCCAATTCGTCAAGGTCTTAGCACACTGCCCGATCGCGATCGCCCGGAAACTCACGCCGGTCCTCCGCACCGGTGGCGACCGGAGCCATTGAGGGGTGGCGGCGAGCCTGCTGGAGCGGCTGGCTGACCGGCTTGGAGACAGGGCATCGGTAACCGCCGTATAGGGCGAGCCTGTGGTCTGCGAGTCCGTCACCGTCATCCCGGTGGCGCGGGTCGGCTTCGGATTCGGGGCGGCGCGGGCCGCGCGCGCTGCGCGAGCGAGATGTCAAGACTGGCGAGGGCGGCGGCGGTGCCGAGGCCGGACCGGTTGGCTTTATCGAAATCAAGCACAGCACGGCCACATTCAAGCTGATCCGCGATCCGTGGGTCGATGTCGTCGTCCCGCTGATCGCCATCGCCGCCACCATCGCCGCCGGCTCGGCTGCCGCCAAGCTCGCACCTGCAATCGCCCGAGGCATCGACGCTAACCCGTCGCCCGCTCCCGCGGATGGTCGATCTGCGCCAGATCCGCACAGAGGCCGCGGTCATTGCGCGGCGGCGGCTTCGACGCGGGCGCGGTCCTCGTGGTGCATCGTCGGCGAGCAGCCGCCCACGGTGCGCACGAGCTCTCGGTCCAACGCCTCGATGACCTCCGCTCGGTCACCGGAGACGACGCAGGCACCACGCAGCATTCGTAGCGTTCGGGCGATCGCCACGAGTACCTGCGGATGCGGCGCGGCGTAGAGCCTGACCTGGTCGAAGGCGTGGCCGATGAACTCGCTGTGGTTAAGATCAAAGGGCGTCAGCAATACACGGCCGGCCTTGTCGGTGACCGACTGCGCGGGCAGCTCGGCGAGAACGAGCGGCCGCATGATCGAACCAATCCGGAGCACTACCTCGATCGCGGTGGTCGGGTCGTTCACGGCCGGTGAAAGTGCTCGCAACGCGATGTCGTTGAGCTGGCGCAGGCCGAAGTCGATGTCCTGCTGCATGGTGCGGTGCGGACCGAGGATCGTCGCGTCCCGGATCAGGGCGCACGAGTGCGGCTCGGCGGGCCTCGGCCAGACCGAGGCCAGGGGCGCATCGCGAACGAGATAACCGCCAACCCGCGTCTCGAGCCGGATCACGCTGTTCGGTGGCGCGGCCGCGATCACTGCCCGCCGGCTGATCTGTTGCACCCAGCCGTCGCCTGGCGATCGGACGATCAATGGCTGCCCCAGCGCCGAGAGGTCAGGAGCGGGAACCGACTCGCCCACCTTCATGCCGACGTGTGGACCGTAGGGCAGCTCGCGGACGAGGGCGAGCGTCTCGCGGACGATCCGGGCCATAATCTGCCCGACGTACTGCTGGCGACTGATCCGATCAAGGTAGACAACGATGAAGACGACCGAGGTGATCGCGAGCAGCAGCGCGAACATCACCGTGAGCGCGGGCGCCTGCTCGGCATCCGGATCGAGCCGAGCCAACGTTAGTACGCAGAACGCAAAGGTCGAAAGGAGTAGCCCGATCAGGACCTGACCGAACCGGTCCCGCCAAAAACCGCGCAGAACGCGTGGCGAGAACTGCCCGCTGGCCAGCTGCAGGGAGACCACAAGCAGGGAAAACACCACGCCAGCCGTTGTGATCACTGCGCCGGCAATGATGCCCAGCAGAGTGCTCGCCGTGCCGGGCGTGAATGTGACGGTCCATGAGAGCGGCTCGGACTCGTAGATCTCGTCGATCTGGCCGAGCACCACCGCGACCACGACCGAGAAAGCCAGCATCAGCGCAGGCAGGAAGAGCAGACTCTCGCGGAGCCGGTCGCGGAGCGCCCGTTGGCGTAGACGGCGCACATGGGTCGCCACCTCACCCGCCGCCGTGGATCTCACCCTCGGCACGATAATGCCAATCAGTCGCCCGGAAGCGCCGCGCTGGGTCGGACGAGGTGCCGTCGGCCCGCGCAGCCATGCAACCCGACCGGCCCCGCCGGGGTTCAGGAGATGTCGTCGACCGGCCAACGTTGCTGAGGGCAGACCCGAGCGGCCGGCACATGGATGGCAGCGGAGGTGCCGAAGAGGTGAACGTCGACAGCCGGCGGTTCCGGTTCGGGGTACTTGGCGAGAGCGTGCCATCGGGAAAGCAACTGCTCGACGAGGCTCGTCGCGCGGAAGACCTCGGATATGCCACCTTCGTCCTCCGTGACCACCTCGTCACCGAACCCTTTGGGCCGCAGCTAGCACCGCTTCCCGCGTTGACTGCCGTCGCATCGGCGACCACCACACTGCGCATCGGCACGCTTGTGCTCGGCAACGACTACCGCCATCCGGCGATCCTCGCGAAGGAGGCGGCGACGCTTGACCATCTCTCTGGCGGGCGTCTCGAGCTGGGTCTCGGAGCGGGGTGGCTCCGCGACGAGTACGACCGGGCAGGGATCACATTTGACCCGCCGGGCGTGCGCGTCAGTCGTTTCGAGGAGTCCGTCGCGCTGCTCAAGGGCTTGCTGGCAGGTTCGGCGATCACCTTCTCCGGAACGCACTACTCGCTCAACGGACTGGACAGCTTCCCGAAGCCGACCCAGCGGCCGCGGCCCCCGATCCTCGTCGGCGCGGGCAGCCGCCGGATGCTCTGCATCGCCGGGCGAGAAGCAGACATCGTCGGCATCCTCCCCAGGGCCCTGCCGGACGGAACAATCTCCGAGGACCTGGCCGAGCGGTCCCCCGACGCTATCGCCAGGAAGGTCGAGTGGGTACGCGAGGCGGCCGGCGCACGCTTCCACAGTGTCGAGCTCAGCATGGTGATCTCCCCGCACATCGCCGACGATCACAACGGTGCCGCCGAGCTGTACGCCGCTGACCACGGCTGGGGCGTCGCAGCCGCCGACCACGTGCTGGAGATGCCAAGTGCCTTCGTCGGCCCAGTCGGCCGGATCGTCGACGACATGCTGGCGCGGCGCGACCAGTACGGCTTCTCCTATTACGTGGTGTCCGATCGAGACCTGGACGCGTTCAGTCCCGTAGTCGACCGTCTAGCTGGCCGTTAAACCAGATGAAGTGGCGGACCACGCACCAACGGGCCGCGACGAGGGGAACGCGTTGCAGGTGTGGATCCGCCGCCACGACGAGTACGAGAGCAGGTGAGAAATGCGCGGTGGTATCCCGGCCAGCCGCACCGGTGGTCCCAGTTAAGATCCTTCGGCTCTTCGCTGTCATCGCTGGCCACGCAGTTGTGCGGCGGGCGGAGCGGGTCCGGCCCGCCGCTGGTGCAAGATTTGGACATGCACTCGGCACCATCGTCTCGGGTCACCAGGACCGGCTCGTTCACCTTGCCCTGCCCTCCCGCGACCGCACTACCGCTCTTCACGCCCGAAGGTGAACGAGCTTGGCTACGTGGATGGGAGCCTGCCTACCTGTCTGGGGCCACCGACGAGGTAGGAGCCGTGTGGACGACGTCGACCCACGACGCTGCCACAACTTGGGTGACGGTGATCCGCAACGACAACCACGTTGCCTATGCGCGAGTCTCCGATGACGGCACCGCGGGGCTGGTCAGCGTTCGGTGCCTGCCCGACGACGACGGCACGAGAGTGCACGTCACCTACGACCTGACGGCAACTAGTGACGCCGGCCTCGGATGGCTGCAACACTTTGCCGGCCGCTACGACGAGATGCTTCAGAACTGGCACGATCTGACCGTACGTCTCCTGAGCTGACCGGGCCGGCCACGAACCGCTCGACGGCGAGACTTCCGCCGCATCACACCCGTGACCTCACTTGCTAATGGCGATGTGGACGCTGCGGACCTCGAGCATGTAGAGATCGTCGCGATTGCCGAGCCAGGCAGGATCCGCTGGATCGAGCAGCCTGTCCCAGACGGCAACGTCCGCAGCGTCGAGCAAGTCGGTCGGACGTATCCGGTCGACCTGGTGGGCGAGGCTTTCGAGGACGCGGTTGCGATCGGCATCCGCCAGCGGAGCCGACCGCTCCATGAGCATGCTTCGAGTCGTCACTCCGACCAGCCGAGCGCGCCGCAGCGCTTCCGTCCAGCCGTACGGCATTCGGGTGGAGCCTGGCAGCTCGTCGCGCATCCGCGCGAACCACAGATCCTGCGCAACATCCAGCCGCATCTCGAGACCTGGCTGGCCAACTCCGACGTCCCAAGGCAGGTGGCGTGCGCGCAAGCCACCCTCGGCAAGCGCGAGCCGACCTCCAGGAGCCAACAGACTGGCGAGCGCATCGACCGCCGCCTGCTGGTCGCCAAGGTGATGCACAGACGCGCTTGCCCAGATCAAGTCCGCCGGTCGGTCGAGCGCCATCCGCAATCGATCCACGCCGTCGGCGAGATCGGCCTGGATGAAGACCACTCGCGCGCCACTCGCCGGCGCCGCGGCCGCCACATTCTGCTCGGCCGCGGCCAACACTTCGGGAGTTGCGTCAACCGCCACGACGACGCACGACTCGTCGAGCTGGGCGGCGAGGGCGGCCGTCATTCCCCCGCCACCACAACCGACGTCGACGGCGACGATTGCTTGACGCGGTGCACTCACCAGGTCACCGGCGACGGCCGCATACCAGCCTGCCTGATCCTGGGCAACGCTGCCGAGCCGATCGGCCGTCTCGGCCCAGTCAATGACATAAGGCGCCGCCTCGGACGCGCCGACGCGATCCTGGCCGCGTTGGCTGCCGTTCTCGCTGTCCATACCATCGATCGTGCCAGCGCGACTCGTCGCCCATCATGAATCGACGCCATCGCGACCCCCGTCGGGAGGTCACTGGTGGTACGCATGCACGACGGCGTGCCCCTTGCCCCGGCGGATCATCGCCCGGTTGACCGCAAACGCGAACGGCCAGGCGATGACGAAGCCGCCGAGAAGCGGCAGCCAGAAGCGGGCGTCGCTGAGGCCGGCCTCGAGCGCCCCTGGCACCAGCACGATCGTCAGGTTGTCGATCAGCTCCATGATGGCGATCGAGACGGTGTCGGCCGCGAGGGCGATCGGCACGATCGCGCTGAAGGCGAGCCCGGCGCGCAGGAGCGGCAGCGAGGTGAGGGCGTAGCCGAAGAGGAAGGCGAGCCCGACGGCAACCGCTATCGCCGCGGAATCATCCCAGCCGAACGCGGTAGCGATCACCATGCCGACGACCTCGCCGGCGAGACATCCGGTGAGACAGTGGTTCGTCGCACTCGTGGCCAGTCGGTTGAGTCCGGCCTCGTTGGTCGAATGGGGGCTTCGGTCGGCGCCGGCGTCCCCGTGTTCGCCGACCTCTCGATGTGCATGACTCACTACGGTCATCCTCCTCTCTTCATATTTTCATCCTGAAGACCCCATGGCGCTTCGTTCGCGAGCCTGCGGATCCCGTAGCCTCATCCGCAAGTCGTCGCGAGACGAAGCTGAAAATCCCCTCGGACACCCGTGAAGAGACACGTGCGATCGCTGACCGTTGTCGACGCGCCCTCGAACCTCGGACTTCGCCCGCCGAGGCCAGGCGCTGAGCCCGGCGTGCGCGAGATGGCGGCCGCGCTACGCGGCCTGGGGATCGTGGAGCGGCTGCACGCCGACGAC
>JBKOZJ010000183.1:0-18589 GCA_046725875.1 Actinomycetota bacterium
GGAGATCGGGGTATCAGAGCGGATAGTGGAGGCCGAGCGGGACGGGTGGATCCTGGTTGTTGCTGCCTGGCCCGAACACATCCCCGCGGTTATGGCCGCAAAATTCGCGCAGCTCGATGACCCGCAACTCGTTCGGCTCTACCGGATCCTGTCGGAGATCATCGAAAACGACGACGCAGGCGACGACGACCCGCGTCTGGCAGAAGCCGCCGATATCATGGCCGGCCTGGCCGAGCAGGCATACACCTCCGGCGAGATCAACCCCGACGAGGTCGCGCACGACGACCTACCGATTGACCTTCTGGACGCACTTGCCGTCGAGTCCGACCCGCGGGCGGAGCGGCTGCTGGACCTGATGCGCGAGCGCGGCTGGGCCGGTTGGAACCGGATGGAGCGGCTGGCGGAGCCCCCCGACTAACCTGCGAGCGTCGTTTCACACCTGGACGTGGACTACTCATGTCGGCGGGCGACGGGGTGCAGGACCAGGCTGGTGGAGCGCGGCACAAGGCCGGCGTCGCCCCGAGACAGCAGGATGGCAGCCAGCCACTGTCCGGCTCCATGAGCGCGCCGCTGACCGCCTCGGCGGCGACGTCGATGACGGCACCGGCGAACGTGTCCGGGCCGACGTGGTCGTCGGGCCCGGCGTCGTCCAGTTCGGCCAGGATCCTGCCGAGGCGGAGACAGACCTGGTCCTCCAGGTTCGCATCGGACAGGGTGGCCGCCAGCCCGACCAGGTCCGAGATCATGGGTCGGGCCGCCGCAGCGGCCAGAGCCGCTCGCCGCTCATCCATCTGGCGGCGGTACCCGGCGAACCCCGCCAACGCCGCGGCCACCTCCTCCTGCTGCCGGTAGCCGGGGCCGTGACGCCTCGCCGGCCTGCCATCCTGTCCGGCCACACCACGCGGCACGCCCTGACGATCACGAAAACCGGCACCGAGGTGATCGAGCGCGAGCGGGTCGCTGGTCGCGGACCTCATCGACCCGGTCACGGGCCAGATCGTCGGAGGGTACGTCGGTCCCACCACCTTGGAGCTGATCATCAGGGCCGTTGCGCCGGGCGTGACCACCGACGTTCCCGTCCTGGTCGGTACGACAAGCATCCGCCCCGAGCTCGGTTACGCCGTCCCGCCCGGCGAGTGGGCCGCGAAGGTCACTCTGGGCCTGGCCGAGCAAACCGTCAGCACACCGCCCCTTCCGATCACCGTCACCGACTCTCCCGAAAAGTAGCCAGGACATGGGGCGACAGTCCGCTCTGCACGGAGCAGATTCAGGTCTTGCCTATCCCGTTCGGGCCAGTAACAACGGTCAGGCCCTGGCCGACCTCCAGGTCCAGTGTGTCGAAGGACAGGAAGTCGCAAGCTTGCATCTTCGTCAACCGCACCCGTATACACCTCACGAGGTTGTCCCAGTAGTTGTGGTTTGGATGGTGGCGGTCGCCCACCGAGCCTTGCCTTGCGGTACGTGTTCGGGGTGACCTGCGAAGTCAATTCGATCCGGGCGGGGACTACCACGATGGGAGGAAGCTATCTGTCATCACTGTCGGCGAGCGAGCGGAATTGGCGCGGCTCGGCCCAGGACTGGGCTCCGCGATCGCCGTCCGCTTCCTCGCGTGGGCGTAGGAGTACACGACCGTGCCGAGGAATCCCCGAGACGGCCCAGGGCGGCGGCCGTCAGCAGCAGTAGGTGAAGGCGTCCTGGGATTCTAGGGGGTCCGTTCCGTCAGGATGGACCTCTGTTGGAGAGGTCGCTAGGCCCCGCGATCCTCGGCTGATGGGGCACCTGCGCTCGCCCGCGGCGGAGCGTCGCCAACGTCGTCTGCCTCGGCGCGCATGTCGGCCATCAGGGTCTCGAGCAGCCGGTAGGCGGGGGTGCGCTCGAGCCGGTTGCGGCCGAGATCGTACCGGCGGGTGGTGCGGGGGTCGGCGTGGCCGAGGTAGTCCTGCACCTCGTGCAACGGGACGCCCTCGTTGAGGGCGAGGGTGGCCATCGACCGGCGGATCGAGTGCGGGGCCAGCCGGCTCGCGTGCGGGATGCCTGCGGGCGCGGGCGACCCGTTGCAGCAGCCGGTACACGCTCGGCTGGTCGAGCGGCCGGCCGGTGGTGGTGGCGAACAGCGGCGCGTCTGCGCCCACCGGGCCGCGGTCGCCGAGGTAGGTATCGAGGGCGTCGTTGACCGCCGGGGGCAGCGCGAACCGGCGGGTGGCGCCGCCCTTGACGGTCAGGTCGATCACCTGATGCCCCGAGTCGTAGCCGAGGTTGCCAACGGTCGCCCGCAGAATCGACCCCACTCGTCCGGCGGTGGCGACCAGCAGCATCAGAAGGGCGAAGGTACGCGGCGACTCGTGCGCCCTGGCGTGGGCGAGCAGCCGGGCCAGCTCGGCGCGGGACAGGCCACGGGTCGCGGTGTCGTCGCCGACCCGGGGCCGGTCCATTCCGTCCAGCGGATTGCCCGCGGTGAGGCGGGCCCGGCCGTGCAAGTACCGGTACCAGGAGGAGACTACGGCCAGCCGGCGGGCGACGGTCGAGTCGGCGAGGCCGAGCTCGCGCAGCGCCCCGGCGTACAGGTCCGCCACGGCCGGCCCGGCCTGCGCCGGGTGGACGCCGCGGAGCACGCAGAACTTGACCCACCGGGACAGGTCCTGGGCGTACGCCTGCCGGGTGCGGGCGGACGCGCGGCGGCCGGAGATCATCCAGGTGCCGGTCGCTTCGACCAACTCGGGGTCGGCGCCGAGCTTGCGCAGGTACGAGGCGAGCCCGGCCGCGGTCCGCACCGGCGGCTGGCCCGCCAGCGGCGGCCGGGCCCGAAGCCGCGCCGGCGCCACCACCGCGCCGGGAACCGACGGTGCCGGAAGGTCGCCGGGACCGTTCTCGGGGTGCCGTTCGAAGGAGATCACGACCACATGATAAGGTCGCTTATCATGCATCGATCTCGCGGCTGGCCAACCTGATCCGGAGACTCGGCGAGCCGCCGACAGAACCCAAGGGATGACCGACCCGGTTCGCGGTGCTTTGGGAGGAAGCAACCGCCGGTGACCTTGCTGAGGTCCGCGCTCACGCAACTGTCTCGACATCAAGACGATCCGACGCGCGGTCGGTTTTCGTGTTCGAGCCCGTCGGTCTGCTTAGCCGGTCGGCGCGGACAGGTCGATCACCTGGTTGGCTGGCGGGGTTTTGATGGAGACGGGCTCGCCCCAGTCACGGAACTCGATGGTGTCGCCCCAGGGGGCCACGACCTGCGTCGGAAGCGGCTTGCCCTCGACCGGAATCCGCAGCGTCCAGCCGCTCACGGTGTCGATGAGCCCGATCGCCTCCTCACCGTTGATCGTCTTGGTCTCGCCCTTCGTGGTGAGGCCGTCTTTCATGATCTCCTTTTGGACGAACCTGTCCCAGTCGACGAATCCGCGCAGGTCCGCGAGCTCATCCGCGGTGGTGGGGACCTTCACGTATCGGCCCTCGAGCACCTCACTGAGAGCGGCGTTGCGGGTGAGCGCAGTCCATGACTCCTTGTCCGCCTTTATGAAGAAGGCGTCGCCTGCGAGCAGCATCTCGATGGTGGCGCCTTCCGCGGTCAGCGTGCCGGTCGACCCGGTCTCGGAGACCTGGAGGTCGACTTTGAAAGTGGTACCTCGGTCGATGGTGTCTCCGGTCGCGTGAACCGACTTCGCCGCCGCCACCGCCGCGTTCGTCTTATCGAAGATCTCGTCTGCGCTGAGGCTGGCAAGGTTCTCGCCGTCGCCCGCGCAGGCGACCAGGCCCGCTCCGGCCAGGCATGCTAAGAGCAGCCGTGCGCGACGTGCTGTCGTCATCGGCTTCTCCAGGGTCGGCTCGAGTGTCGGCACAGGCCGCGGTGGTGAGGGCTCCCAGCCACCAAGGTCGACGGTGAGCCTAGACCTACTCGGCGACTGAGACGGCATCGGACCCGGTCGGCGGCTACCGCGGGGCGTATGGGCCGCGCCGGGCGATCACCACACGGCAACCTGACTGGAGCCCAATCACCGTCGGCGGGTGGGCGAGCGCCAGAATTTGTTGTTTGGATCGTCCTCTTCGACCTGCTCGCGAATATGGGCGAACACCCGATCGCTTGTCCCTTGCCGACGTAGAAGGTTTCGCCGTTGCGAGGGTCGATGAGCCGATACACATAGGTCTTGACTTCTCCGCGACACCAGGGGGAAACGCGTTGACGTCTTCGGTCACCTCGTGCTCCTCCCTGTGCCTGGTTCGAGCGACGCACAAAGCGGTCGGAGGCCGGCCAGGTGGGTATCACCCCTGTGGCCTCCGCTGTACTTGTCGCAGCTGATCCGCTGCCAGGCGACCAAGATGACGACTCGGCGGGAGATCCGGCCCTCACCGCAGCGCTCTCCAAGCAGGTCAAGGTGTCGGCGGGCGCGACCGGTGGCTGCGGTGAGCCGGCCGGCGGAAGTAGCCATGCGAGCGGTTGCGGCGCGGCCAGCCCGGGCGGATCGAAGTGCCTGTGAAGTACATTCCGCGGCGGTCTTGCCCTCTGTTGCGACGTTCGTACGATCCGATCGTGCGGTCAGATCGATCGATGCGCGCGGAGCCCGCTCCCGTGGTGCGGACTCCGAACCGTCGGTTGCGGGGGTTGCGAGAGCGTCGAAACGAGTCCCGCGCGGAGTTCGCTCGTGCGCTGCGGGCGCAGGCGGCGGCGTTGGGGGAGAACGTGGCGATCGGTGAGCGTCAGGTGGCCCGGTGGGAGCGGGGCGAGGTGCGGTGGCCGCGAGGGGCCTACCGGCGAGTGCTGTCGGCATTGCTTGGTGTCGAGGTCGGTGCGCTCGGTTTTGAGCCGCCGCAGGAGGTGGCGGAGGCGATGTCCCAGGCGCCGCCTAGCCCCCTTCCGATGCGTCGGCTGGTTGGCGCACCGACCACACCGGTGGCCCCACGAATACGAGAGCCGGCAGGTCATGGCCGATCCGGGTCCATGCGTGTGTCTCCCGACAAGGCCGGCGCCGTGTCGTCGAGCGTCGAATGTCCCACGTCGCCCCCGACATAGACCGCCTCCACCGCGACGTACCTCTGGCGTGCCTCCTCGACCGCGACCCAGAGGGCGCGCAGATCAGCGGGGCCGTTCCCATGAGCATCGCGGCCCGCGTTGGCCCGGCATGGCGGACAGAGAGCGTCAGTAGGATCTGCGAGGCGCCCGGAGCGATCAGTCCCGCCGCGAAAAAAGGCCAGAGCTCAGCGCGGTCGACGTCCGCACCGGCGAGCGAGGGCGCCGCAACCACGGTCGAAATGGCGACCGCCAGGGTCGTGGCAACAAGCGCGGCCACCTCGGAGTCGCCGCCGCCGCGGAGGCCCCACCGCACAGCCACCGCAAGTGCGCCGAAGGACGCGCCGGCGAGCGCGGCAAACAGGAGCGCAGCCACTTATTCTCGTACTCCCAATTTACCTTTCTAGAAAGCAATCTCGATAGATAGTACGCTTGCCTGATGCAGCAGTGGGATCACGTCCACCACGTGGTCGAGCAGTGGCGACGCGCGGCGCCCGAACTCGACCGGTCGGCATTTGCTGTCGTTGGCCGCATCTCTCGGGTAGCCCAGCTGCTGCAGGCTGACCTGGAGCGCGTGTTCGCCGGGCACGGGGTGAACGGAGGAGAGTTCGACGTCCTCGCCGCCCTCCGCCGGCGCGGACGGCCCTACCGACTAACCCCTACCGAGCTGGGCAAAGCGCTCGTCGTCTCGAGCGGCGGGATGACCAAGCGCCTCAGGATGCTCGAAGCTCGTGGACTGATTCGCCGGCAGCCAGCCCCAAACGACGGTCGATCGACGACCGTGTCGCTAACGCGCAAGGGGAAGGTTTGGTTGACGTGATCCTGCCCGAGCACGTGGCCAATGAAGAGCGACTACTCAGCGGTCTGACCGACGAGGAGCACGGGGTACTCGCAAGCCTCCTCGAGACACTGGCCATCTCACTCGGCGATGACGCGGACGAGCGCGTCGACGGTGTCGCGCGACCCGGCCGGCACCGACGCGCAGCGGTCAGGAAACGATCTCGGCTTCGGCCGTCCGCCTAACATGCGCCACTTCTGGAGATATCCCGACCGGCTAGTGCGGCTGGCTTGATGTGGTTTCAGCACCACGGGCTGACGAGGCGTGCGTACGCAATGGACAGTGATGGCTGTGCCGTGCACCGTGACCCTCCGCGAACCCGCGTTTGATTACACGCCCGGTCGGGATTAGTCAGCGAGCACTTCCGGGAAGCCGAACATCACGACCAGCGCCGGATCGTGGAACGCGATCACGCGGCAGACGCCGGTGGCGGTTGGGGTCAGCACCACGATGTCGTTTGCCCGGAACACGCCGTCCGCGTCCCGGTGGTACACGACGGCGGCGGGCTCGCCGTTGGCTGTAGTAGCGATCATCCGCCAGTCGCCCGGCGCGCCCAGCACGTACGCGTCGAGCATGTGGATGCAGTTCACCCGTCCGGCCTGCCATTCGCGGAATGGCGTCGCCTCCAGCGTGGCATCCGTTCGCAGCACCTGTTCCAGCAGGCTGGCGTCGGAGCGCTCGAAGGCTGCGATGTAGCCGTCGAGCAGCGCACGCGCCCGCTGGTCGGTCGGTTCGAGCAGTTCCTCAGGCTCCGGGTCCAGTTCGTCCAGCCGGGCGCGGGCGCGCTGCAGACCGCTCTTGACCGCTGCCGTAGTGGTGTCGAGGATCTCCGCGGTTTCAGCCGTGGAGAACGCCAGCACCTCGCGCAGGATGAGGATCGCGCGCTGGCGGGCGGGCAGGTGCTGCAGGCTCGCGATGAGCGCCAACCGCAACGACTCGCGTGCGACCACTACGGCGGCCGGATCGTCGGCGGCCGGGGCGATCCATCGGTCCGGTAGTGGTTCCAGCCACGAGACCTCGCCGGGCGCAACGGGACTCGGCGGCCGATCGGGTCCACCGTAAGGACCCGCCAGCCCGGAGGGCAGCACCCGGATCCGGCGCGGCTCCAGCGCAGTCAGGCAGACATTGGTGGCGATCTTGTAGAGCCAGGACCGAATCGATGCGCGGCCCTCGAAGCCGGCGTAGGAACGCCAGGCCCGAAGATACCTTTCCTGCACCAGGTCCTCGGCGTCGTGCGCCGAGCCGACCATGCGGTAACAGTGCGCCAACAGCTCCCGGCGGAACCGCTCGGTCTCGGCTGCGAACCGGTCCTGGTTCGTCGCCTCCCGCACGTGCGCTGTCATGCCGCGAGCTTAGGCCGCGGCCAGTCGGCCAGATGCGCGATGGCATCCCAGTCGTTTGTCGACGGGTGGTTGTCTCGCGGCCTCCGCTCGTGGTCCGCCGCCGGAACCGTCAACCACCGCCGGTACAGCTCCACTACCGCCGCGGATTGCTTGCATGCCATGCGCTGCTCCTTGTCCGGACCAGTCCCGCCGGTCGGGACCTCGCCCATCAGCGGTGTTGTGCCGGTGTGCTCAGGGCAGCAGGGCCAGTTTGCCAATCGTGGCGCGGGTTTCCAGTTCCGCGAGGGCCTTTGGACCGTCGGCCAAGTCGTAGGCGGTGGGGCGAGTGGGGGTGAGGACGCCGGCGGTAACGAGGGCGGATAGCTCACCCATGAGCTCGCCGAAGATCTGGGGTGCGGCCTGGATCAGCACGCCGATGTTGAGGCCGATGATGTGGACCTGGTGTTTGTACACCAGCTCCCAGTTGGTGATCGCGGCCTCGCCGCCTGCCATGCCGTAGACGACGACCCGACCGGTGACCCGCTTGGCCGCGGCCAGGCTGGCATTGAAGGTGGCACCACCCGCCGACTCCAGCACCAAATCGGCACCTGCACCACCAGTCAGCCGTAGCACCTCGGCGGCGAGGTCGCCATCGAGGGAGTCCATGACATGATCGGCGCCGAGTGCCAGCACTGTCTCGTGCTTGCCCGGCGAGGCGGTGGCGATGACCGTTGCGCCGTAGTGCTTGGCCATGGTCATCGCGGCCTGGCCGGTCGCGCCAGCCGCAGCGTGGACCAGCACGGTCTCCCCGGTGGCGATGTGGCCCAGGGGCTTGAGCGCGGCCAGCGCGGTGGGCCAGTTCACGACCAGGCCTAGCGCCTGCTCGGCTGTCCAGCTGGCCGGCACCGGCGTCGCCGCGGCCGCGGGCAGGACCATGTACTCGGCGAAAGCCCCGGATCCGACGCCGATGACGCAAGTCCCCCGTCGTGGGCCGGTCACCGCCTCGCCCGCCGCCACGACCTCGCCGGCGGCCTCGAAACCCGCCAGATACGGTGGCAGCGGGCCGCCCAGGAACGTGCCGTAGGACTTCGAGATGTCGGCGAAGTTGACACCGGCGGCGGCGACCCGGATCAGGACCTCGCCCTGGCCAGGGCTCGGTACCGGTGCGTCGGTGATCAAACGCATATCCTGCGGACCCTTCAGCGAGGTCTGCTGCAGGGCGCGCATGGTGGCGGGAATGCTCACGGCAACCAGCTCTCTCTTCTTGGCTTGCCTCATCGCGGCTTGCCTCTTCGGCCGGCCGCGTCGACCATGTAGACCTCGGCCACCGCAGAAAGGAATCGGCAGCCGCTGAAGCGTCCGAGCTACACCAGCCCGGCCCGCTGCCCAAGCAGCCCTCAAATACGGCTTCGATCGAGAGACCCCGCGCCTGCCCGTCAGCGTGTCGTCGGCCAGTGACCTCGGCGTCGCGCGCCCGGCGAACCGACAAGCCCAGCTCTTCCAACCAGGACAGGGACTTCCGCGCGTTACGCGCCGTACTCAACCCGAACGACGTGAAAGCGCGAGGCCAATGGCCAATGGCGTTCGTCGCAGCCGCATTCGCTGCGAGCTCTTCGGCTCCGAGCTCGCCCCTGTACGGGTCGGACCTCAACGCGGATCGTCGTAGCCCACCTGGAAAGGCAGCGGCGCCGGCACCGTAGAAAGCAGCCGTCGGGTCGTCTCCAAACCCCAGGTGTCGAGATCGAGTATCCGGTCGCCGGATGCGCGCAGCCCGCCGTACCGCTCGATGGTCGTCGCCCAAGCTGCGCGATGCGAAATCGAGGGACGGGCCAGGAGGCAATCCGGATCGTTGATCCAGAAGCGGCCATGCTGCCACCCGCGCCCAGCGACCGAGGTGGTCGCGGCGTGCAGCGACGGTCGGGACATGTCGCCGTCGACCGGGTCGACGCGCTTGTCGATGTCAGGAGAGACGCGCATCGCGTCCACCAGGCCCACACTGAGCAGAATCGGTGCGCCCGACCCGACCAGGTATGCGGTCGGTCCAACCGTTTCACGGATCAACTCGAGCGCGTCGCGGTAAGGCTGTTCCCGGAGCGCCCCCGCATAGAGGAAGTCAAGCTTGAAGTAGTCGAAACCACCTTCACATAGGGTCATGAAGACTTCGCGAAGGTACGCCGCCGCTCCCGGACGGCGGACGTCGAGGGCGAACAACCGCTGTTGCCAGTTGTGTCCGGCATCCGCTTGCGAAACCAGCCAATCGGGATGATCGCGCGCGAGGCGACTATGCGCTCCCACGACGAACGGAGCGATCCAGACGCCGGCCCGGCGGCCGGCACCGCGGATTCCGCGGACCAGCGCGGTGAGGGATGGAAAGCTGGGCGCCGGCTCCAGCCAGTCGCCGACCTCGGCCTGCCAGCCATCGTCGATCTGGATCACCTCAACCGGCAGGTCGAGCAGGTCGATCGCATCCAGGTTCTCGATGATGTCGGCCTCGGTCACCTCACCGAAGTACTGGTACCACGAACACCAGACGGTTGGTGCGGCGCGGAGCCGACGAACGCCTGAGCGAGCTGCGAAACCGTCGGCCCACTCGGCGAGCGCCGCGCCGATAGTGGCACCGGTGCTCTCCTCGACTTCTCCGTCCGTACTTATCACGAGACCGTCCTTGGACAGCTCGGCGCGAATGGACGGCACGACACCCGGCATGTCGCAGCCCGCGAGGACACGAACCGGGCCACCGTTGCCCGGGTCGATCGCGAGCAGGCCCTCGCCCTGGAAGCCGCGGGGCGGCCCAGGACGCTCGGGCCGCCAGCACATGATCTGAAGCTCGGGGCGACTCGGGCGGAAACCGGTTGCCGTGACGGGATACGCGGTGGTCGGGCTCCAGCTCTGCCAGCCGTGCTCGTAGACACGGGCATGCGCGGGATCAACGGCAAGCTCGAAGATGCGCTGCATCCTCCGCCTCATCCCTTGGTGGCCCCGCCCGTCAACCCCCTGATGAAGTGCCGTTGCAACGCCAGGTAAAAGATCAGCACAGGCAGGGTCGCGAGGAACATGAGCGCAAACATGGCACCGAAGTCAGCCTGATACTGGCCGATCGAGCGGTAGATCCCGGTTGTGATCGTGGTACCCCGGCTGGGACCCAGGATGATCAACGGATTGAGGAAGTCATTCCAGATCCAGACCCCGAGAAAGATCAGGACACTAGCGGTCGCGGGCCGCAGCAGCGGGAAGACAATCCGCCAGAAGACTTGGAAGCGGCTCGCGCCGTCGATTGCCGCCGCCTCCTCGAGCTCGACCGGGATCGCCCGCGTGAAGCCGGCGAAGACAAACACGCCGAAGGGGATGTAATAGCCCACATTGAATAGAACGAGACCCTGCACCGTGCTCATGAGGTCGAGCGCCCTCAGCACCCTGGTGATCGGCAGGAGAATCACCTGGGGTGGGATCATCAGGCCGGACAGCAGCAGCAGCGTGACCCAGCGGACCCACCACGCGCGGGTGCGCGCAAGGTAGTGGCCGAGCATCGCGGACAGCGCGGTGAGAATGAGGATCGACAGCGAGGTGACGATAAGGCTGTTGGTAAGGCTCACCCAGAACAGCCGGTCAGAGCGAGTAAGAACGGCGTCGATGTTCTCAAGAGTCGGCGGGATAGGCACCGACATCGGCTCGGCCGAGATCCTCGAGCCTTTCTTGACGACGTTGACCAGCGCCACATACAGCGGCAGAAAGAACGCGGCGGCGACGGTGATTGCGACAGCCGGCCGAAGCCAGGGCAACCGGGCGCGGTTCACAGCTCGACCTCGCGCCTCTGCAGCACCTTGAGCGTGACGGCCGAGGCCGTCGCAATGATCACCAACATCGCGATAGCCATGGCCGACGCGTATCCCTGCCGGTTCTCGGTGAAGCCGGTATGCAGGACGTTGTAGGCAATCGTCGCGGTCGTTCCGGTGCCGGGTCCACCGCGCGTCATGACCTGGACATGATCGAAGATCTTGAACGCCGAGATGAGCAGCACAACCGTGTTGATGGTCAGCGCGGGCGCAAGCAGCGGCCAGGTTACGTGCCAGAAGCGTCGGACCGGCCCGGCGCCGTCGATCGCGGCGGCTTCCAGCAGCTCGTGCGGTACGCCTTGCAGGCCGGCGAGGTAGACGACGACACAGAAGCCGAGCATCTGCCATGCAACGACCGAGCTGAGTGAGTAGAGCGCGATGTCTGGGTCGGATAGCCAGCCGGGCGGGTTGTCGACTCCGACCCCGCGCAGTGTCCGGTTGATCGGGCCGTTGTTGTCGAGCAGGCGGATCCAGATCACGCTGACCACAACTGAGCTGAGAACCATCGGCACGAAGAAGACACTTCGCAGGCCGTTGTAGAGCCAGCCACGCCGATCGACCAGCATTGCAATGGCGAGCCCCAGTACGTTCGGAACGATCACAACGATCAGCGTCAAAATGGTCGTGACCCGAAGCGACATGAGGAATTCCGGATCGCTGAACAACCGCCGGTAGTTGTCGAGCCCGACGTACTCGGTCGGCGGACTGAACGGGTTGTAGTCGGTGAGGCTGTATCCGAAGCTGATGACGATCGGCGCTAGCACGAAGCAGAGATAGACAAGCAACCCCGGCGACGCGAAGGTCGCGAAATGCCGCACGCCCGGTAGCTTCGGCTTGCGCCGGCGTCGGCTCGGCGTACGGCGGGCGGCGGCCTTAGGAGGTGCCGCGATGTCGACGGCCATCTAGCCGGTCCTCCCTGAGATGGCAATGCCGGCCAAACGCTCGTAGCGAGCGCTCCGGCCGGCATTGTAGGAACGACGGGCTCAGGAAGCCGCATCCCACTCGGAGTCGAGGAACGCGCACACCTGGTCGACAGACTTGTTCCCGGTAACGAGGTCCACCGACGAGGAGTCCCACTTCTCGACCATCCCCGGCAGCATGCCGTCGTCGCCGGCCTCGAATCCGAACGCCGGGACGATAGCGTTCGTCTGGACTCCCTGCTCGTAGAGCCGGTATCCCGCCTTGTAGGCAGCACCGGTGTCTGACGGCGGCGTGTAGCCCTTGACGGCCGGGAACAGCCCGTCGAACTTCGCGGAGGCGTCGAGATTCTGCCGGTCCAGCTGGAACTCGAGCGCGAACGTCTTCGCGGCGTCGAGATTCTTCGCCTTCGCGCTCACCGAGAGCCCGCCGCCGGTGAACGCTGGGACGACCATGCTGCCATCATCAGAGGGCCAGTTGAATTGGCCGACCTCGAAGTCAGGGGTGGTGTCCGGGCTGTCTAGAGCGGCGGCGAACCAGTTACCCATCGCGTACATCGCCCCATCGCCGTCGAGGAAGGCTTGCTGGCCGGCGGCGTAGTCGCGAGACATGTCCCGACGGTCCACGTAACCCTTCGCACCGAGGTCCGCCAGCTTCGCGGCGGCCGATTTGTACTTGGGGTCGCAGAACGACACGGTGCCGGCCCGGCGGTCGTGCATCCAGTCCGGGTTCTTGGCATACAGGTCGGTGCCCAAGATGCCCGCGAAGAGCGGGCCCAGCGAGTCGTGGACACCGGCGGTGACGAACGGCTTGACCCCGGCCGCATCGAGCCGCTTGGCGACGCTGAGCAGCTCGGCGTACGTAGCCGGCGGCTCGCTGACGCCGGCCTTCGCGAACAGGTCCTTGTTGTAGTAGACAACCGGAATCGTCTGCGTGTTCGCGGGGATCTGGTAGACCTTCCCCCCGATCGCGCCATTGTTCGGGAAAAGGAAATCCGCGAGCTCTTCGGATGACCATGCGTAGAGCTCGCCGGCCTCGGCGAAGCCAGCCGGAGAGACAGCGATCATTACGTCCGGAAACTGGCCTGAGGTCAGCAGCTGCCGAGCGTAGGTCGTCCGGTCTTGGGTCGGCGAAACGATCTTCTTGACGCTGATCTCCGGATGCTTGTCGGTGACCCGCTTGATCGCTGCATCCCAGTATTGCGGCGTCAGATTCGGCGTCTCGAACACGAGGAAAGTGATCCGCTGGCTACCCGCGGCCTTGCCAGCGGAATCGTCATCGTCGTCGCCGACGGCGCACGCGCTCAATCCGACGACCAGTGCGCTTGCCAGCGCCAAGAGTCTCTTCATCTAGCCAACCCTTCCATCGCGTCGGCGTGCCCTTTGTCGAAGGATTGGACGGTCGTCACAATCGCCGCCCATCGTCATTAGATCGGATGTGTACGGTCCGGTCAAGCAGCTCAGAGCACTGCTAGGCCGACTTATGCCATGATTCATGGGATGTATCTTGACATCGTGGCGGGATCGGCGATGTCGTTGAGTTGCCCACAGGTCCAGGAGAGCCGGCCGGATGACAGTGAAGATCACCGCGATGGAGACCACCGACGTGCGCTTTCCGACGTCGCGGGATCTCCATGGGTCGGACGCGATGAATCCCGACCCGGACTACTCCGCGGCATACGTCGTCGTACGCACCGACGCCGGCGATGGGCGCGAGGGGCACGCGTTCGCGTTCACAATCGGGCGCGGAAACGATGTGCAGGTCGCGGCGATCAAGGCGATCGCGCCGCTCGTTGTCGGCCGTCCCCTCGACGCAACACTGGTAGGCCTCGGGGACCTCGGGAAGGAGCTCGTGCACGACTCGCAGCTTCGCTGGCTCGGCCCGGAGAAGGGCGTAATCCACATGGCGGTCGGCGCCGTCGTCAATGCGCTGTGGGATCTGCGCGCCAAGCGGGCGGGCAAACCGCTCTGGCGGCTGCTCGCGGAGCTTGCTCCACAGGAAATCGTCGACCTCGTCGACTTTCGCTACCTGACCGATGCGTTGACTCCCGAGGAGGCACTCGCGATTCTCCGGCGATCCGAACCGGGCCGCGCCGAGCGAATGGCGGAGCTCCAGGATGGGGGCTATCCGGCGTACGCGACGACACCGGGCTGGCTCGGCTACGACGACGACAAGCTTCGGCGTTTGTGCAAGCGAGCTGTGGAGGACGGGTTCGGCCACATCAAGCTGAAGGTCGGCCGGGAGCTAGCCGAAGACCGGCGGCGAATGGCCATCGCTCGCGAAGTGTGCGGCGCGGGCGTGCGGATCGCGGTCGACGCGAACCAGCGGTGGGAGGTGGGCGATGCGGTCGACTGGATTACCGCGTTGAGCCCGTACGACCTCTGGTGGGTCGAGGAGCCGACGAGTCCGGACGACGTGTTGGGCTATGCCGCGATCGCTCAAGCCGTCGCCCCGGTGCCGCTTGCTGCCGGCGAGCATGTACATAACCGGGTGGTCTTCAAGCAGCTGCTGAAGACGCGCGCGATCTCATACCTCCAGCTTGACGCGACCCGCGTGGCCGGAGTGAACGAGAACGTTGCAATCCTGCTGCTGGCGGCGAAGTTCGGCGTGCCGGTTTGCCCGCATGCGGGCGGCGTCGGGCTCTGCGAGCTCGTCCAGCACCTGGCAATGTTCGACTATGTAGCCGTGAGCGGCTCGATGGACGACCGCGTAGTCGAGTATGTCGATCATCTCCACGAGCATTTCGTCGATCCGGTGATGGTCCGGAACGGCCGCTACGCTGCCCCGTCCGCTCCCGGCTTCAGCTCCACCATGCGCCCGGCCAGCATCGCACGCTATGCGTTCCCAGGCGGGTCGGCCTGGGCTCGTTGACCACCATGATGCGAACGATCCGGCTTGGCACAAGCGACGTGCGGGTCACCGCTCTCGGCTTCGGCGCGGCGCCGATTGCCGGCTTGTACGAGGCCGTGGACGACGAGACGGCCCGCGCCGCGATCGAGGCGGCATGGGATGCCGGCATCCGCTACTTCGACACTGCTCCGCACTACGGGCTCGGCCTGTCTGAGGTGCGGCTTGGTCGGGCTCTTTCGACCCGACCGCGCGGTGGGTACGTAGTCTCGACGAAGGTCGGCCGCCTCCTCGTACCCGAGACAGCCGCCCCCGATCGCCGTGACCTTGCGCACGGCTTCGATATCGCGACCACGCACCGGCGAAGGTGGGACTTTAGCGCCGATGGCGTTCGCAGGTCGTACGAGGCAAGCCTTACCCGCCTCGACCTCGACCGAATCGACGTGGTCCTGCTCCACGATCCAGATGATCACTGGCGGCAGGCGCTCGAAGAGGCCTACCCAGCTTTGCATGACCTCCGCATGCAGCATGTCATTGGCGCGATTGGCGTCGGAATGAACCAATGGCAGATGCTGGCCGACTTCGTCCGGGAAGTCGAGCTCGACGTCGTCCTTTTGGCGGGTCGGTACACGTTGCTCGACCAGTCAGCGCTCGATGTCCTCCTACCGCTCTGCTTGCAGCGGAGCGTGACCGTGGTCGCCGCGGGGGTTTTCAACAGCGGCCTGTTGGCATCCGATGATCCAGCCGAGGGTGGGCGGTTCAACTACCGGGCGGCGCCACCCGAGGTGCTGGAGCGGGCACGCCGGATTGCCGCCGTCTGCGCAAGCCACGGGATTAGCCTGCCGCAGGCCGCGCTGGCTTTCCCATTCGGGCATCCGGCCGTCGGGGCCCTTCTGGTGGGAATGCGGTCGGTCGTCGAGGTTGTCAAGGATGTCCAGCTCGCCAACCGCCCGGTGCCACCCGACCTGTGGGGTGAGCTCGTCGCGGACGGTTTGCTGCGACCCGACGCGCCAGCGCCACGGCGGGGAACCGGGCCGCTTGCTCCCGGCTGAGCGCACTACGAGCCCACGTAGAGGGCGGTCCGAAGCCAGTCCTCGACTCCCGCGATGTGCACGGTCGCCCACGCCCTGGCGACGTCAGGCTGGCGGGCCGCGATCGCTTGGTAGATCGCGTTGTGCTGCTCACGGGTCCGGGCCACCGCGCCCTCTTGGGTAAGGCCACGCCAGATCCGTGCCCGGGTGGTCGGCGCCGACAAGGTGTCGAGCAGAGACGTCAGGACGGGATTACCTGAGCCTTCGGCTATCCGTTGATGGAACTTCAGGTCGTTCGCCACAAGTGCTTCGACGCTCGCGTCGTCCTCGAGTGCGTCGAGGATGCCGGCCAAGTCGGCGATCTCGTCGTCGCTCATGTGTTGAGCAGCCCGGGAGGCCGCGGCGGGCTCCAGGATCCGCCGTACCTCAAAGAAGTGCAGGACCGTGTCGTCGCGGTGGAAGTCGACGATGAACGAAAGGGCCTCGAGGAGTAGCTGCGGTTCCAAGCTCGTGACGTAGGTGCCATCGCCTTGCCGAACGTCCAGGACATTGATCAACGAGAGCGCCCGTACGGCTTCCCGCAGCGAGTTGCGGGACAAGCCGAGCCGCTCGGCCAGATCGGCCTCCTTGGGCAGCCGATCACCTGGGCGCAGGTCCCCAAATACGATCATCTGCTTGATGCGGTCGATCGCGTCGTCAGTAACAGCCACGCTGCCCTCCCTGTGCCGTAGACATCCGACGTAAAAGGATCGTTAGACGGTCCAATCTAGGCGTAAACCGGCTCATCCGGTGCCTTGAGTGGACCATTCGGGCTGGCCTAGCCTTCATTGATCCGATAAGTGGTGATAGCGGGGGTCTGGAGATTCTTGTGGAACTCGTGCTCGAAGACAGGGCCCGCAGGGTCAGGCGATGTGGAGCCGAGCCGTGAGCGTCGACTTCGCCGGCCTTCGGATCGTCGTGACCGGCGGTGCGTCGGGCATCGGGCTCGCCGCCGCGCGGATGTTCGCCGAGCACGGCGGGCAGGTGGCCTGCCTGGATCTCAATCCGCAGGTAGCGCCGCCGCTCCACGGTGTCCTGGCAGACGTCGCGGATGAGGCGACGGTCAGGGGGGCGGTGGCGGAGGTGGCCGACCGCTTCGGCGGCATCGACATCGTCGTCAACAATGCGGGGATCGGCGCTCAGGGCAGTGTCATGGACAACGATCTGGACGAGTGGCGGCGGGTTTTCGACGTCAACGTCTACGGCGTCGTTCGGGTCGTGCAGGCGACGGTGCCGTACCTCCGCCGCAGCGCGCACCCGGCCATCGTCAACACCTGCTCGATAGCCGCGTGGGCGGGCCTACCGAACCGGGCGCTGTATTCGGCGACGAAGGGCGCGTTGCTCGCGCTCACGCTCGGGATGGCGGCGGACTTCGCCGCCGACGGCATCCGGGTGAATTGCGTAAATCCCGGCACCGTGGACACTCCATGGGTGGCTCGCCTGCTCGCGGCGGCACCGGACCCAGCAGCCGAGCGGGCGGCGCTGGAGGCCCGACAGCCCATCGGACGGCTCGTCACCGCCGAGGAAGTGGCCGCCGCGATCGCGTACCTCGCGAGTCCGCTCGCCTCTGCAACCACCGGCGCAGCACTCGCCGTGGACGGCGGGATGTACGGTCTGCGGCCGCGGAGTCGGCCTTGATCCGAATCGATGCACACCACCACCTGTGGGATGTGACACGTCGCAGCTATGGATGGATGGACGGCCCATGGGCGGATCCACTGCGTGCGTCGTTCACCACCGCGGACCTGGGGCCGCTCGCCGCGGCCAGCGGAATCGGTGGGACGGTCGTCGTACAGGCGCTTGGCGAATCCGGTGAGACCGAGGAGCTCGTCGCGACTGCAGCGCAGTCCGCACTGATCGCCGGCGTCGTCGGCTGGGTCGACCTCACCGCCCCTGACCTGAACGAAGCGCTGGGCGGGCTGCGCAGTCGGCCAGGCGGCGAAAAACTGGTCGGCATCCGCCATCAGGTCCAGGACGAGCCTGACCCGGAGTGGATAGTACGCCCCGACGTGCTGGCCGGCCTCCGAGCGGTGGGTGCGGCAGGGCTCGCGTACGACCTCCTCGTCAAGCCGCCCCAGCTACCGGCGGCGGACCGGGCGGCACGCGAGCTACCCGAGGTACGTTTCGTCGTCGACCACCTCGCAAAGCCAGCGATCGTCAGAGGCGACTGGGAGCCTTGGGCGTCCGGGCTGGCGCGCCTCGCAACCTGCCAGAACGTCACCGCGAAGATCTCGGGCCTCGTCACGGAGGCCGGCTGGGATACGTGGTCGGTCGATCAGCTCCGTCCCTACGTGCGCCACGCCTTGGATTGCTTCGGCCCGGGCCGGCTCATGTTCGGCTCGGACTGGCCCGTATGTACGCTCGCGGCCAGCTACGGGCTCGTCGTTGAAGCCGCCGAAGTCCTAGTCGACGACCTCAGCACCGCCGAGCGGCAGGCGGTCTTCAGTCATACCGCGATCGAGGTCTATCGGCTCGACACCGGCTCTGTCGTGGGCTTGCTCTGAACGGCGCGCCGAGGGCTGGACCGGATCGCGCAACGGCGGCAACCAGATCTAGAACCCGCTACTAGAATTTAGAACGGCGGTGGATCCGGGTCGTCGGCGCGGCCGTATGGAGCAGCGCTATCGTCCCTAGGCCTGGACTCTTCGGCATATGGCAAGTCATCTCGATCTTGTGTCCCGCGTTCAGCCGGTGGTCCGACCATCGGCCCGATGGGGTCGGGGTGTTTGGTGTAGCGGTGGCCGGTGGGCGAGGTC
>JBKOZJ010000184.1:0-11395 GCA_046725875.1 Actinomycetota bacterium
CCCCGATGATCCCAACAGGACGATCATCCAAGCAGAGGCCCAGGTCACCCACACAAACGTCGACACGGGCTTCGCGCTCACCGAGGTCGACCGCCAAGTGCTCCAGTTTGACGCCGCTGACTCCCAATTCAAAGCGACCGGGATCTACTGGAATTTGCGCGATGCCGACGGAAAGCTCGTTCTGATCCAGGCTGGTCAGCTTGTGGTCGATGCCGAGACAGACGAAATAGTGAAGCTGACCCCCTCGATCAATCCGGACTTCGCAGCGGTCATTTGCCCTGCGCTCGGCGGGGCGCCCGCGACCTGAGAGCCTGAATCCACTTCGTGAGGGGCGCAGCCCGCGGCCGGAATCCAAGGTCCGACCGCGGGCTCGCACCCCCCGTCGAGGCTGGCTGTCGAGCGGCGACCCTGAAACTGCAACGCCAGGGCCTACAGCATGCTCGTTGGTGCCCGGATGTGCATCTGCCGCCGTCCCTCATCCGTCGAATGTCAGCTGGCGGCGAAGTCCATGTACCAGCTCTGGCTGCCGTCGGCATTCTGCGTGATCGTGACCTGGCCCTGCGCGTCGCGGTATTCGCCAGTGCCTCCGGTGATCGCAACCACAACCTGCGGAAGCACATTCGTGCCGCCAAGCGCGCCCTCGAAGGTGACCTGTCCGCCGGACAGGTTCGCGGCCGCTTCGCACATTGAGTACTCCGCCGTGATGGCCGTGCACTTGTGCGGAGACGCCCCGACCTGCTTCCCATTGTCGGTCAACTGCGTGACGAAGAACCACCGATCGCCGGGCTGTTGAGCGGCACCGCCGGCTCGGCTGGGCAGGGCGCTGAAGTCGGTGATCACACCGCGCAAACGAAGGTCGTCGATGCCCGAGGAGGCGGTCGCGGAGGACGAGGCGGTGACGGCGATACCCCCAAGAACGATCGGCAGGACCACGAAAGGTGTGGCGAGCAGGCGATGCATTTGCAGCTCCTTTGGTCAGGCTCGGCTAGGTCCGGGCGCTTGCGAAGCTAGTGATGTACGCGGTCACGGACATCGGGGGAATCCCTACGGTTGAGCCGATCGGGGACTGTTCTCTCTTGACCCAAAGGCGCATGCTGGCAGGGGCTGGATCCGCCGACATGGGGGACGCTGATGGGTCCGGACGGGACTACGATGCCTGGCCTGGTTGGTCGCGTCCGGGAGCAGGCTGCCATTGCCGGCTTCATCGAGTCGATCTCGGTCGGCGCGGCCGCGCTAGTCATCTGCGGAGATGTCGGCGTAGGCAAAACGACCCTCTGGCTGTACGGCCGGGATGCGGCGGCGCAGACGGCTCGCGTTCTACATTGCCGCCCTGGAGAACTCGGCACGAGGGTCTCGTACTCCGGCTTGGCCGAGCTGTTCAACGGGCTCGACGCGGAGATGTTCGTGCTCGCTGACGCTGAGCGCCATGCGCTCCTGTCGGCGATCCGCCGCGCCGAACCAGGTGATAGTCGCATCGATCACTCCACCGTCGCGGTCGCGGCTGCCAACGTCCTCGGTGAGGCATCCAGGAACCGGCTCGTGCTCGCGATTGACGACCTGCAGTGGCTGGATTCGTCTTCGGCAAAGGCCATCGGGTTCGCGCTTCGAAAGCACCCCGATCAACCGATCGGTGTGCTTGCCACTCAGCGTGGCTCGGCCAGTTCCGATCTTCTTCGATCCGAGCTATCGCCTAATCGCGTTTCGCTGCTCGACCTAGGCCCGCTCAGCGAAGAGGAGACCGACCAGCTCATCCGGCTCCGTCTCGGCGCCGCCTTACGGCGGCCGTTGATTGGCCAGATACATAAAACGGCGGCCGGCAACCCGCTGTTCTCCTTGGAGCTCGCAAGAGCCGCGCTGCAGTCGACAACGATCGCGGCGAGCACACCTCTGCCACTGCCCAGCAGCCTGCGCGACCTGATGGGGCGGCGGATCGCCGCGGTGAGTGCGGCGACCCAGGATGTGTTGCTGCTGGTTGCGGCGGCGACCGACGCCAGCACAACCACCGTGGAACGCGCTCTCGGACCCGGATCGCTGGCTGCGCTGCAGCGTGGAGCCGACGCCGGGCTGCTCGACGTTGACCAGGGCCACCTCACGTTCAGGCACCCCCTGCTCGCGGCGACCGCCTACGCCCAGGCCGATCCGTCCCGGCGCCGCCGCGTCCATGAGCTGCTCGCATCGATGTCCAATGACGTCGAAGAGCGTGCGCGGCATTTGTCAGCAGCGGCGGCGCTGCCGGACGCGCAGGTAGCGTTGGACCTGGAAGCAGGTGCCGCAGCGGCCTACGCCCGCGGTGCCCCCGATGCGGCCGGCACGCTGGCTGAGCGTGCGCTGGGGCTGACGCCTGCAGACCGTCAGGCAGACGCATATCGGCGAGCGGTGGCTGCCGCAGATTACCTATGGGAGGCCGGAGATACGGAACGTTGTGTGGCCCTGCTGCGCTCCCAAGTGACCCGGCTCCCTGCGGGCCACCGGCGGGCCACCGTGTTGCGCCGTCTCGCATCAGCGACTGCAGCCAGCGACGGGTGGTCAGCGGTCACACCAGTGCTGGCACAAGGCATCGCCGAGGCGGGCCGAGATGCGAGGTTGCAGGCCCTACTACGTAGGGATCTGGCGTTCGTCCAGATGCAAACCGGGGACGTCGGGGCATCCACAACAGAAGCCACGCGCGCGGTCCGATTCGCCGAGCGCGCGCATGATCCAGAGGTACGGGCGGACGCCGAGGCCGTCTACTTGGTCCAGGCCGTCATCAGGGGTAAGGCGCCGAGTGATCTTCGCGCCCGGCTCGCCCGGCTCGCAGAACTCAGCGACACGCGAGATCGCTGGATACCCGGCGGATCCCGCTGGGTGCTTGCGGCGGTCGTACTAAAATGGACGGACGACTTCGACACAGCACGAAGACTCCTCACCGCCGTTTACCACGAACACTGGAAGCGTCAAGAGGACGGCCTCCTCATACCGGCGCTGTTCCAACTGGGTGAGCTGGAGTGCTGGGCGGGCAACCTGGACCAGGCGGTCGCACTCGGTCATCTCGCTCAGGAAACCGAGCAGCGATCGTCGCGGTTGGCCTACCGAGGAATGTCGCTCTATCCCTCGGCGTTGGCTGCTGCGCGTTCAGGCGAAAGCGATCGAGCCAGGGAACTCGCCCACGAATGCCTATCGATCGAGGAGCGCACCGGCGACAGTCGCCATCAGATGCGTGCGCTGAGCGTCCTCGGTTTCGTGGACCTGACGACGGGCGATGCCGCTTCCGCGGTTGGGCATCTCCGACGAGCCGCCGCCTTGCGGCGCACGCTCGGCTACGAGCATCCCGGCGTCATTCGCACATCCGCGGACCACATCGAGTCCTTGGTCATCATCGGCGAGCAAGCAGCCGCACGGCGGCACCTCGCAGTGTTGACTGAGCAGGCCCGCCGGACCGCAAGCTGGTGGGGCACCATGGCAGCAGGACGCTGCCGCGGCCTCCTCGATGCGGCGGCCGGAAACCTCGAGGCCGCTGAGAGTGCGTTGCGATCGGCCGTGGCCATTGGGGACCGTGTTCTGGACCCCCTGGAGAAGGGGCGAACCCTATTTGCACTCGGAGGCGTATTGCGCCGATTGAGGCGCACGACCGCCGCGCAAGAGGTTTTCGCGCAGGCAAACGATGCGCTCGAGGCCGCCGCGGCTCCGCTCTGGCGGGCCAAAGTTGCTGCCGAGCTTGATCGACTTCACCGCCGGGGCCGACAGGTCGCGGGCCTGACCTCCATGGAAACCCGGATCTCCGAGCTCGTCGCGGAAGGACGATCGAACAAAGAGATCGCCGCAACGGCCTACATCAGCTTGAAGACCGTGGAGGCTCACCTGTCGAGCATCTACCGCAAGCTCGGACTGCGCTCTCGAACGGAGCTCGCGGCGCATTTGCTTTCCGCTACCGAACGACCGAGCGGCTAGGGGTTTTCACCGATGTCGGGCGAGTAGCGCCGATCTACGGTAGACCTGCACAGTTCCCTTAGGGAGATCGCGATGACGACCGAGCCGCCCGACACTGCTGGGCCGATGCTGACTGTCGGTGATATCACCTGCCGCGTCCTAAGTGACGGCCAGGTCCCCTACGAGCCAGGCTTCCTATTTGCGAACGTCGATTCGCCAACACTTGATCGCGCCCTCGAAGGGCGACTCGACGAGCTGGGAAGGCTGGCCACGCCCTACCACTGCCTGTTGATCGAAACGCCCAAGGCGAGGATCCTCATCGACACCGGTCTTGGCCGGCAGGCGGAAGTGATCGGTGCCCCAGCCGGCCGAATGCTCCGGTCCCTGGAAAGTGCCGGCATGTCGCCCGGCGACGTCGAGATCGTTCTGCTCAGCCATGCCCACCCCGACCATATCGGCGGGCTTCTCCACAATGGCCACTTGACCTTTCCTGGTGCACGGCACGTGATGTCTCGGATCGAATGGGACTATTGGACTTCGCCTGACACCCTCGGCCAGCTCCCGGAGTCCCTCGCCGCGCCCGCGCGCGCTCTCCTTCCGCCACTCGCAGAGGCGGACGTTCTTGACCTAACGGATCAAGAAATGGAGATCGTCGACGGCGTACGAGTGGCACCTGCACCAGGCCACACGCCCGGCCACAGCGTGGTCTCCGTCAGCTCCGGTGGGTCAAACCTTCTGTTCATGGCCGACTCGATACTTGACGAGTTGGAGTTCCTGCACCCGCATTGGGTGAGCGCGGTGGACTGGTCGGCGACTCAAACCGAGAGCACAAGGCGTCGACTCCTGGATCAGGCCTCTATCGACGGCAGCCTCGTCCTCGCGTACCACATCGGCAGCATCGGTACTGTCGAAAGGTCTTCAGGCGCCTACAAGCTCATCCAGCAGGACAAGGTGGCGTCTCCGAAATGACCAGACCCTCGTGAGGGACCGCGCCTGCACCTGATGGCGTGGTCGAGCTAGACGGCATGGGTGGCAGACTCGAGCGCGGTGGTCGACTCCAGCTGGGGTAGGACGTCTGGCGGCATGTCGTGCAGGTCGATCGTGACCTCGTGGCTGGTATCGACACCGCGGACGAGGGTGACCGCGAGTGTGTCGGCATCCGGGTGGTCGCGAAGGGCCGCATAGAGGGAGATTATCGAGCGCAGGTCGCGGCCGGCCGCGGCCGTCAGGACGTCGCCGGTTCTAATAGCAGCGCGGTCGGCGCGGCCGCCCGGTTGGACAATGCGGACGAGTAGGCCAACGACCTCCGGCAGCCCTACCGAGCGGCGCATCTCGACACCGATGTGGGCCGGCGCCAAGGTCATGCCAAGTCGAGGCAGGTCGTCGCCGGACAGCGAACCCTCGAACGAGACCAGCAGCTGTCGCAGCAGCGTGACAAGCTCCTCACGCTGTTCAGGATCCAGCGCCGCTAGGAGCCGATGTTCGGTTCGGAGGTGCGCGGGCGCGACGCGGTCGAACAGGGCACGACCGGCGTCGGTCAAACGGACCATGCTGTTGCGGCGGTCGGCCGGATCGGGTGCGCGCGTAACCAGACCCTGGTCGCTGAGGCGGTCGACGCGGACGCTCACCGTGCCCGAGGTGAGGCCCAGCTCACTCATGAGCCGGCGTTGCGAAATGCCGCCGGCTCGGTCGAGGCGTCGCAACGTCACCAAGGCCTCGAAGTCTGAGCTAGTCAGCCCGTACTCCGCAAACGTGGCCTCCAGCTCAGCGTCGATGACTCGCCGAATGCGGGCGAAGCGGGCGATGACCGCGACCGGAGCGAGGTCAAGGTCCGGCCGTACCTGAGCCCACGAGTCCAGTAGGCGGTCTATGGAGTCCCGCGGCTCGGGGCCGGCAGCGCCAGTGCGGGCAGACATGTCCAGATCATACGCTCGGAGTAATCGCTCGGACTCAAGGTTTCAGTCCAAGCCTGATCGGACCGGAGAAAATCGAAGCAGTATGCTCCGCGGGTGCAGCCGGTCAACGTGGAGGATCCATGATCGCTGATGTTCCGGCGGACCTGCCCGACACGGGGGCCACGAATGCCGCGCTAGAGGTGAGCAGCAAGTATTGCTCCCCTGCGTTGTTCAACCACAGTGTGCGTTCCTATCTGTGGAGCCGCTCCTACGCCACCGCCGACGGGATCGACTTCGATGCTGAACTGCTCGGCGTCGCCGCGCTGCTACACGACATCGGTCTCACCGAAGTGTTCGACAGTCACACCGTCGCGTTCGAGGAGTCCGGTGGGCAGCTCGCCTGGGTGTTCGGTGCCGCCGTTGGCTGGCCGGCCGCCAGGCGGAATCGAGTGGCCGAGATCATCGTGCTTCACATGCGGGACATGGTCTCCACTTCCCAGGATCCCGAGTCCCACTTGCTGCAGGTGGCAACGAGCTTCGATGTCTCCGGGCGCTATGCCGAACGCTTCCCGGAACGACTGCGTGACGATGTGCTCGCGCGGTATCCACGGCTTGGCTTCGGAGCGGCCTTTCTCGACCTGTGTACGAAGCAGGGGAGCCGCAAACCGGCAAGCGCGGCCGCCGAACTGATTCGCGGGGGTCTGGCCGCCCGGATCGCGACCAACCCGCTCGATCGCTGAAGTTCCTGTTGACGATATGGCCTCGGCGTCGGATCTCGTGCGTGCTGATCGTCGTATGGGGTAGCTGCCGTGGCATGGGCGGTACGGGTAATTCGGATACAACGCGAAAGAGTGCTGTGGTCTTCGCACCACTGCCGCTGCTCACCGTAACCGTCGAGGCGCGGGGGGACCAGTCGGAGATCCACCTTCATGCCGGCGGGCAGGGTGTCTGGCAGGCCCGCATGATCAATGCTCTTGGCGTACCGGTGACGCTGTGCGGTTTATTCGGCGGCGAGACCGGTCGCGTTCTGCAGCGGCTCATCCCCGATGAGGGGATTGCACTGCAAGCGGTCGAAGGCGTGTCGCGCAACGGTGCGTACGTTCACGACCGCCGCGCCGGCCAGCGGACGGTATTCGCGGAGGCGCCAGGGGATCCCCTGTCCCGTCATGAGCTGGACGAATTGCACAACCTTGTGCTCGTTGAGGGACTTGACGCGAAGGCGTGTCTCCTCAGTGGCCCGGCCGAACCTGGGCTTGTGCCTTCCGAGGTCTACCACCGTCTGGCCCACGATCTGACCGACGACGGTCGGCACGTCGTTGCGGACCTGACCGGGGAAGATTTAAGCGCGGTGGTCGACGGTGGTGCCAACGTGATCAAGGTGAGCCACGAGGAGTTGCTCGCGGACGGCCGCGCCGGCAGCGAGAGCGTCGATGACCTGCTTGGGGCAATGAGGCAGTTGCGGGCGGCCGGAGCGGAGCTCATTGTTGTGTCTCGGGCCGCCGAGCCTGCCTTGGCCATGATCTACGACGATGTCTACGTAGTCGCGATGCGGCAATTCGAGCCCGCCGATTCGCGGGGGGCCGGAGATTCGATGACGGCCGGCATCGCGGCCGCCCTGGCCACCGGCGAGGACTTCGACGTCGCCGTGCGCCTCGGCGCCGCCGCAGGCGCGCTTAATGTCACCCGCTCTGGGCTAGGTACGGGCGAAGGGGGCGCGGTGTTGAGACTGATGGCGCACATACAGCTGCATCGTTTCGCGCCGGGAGAGCCTGCAGAGGTTGGGTCCCCCACTTCCACGTCCCGAGTAGCCACACCGAACGAGCTCGCCGAACGGGCACGGGAAAAATGAACGAGCGACTGCATGCGCTGATCACCAACGACGACGGCATCGCCTCTGATGGACTTCGTCACCTAGCGATGGCGGCGGTCGGTGCCGGCCTCGAGATCGTGATCGCGGCCCCGCTGGAAGAGTCCAGCGGCAGCAGCGCTGCGCTGAGCGCGGTCCAGGCCGACGGTAGGATCTTGATCGAGCGGCGCCGACTCGCCGAGCTCGATGACACGCCAACCTACGCCGTTCAGGCGCTGCCCGGCTTCATAGCCCTCCTCGCCACCCGAGGCGCCTTCGGCCCGCCGCCCGACCTCGTCCTCTCCGGCGTGAACCGGGGGGCGAACACCGGGCATGCCGTACTGCATTCCGGCACGGTCGGCGCCGCCGTTACCGGTCGTACTTACGGCACCCGCGCGATGGCGGTCTCGCTCGGATTTGACCCCACAAGCAGCGACATCGGCGCCACCTTGCACTGGGAAACCGCGGCGCAGCTAGCCCGACTGGCCATCCCACATCTGGTCAACAGCAGCGAGGAGTTCGTTCTCAATCTCAATGTTCCGAACCTGCCGACAGACGGCGTCCGTGGTGTGCGTGCGGCGTCGTTGGCGCCTTTCGGGGCGGTGCAGACCAATGTCACGGAGGTCGGTGAGGGCTACGTCCAGCTCACTGTGGCCGAAATTGATCCCAGCGGCGAGCCGGACACAGACGCGGCAGCGCTAGCAGCCGGCTATGCCACCATCACGCTCCTGAATCCGCTTTGCGAACGAACTACAGATGGGCTGCCGGAAGCCTTCGCTACCGCCCTTGCAGCCTCGACCGCACCGCTTCGGGTGGACACCGGCGGATGAGACGAGTCCGGCCTCGCTAGGACATCCCAGCCTCCCGCCATGGTCGACATTCGATCAGGCCTGGGATCATGTCGCCGGGGGCGACTGGCTGGGGGTGATAATCCGGAATGTCGGATGCTCGGCCGGATTGGGCAGCGCCCGGAAGGTGGCGGCGACAGTGGGCATCTTGGCGAAGTTCGCGAGATAGGCGTCGATGAGCGGAGCACGCTCGGAGACGGGCACTTCGACGACGCTGATCTCCGCCACTTGGCCATGTTCGATCAGCCGACCGTTCTTTGCGGCGCGCAGATTGCGAGCCCAGTCGCTCTCCCCCCGGTACGAGACGAGGTACCGCTCGCCATCATGGTTCAGGACCGCCACCGGCACCGTGTGCCAGCGACCGCTTCGGCGCCCGGGCACCGACAGCTTCGATATCAGGGACGACCGGAACAGTGGTGCGAGCCGGTTGCCGACGTGTCGCTGCATCCACGGCGGCTTTATGTATTGACGGGCCATAAGTGTTCCTCCTGCTGGTCGCCGTACGCGGGTCGTTCGGGCGATCTCTGGCCTGTTTGGTTGGCCGGGCGTCTGGGTCGTGATGCGTTGTGGCCAGTGCCGCCGCGGAGTGGAACCCGCGGCCGCGCAGCCATGGTGAGAGCGATGGCGGCACCGCACTCGGGAAACGCAGCCGCTCCTGAGAGTCTCTAAGTTTAGGTCAGCTCTATATACACTGCAACTGTAGCACTCGTACCTCCTCAGCGCCGGACCAAGTGACGACATCCTCGGAGGTCATGACCCACTGAACGGTCGACGGCCTGGGCCGCAACGACGGCCATGATTTCCCTAAACGCGGTGATTCCTACAGACCGTCCGATCCTTCGCCCTCGTCACCGTCGATCTACCTGGTGATGTGGAGGCCGTTGCCCGCGAAGCGAGCGCGTTCGCCCGATCCTGCGCCGATGTCGGCTCAAGGCCAAGGTGCGAGCGTGGCGGGGCGTGCGCTCCCCGTCGCCCACGCCGGGTGCACGACCTGGACGGCGGGGGCGGCGCTGGCTAGGGTCCGCGGTCGGTGTGGTCGCTGGGGTGGTCCTGGTCGGGGGCGAGGGTGACTGGTCCGTCGGGGTGGCGGATGAGGTTTGCTGGGTGAGGTGGAATGGCGCGCGATCCGACTGACCGGGCCATCGGCGTTGGCCTCAGTCGGTGTCCCGCCTCAGCATGAGAGCGGTGCCGATGGCGGCGAACGCGACGGCGTAGCCCGCCAGCAGCAGTCCACCGGCTACCGGGTCGAGGAGATCCGGCCGGTCGCGACCGAGCAGCGCGTCCGCCGCACCTCCCGGGAGCCACCCGTAGAGCGCCGGCGCCCCGATGACCAGCGGCAGGACGTTCTCCGCCACCATCTTCCACAGCAGAGCCGCGACCAGAGCAGCGGTCTGGTTGCGGATGAGGACGCCCAGGCCCACGCCCATCAGCCCGTACAGCCCGCTGATCGCGAGGGTCGCCGCGGCCGCCTCGGCGGACGCGGTCGCGGACAGCGGCGCACCATCGACAGACAGCAGTGGTGTGGCGATCAGCAGACCCACGACCAGCGCCGCCACCGCCACGAGCAGGCCGGCGACGAAGCCGCCGAGTAGCTTCGCGACGACGACCTGGCCGCGACGGGGCGTGAGCAGAAGTGTCCGGGTGATGGTGTGGTGCGTCCACTCCCCGGCAGCTGCCAGGACGCCGCCGAGCAGTGCAACGAATCCGAGTAGCTCGGCCGGGGCGCGCAATATGCCGGGCATAGTGTCTTCTCCCAGCGGCGGGATGTCTGCCTCACCGGCCTGGGTGATGTTGAACAGGGTGAACACCGCCATGAGGGTCAACGCCACCGCGACGATGGCACGTGGGGCGCGGACTGTGTGCAGCTTCATCAGCTCAACGCGAACGAGTGTGGTCATCGAAGTGCTCCTGTCGTCGTGCGGTCGAGAAACAGAGCCTCGAGCGACGGGTAGCCGCCGCTGGCGAGCAGATAGTCGAGTTCACCGTGCACGACCTCACGACCTCGGTCGATGAGCAGGGCGTCGTCGATCGTGTGCTCCAGCTCGGCCAGCTGGTGACTGGACACGAGCACGGTTCGACCCTGGTCGGCCAGCGCACGCAGGAACCCTCGCAGCCAGTGGATACCGGCCGGGTCGAGGCCGCTGGTCGGCTCGTCGAGGATGAGGACCTCCGGGTCGCCGACCAGTGCGTCCGCAACCGACAGCCGCTGCCGCATGCCGCTGGAGTAGCTCTTCACCCGGCGGCCGCTGGCCGCGCTGAGCCCGACAAGCTCGAGGACTTCATCGACGCGTCCGCGACTCATTCCGATGGTCGCGGCGGTCAACCGCAGCGCGTCGACGCCGCGACGTCCGGGGTGGAACGCGTCCGGGGCAAGGCTCGTCCCAACGACGCGGGCCGGGTTGCGCAGCTCTGCGTACGTATGGTGATCGAACGTCGCGTGTCCGGCAGTCGGCGTGGCTAGGCCGAGCAGCATGCGCAGCGTTGTCGTCTTACCTGCCCCATTGGGCCCGAGAAACCCGGTCACCCGCCCGGGCCGGATGGTGAAGCTGAGGCGGTCGACTGCCGTCAGCACGCCGTAGCGCTTGGTCAACCGGTCGGCATGAATCGTGGTCATGCCATCGACGGTATGGATGGTGTTCGTCGAGATCGTCGTGCTGCCGGCGACACTTCGGCGTACACCCTGCGGCTGACCCGTACCGCCAAGGGCGTACGGCCGACCCGGTCAGTGCCCAGGCACCACCAACCCGGACTCGTAAGCCATCGCGACCAACTGGGCGCGGTCCCGCGCGCCGAGCTTCGCGAGGATTCGGCCCACGTGAGTCTTTGCCGTCGCCGGGCTGACCACGAGGCGACCGGCGATCTCGTCGTTCGACAGCCCTTCGGCAACCAGTATCAGCACC
>JBKOZJ010000185.1:0-14574 GCA_046725875.1 Actinomycetota bacterium
CCAGCGAAGTGACGCTTGTCGCCCTGCTGGGATATCCATAGACTCGGCAATCCGCCGAGTGCCGACGCCTTCTTCGCACGCAGCTTATGCCATGCGCCGTCCGGACTCGGCGGTCGCCGCGTCGACGGGAGGCGTTGCGAACTACATGGGGGAGTCGAGTGGCGTCCCGTCCGCCGGAGGCGAGACGCCGCGATGGCCCTTGACCCGAAGCTCATAAAGGAGAGCTTTGCCCTGGTGGAGGCACAGGGCAGCATCGTCATCGAGCACTTCTACGCGCATCTGTTCGCGCACCATCCCGATCTGCGCTGGATGTTCCCCGCATCGATGAGTGGCCAGCGCGATCGGCTCTTTCGTGCACTCGCGGTCGTCGCACAACAGATCGACAATCTCGATGCGCTCACGCCGATCCTTGCTCAGCTTGGCCGCGACCACCGCAAGTTCGACGTGCTGCCCGAGCACTACGACGCGGTGGGGTCGAGCCTGCTGGCCACGCTCGAGCTGTTCGCGGGCGAGGCGTGGACGTCCGACGTCGCGGCCGCCTGGCAGGCGGCGTACGACCTCGCCGCCAAAACCATGCGCACCGCGGCCGTCGAGCTGGAGGCGGGAGCACCGCGCTACTGGCAGGCCAATGTAGTCGCACACCGACGACCAACGTGGGACATCGCGGTACTCACGCTGGAACCGCTGCCGGCACTTTCCTACACGCCGGGACAGTACCTCACCGTCGAGACACCACAGTGGCCGCGGCTTTGGCGGTCGTACTCCATCGCGAACGCTCCCCGCGCCGACGGGACCATCGACCTCCACGTCCGCCAGGTCGATGGTGGCCAGGTCAGCTGGGCCTTGGTTGATGCGGTCAGGCCGGGAGACGCGCTTAAGCTCGGTCCGCCGGTCGGCTCGATGGTGCCCACCGCGAGCCCGTGCGACTTAGTGCTGATCGCCGGCGGGACCGGACTCGCGCCGCTGAAGGCGATCATCGAGCATCTGGCGAGGCAAAGCGCCCAACGCGCAGTCCATCTTTTCGTCGGCGCGCGACACCCGGGGGACCTCTATGACCTGTCGGCGCTGCGAGAGCTTTCGCAACGCAACCGCTGGCTGTCGGTTACCCCTGTCATCTCGGGTGATCTCACCTACTCAGGCCTGCGTGGACCGGTTGGTGAAGTGGCGGCTGGACACCAGTCGTGGATCGGGTACGAGGCGTACGTCTGCGGCCCTCCTGCGATGGTGGCGGCTACCCGCCGTGCACTGGCAGAGGTCGGTGTAGCGGACATCCGCATCCATCACGAAGCGATACAGCTGGACCAGGAGGGCGAGGCAAGAAGGGCTCCGCTGGCACCGTCAGGCCAGCCAGTCGCGGCAGCTAGTCGGGAGCCGCTGCCATCGCGTGCCGCCGCTCACGAAGCAGCGCATGCGTCGGAGGCGTGGACCGTAGTACTACCCTCCCAGCGACCGGCCCAGCATGTCGGCCATGAGTGGAACGGCGCGCCGGAGGAAGATCCGCGGGTAAAGCTGGCCCGGATCCGAGAACTGATCGACCAACGCCGGAAGATGCGGATCGTCCATTCCACACAAGCAAGAGCTTCTAGGCGGACCATGATCTAGTCGCCAGTTGCGAGCGGCGAACGGGCGCCAATCCGGCAAGGTACTGTCTCCCAGGGCCCCCCGCGAAAGCGGGGAGCGCCGGTGGAGCGCTTTCGTGGGTGAAGTGGGCCTCATAGCGGCGCTACATGGGCCAACGAGAACGCGGCCGCGCGGCGTCCTGGTACTCACCCCGCGAAAACGTTGCGGGTCTTAGCGGGGACCCCGGGGCGCCGGACAGCAGAGCGAGCAAATCAGAGGGCGTTACTTGTAGACGTAGAAGCCGCGGCCGGCTTTGCGGCCGATGTCGCCGGCCGTGACCATCCGGGACAGCAGTTCGGGCGGGAAGAACTTCTCGTCCTTGGTCTCGTCGTAGATGTTCAGCGTCGCATGGCGGAGGATGTCCACCCCGGTCATGTCGACCGTCGCAAGCGGTCCCATCGGGTGGCCGAAGCCGAGCTTGCAGGCTGTGTCTATGTCCTCGGCCGAGGCGACGCCCAACTCATAGAGCCGCACCGCCTCCATGGCGAGCGCGCAGATCAGCCGGGTTGTAACAAAGCCGGCTACGTCCTTGTTCACGACGACACATGTCTTGCCGATCGACTCCGCGAAGTCCCGAGCAGCTGCCAAAGTCTCGTCCGACGTCTTCAGTCCGCGGACCAGCTCACACAGCTTCATCAACGGCACCGGAGAGAAGAAGTGCGTGCCGACAACTCGGTCGGGCCGGCCAGTAACCGAAGCGATCCGCGTGATGGGGATCGCCGAGGTGTTCGTCGCGAGCACGGCGTCGTCCCGGCAAATCCGGTCGAGGGCGCGGAACACCTCGTGCTTGACGTCGATCTGTTCGAAGACCGCCTCGACCACCAGTTCCGCATCGGCCACCCCATCCAAATCGGGTGTGGCATGGATCCGCCCGAGCGCCGCAGCGGCTTCCTCGCCGGTCATCCGGTCCCTCTCGACGAACTTGGCGTATGACCTCTCGATCGCCGCACGCCCGCGGTCGAGGGCGTCCGCGGCCGCGTCCTGCATTACCACTTCATAGCCTGCCTGCGCGGCGACCTGGGCGATTCCCGACCCCATCAACCCCGCACCGATCACCGCAATCTTCTTCGGCACCGACGTCTCCTCACTCGTCCAAGCCCGTACCGGGCGTGGCGATGCTACCTGCTGCGGACCCAGTGATCATTGGGTACCAAGCGAGCGAAGATCTCGTGGGGGTGTCTAGGCTCGAACCCATGGTCAACCTCACGCGGATCTACACCAAGACCGGCGACGACGGCACGACCAACCTGGGCGACTTCTCGCGTACGAGCAAGAACGACCCCCGGCTGATCGCCTACGCCGACGTGGACGAGGCGAACTCGGCGATCGGGGTGGCGCTCACACTCGGCGATCTTCCGGTGGAAATCGCGGGGTTGCTGACCCGAATCCAGCACGACCTCTTCGACGTGGGCGCCGACCTCTGCACTCCGGTCGTACTAAACCCGGAGCACGAGCCGTTGCGGGTCGAGGAGGCGTACGTCGAAAGGCTCGAGGCGGCCTGCGACGAGTACAACGAGCGCCTCACCAAGCTGCGCAGCTTCATCCTGCCCGGCGGCACGCCGGGCGCCGCGTTGCTGCATCTCGCCCGGACTGTGGTACGGCGGGCGGAGCGGAGTGCCTGGACGGCGATCGAGATGTACGGGGAGACGATGAGCCCGCTCACCGCCAAATACCTGAACCGGCTGTCCGACTTGTTGTTCATCCTCGCGCGGTCGGCGAACGCCGAGCGCGGTGACGTCCTGTGGGAACCCGGCGCCAACCGAACCTGACGAGGCACCACGAGGTTTTGCTCGCTTCGCTCCAAAACTTCGCGGGGACCCCGCCGTTGTGGCTGAGGCCAGTAGGAATCAGCACGGTGGCCGCTGGGTCAGACGGCGGGTCGAACAGCTGGTGACCTAGGCGACGAGGTGGTGGCCGGGCGGGGCGGCCTCGAGCCAGGCGAGGAAGCCGGTCATCGCGTCCGGGCTCATCGCGAGCTCCAGCGGCCGGCCGGCGTCGCCGCACTCCACCACGATCGATCCGGGCAACAGGGCCATGACCTCCGGCCCCTTCGGGGCACGTCGTCCGCGCACCGAGAGATCACGTCGCGGGATCGACCGGTGTGGGCGCAGCGAGAAGCTGAAGACCCGGTACCACTCCAAGCCGTCGTTGCGGTAACGCGCGATGCCGTAGACCCAGCCCTGACCGTGCCTCTTGACTTTTAGTCGCATGCTGCAGTCGAAGGTGCCGCCTTGGCGGCGGAGGATCCGCCGACGGATGGCAAGACCGGCGAAGGCAAGCACCGCGAGTGCGAGCAGCAGGCCCAGAGCCCAGGCGATCTGCGTCAAGCCGGCCCCCTCATGCTTCGCCGCCGCCCGCCGCAGTCGCCTTAGTGCACCACGCCGGCTGCCCGCAGGCGGGTCTCGGCCCGCTTTTGGGCGGCGACGTCGGCTTGGTCGCCGGCCGCGCGCTCCCGCTCGAGATCCTCCTCGGCGCGCGCCACGTCGATCTCCTCGGCGAGCTCGGCGACCTCAGCGAGGATCGAGACGTTGTTCTCGGCCACCGAGAGGAAGCCGCCGTGGACCGCGGCCATGATCGTGTCACCCTCGACCGGGTCGATTCGCACCGGCCCAGACTCGAGCACGCCCAGGACCGGGATGTGCCCGGGCAAAATGCCGATCTCACCGTCGAGCGTGCGCGCGATCACCATGCGCGCATCTCCAGACCAGATCTCGCGATCTGGCGCAACTAGCTCGACGTGCAGCTGTGCCACAAAGGCTCCTACAACCGTGTTGCCTGTCGAGTCGAAAGGAGCATTTGCCCCCTCCGCAATTCCCCACACTTGGTCCGAGGATATCGAGCGGCCGCCTGCATGCGTCTTTGGCCTACGCGAGCGCGAAGCAACCGCTCGATATCGCTCCTCGAGCTACGAGGCCTTCTAACGCGACGCCAGTTCGGCCGCCTTCCGCTCGACGTCCTCGATACCGCCGGCCAGGAAGAACGCCTGCTCCGGCAGGTGGTCGTATTCCCCGTCGGCGAGCGCCCGGAATGAGTCGATGGTCTCTTTCACCTTGACGAACGACCCGGGGATGCCGGTGAACCGCTCGGCCACGAAGGTGTTCTGCGACAGGAAGCGCTGGATCCGGCGAGCCCGGCCGACGAGGATCTTGTCCTCTTCGGAGAGCTCGTCGATACCGAGGATGGCGATGATGTCCTGCAGGTCCTTGTATCGCTGCAGGATCTCCTTTACCCGGGTGGCCACCTGGTAGTGCTCGTCCCCGACGTAGCGCGGGTCGAGGATCCGGGAGGTCGAGTCGAGCGGGTCTACCGCGGGGTAGATGCCAAGCTCGGAGATCGGCCGAGACAGCACCGTGGTCGCGTCGAGGTGGGCGAAGGTGGTGTGCGGGGCCGGGTCGGTGATGTCGTCCGCGGGCACGTAGATCGCCTGCATCGAGGTGATCGAGTGACCGCGGGTGGAGGTGATCCGCTCCTGGAGCACACCCATCTCGTCGGCCAGCGTCGGCTGGTAGCCCACCGCGGATGGCATGCGGCCAAGGAGCGTCGAGACCTCGGAGCCGGCCTGGGTGAAACGGAAGATGTTGTCGATGAAGAGCAGCACGTCCTGCTTTTGGACGTCACGAAAATACTCGGACATGGTCAGCGCGGCCAGCCCCACCCGCAGCCGGACGCCCGGCGGTTCGTCCATCTGACCGAAGACCAGGGCGGTGTCCTTGAGGACGTCCGCCTCTTCCATCTCCAAGATCAAGTCGTTGCCCTCGCGGGTCCGCTCGCCCACCCCACCGAAGACCGACACACCCTGGAACTGCGTCGCTACCCGGTTGATCATCTCCTGGATGAGGACGGTCTTGCCCACTCCGGCGCCACCGAACAGGCCGATCTTCCCGCCCCGCACGTACGGCGTGAGCAGGTCGAGCACCTTGATCCCGGTCTCGAACATTTCGGTCTTCGACTCGAGTTGGTCGAACGGCGGCGGCGGCCGGTGGATCGACCACCGCTCGGTAACGTCGAGGTGCTCGCCTTCCTTCAGGTTGAGCACGTCGCCGAGCACGTTGAACACGTGGCCCTTGGTGACCTCACCGACCGGCACGCTGATGCCTTCCCCCGTGTCGACCACGGGCGCACCACGAACCAAGCCATCGGTGGGCTGCATCGAGATGGTTCTGGCGATGCCGCCGCCGATGTCCTGCTCGACCTCGAGGGTTAGCGTTCGGGTGTCTTCGCCGAGCGTCCGCTCGACGTGCAGCGCGCTATAGATGGCGGGCATCGCGTCAACGGCAAACTCCACGTCGACGACCGGGCCGGTGACCCGGGCTACCCGGCCGGTGGCCGTGGCGGTTTCAACTGTGGCGGTCATGCCTCTCACTCACTCCCCGCAGACGCCTCGGCCAACGCGTTCGCGCCACCGACGATCTCGCTGATTTCTTGGGTGATCTCGGCCTGCCGGGCTGCGTTCGCGAGCCTCGTCAGGTTGGTGATGAACTCTTCTGCATTGTCCGTCGCGGCCTTCATCGCCCGCCGCCGGGCCGCGTGCTCGGAGGCGGCGGACTGCAGCAGGGCGTTGTAAATCCGCGACTCGATATAGCGCGGCAGCAATGCGTCGAGGACGCCTTCGGCGGAGGGCTCGAAGTCGTACAGCGGAAAGGCCCCACCCGGCGGCTCCTCTTCGACCTCCTCGACCTCAAGCGGGAGCAGCCGACGGACCACCGGCTGCTGGACCATCATCGAGACGAACTGGGTGAAGACGACGTGGATCTCGTCCACGCCGCCGTCCTCCGTCGACCTGACAAATGCCTCGATAAGCGCCTCGCCGATCTCCCGGGCATGGGCGTACTCCGGGTTGTCGGAGAAGCTGATCCACTCCTGGGCGATCTCCCGGTTGCGGAAGCGGTAGTAGCTCACGCCCTTGCGGCCGACGATGTACGGCACCACGTCCTTGCCCTCGGAGCGCAGTAGGGTGGCGAGCTGCTCGCCCGCCTTGATCGCATTCGCCGAATACGCGCCGGCCATACCACGGTCGGCCGTAATAAGCAGCATCGCGGCCCGCGTCCGGTCTGGCTTCTCGGTGGTCAGCGGGTGATCGACGTCGCTCTGGCTGGCGACGGCGGACACCGCCCGGGTTATCTCTTGCGCGTACGGTGTCGACGCGGCGACCCGCTGTTGGGCCTTTATGATCCGGGACGCGGCGATGAGTTCCATGGCCTTGGTGATCTTCTGGATCGACTGCGTCGCGCGGATCCGCCGCCGGTAGACCCGAAGCTGCGCTGGCATGCGATGCCGTCCCTACTGCTGCTGTTGCTGGGGCGGGCGACGAACGTGCTTGCGTACCTTCTCCTGCCCGATCTCGGCCTCGTCCAGTGCCTCCACCGGCTCGTCTTTCACCAGCAGCTCGCCTGAGCTGGTCTCGAACTGCTGCTTAAACGTGTTGATCGCGTCTTCCAGCGCGACGGTCGTGTCGTCGCTCAGCTGGCCGGTCTCGGCGATCGTGTCGAGCAGGGCCTTGTGCTCCCGCCGCAGGTAGTCAAGGAACTCGCTCTCGAACCGGTGGATGTCCTCGACCGGTACCTCGTCGAGCTTGCCCGAGGTGCCAGCCCAGAGCGAGACGACCTGCTCCTGCACTGGAAACGGCGTGTACTGCGGCTGCTTGAGCAGCTCCACCATTCGGGCCCCGCGGTCGAGCTGGGCCCGGGACGCCGCATCGAGATCGGAGCCGAAGGCCGCGAACGACTCGAGCTCGCGATACTGCGCGAGGTCGAGCCGGAGCCGGCCGGCGACCTGCCTCATCGCTCTGACCTGTGCCGCGCCGCCGACCCTGGAGACCGAAATGCCGACGTTGATCGCCGGCCGGACGCCCTGATTGAACAAGTCCGACTCAAGGAAGCACTGGCCGTCGGTGATCGAGATGACGTTGGTCGGGATATAGGCCGAGATGTCGTTCGCCTTCGTCTCGACGATCGGCAGACCGGTCAGCGAGCCGCCGCCCATGTCGTCGGAGAGCTTGGCGCACCGTTCGAGCAACCGCGAGTGCAGGTAGAAGATGTCGCCGGGGTACGCCTCGCGGCCCGGCGGACGGCGCAGCAGCAGCGACACGGCGCGGTAGGCCTCGGCCTGCTTGGAGAGATCGTCGAAGACGATCAGGACGTGCTTGCCCTGATACATCCAGTGCTGCCCGATGGCGGAGCCTGTGTACGGCGCAAGGTACTTGAAGCCCGACGGTACGGAAGCGGGCGCGGCCACGATGGTCGTGTAGTCCATCGCACCGTTCTCCTCCAATGCGCCCTTGACCTGTGCGATCGTCGACCCCTTCTGGCCGATTGCGACGTAGATGCAGCGCACCTGCTTCTGTGGGTCGCCCGACGCCCAGTTCTCCCGCTGGTTGATGATCGTGTCGACGCAGATCGCGGTCTTGCCGGTCTGCCGGTCGCCGATGATCAGCTGGCGCTGCCCCCGCCCAATCGCCGTCATCGAGTCGATCGCCTTGATCCCGGTCTGCAGCGCTTGGTTCACCGGCTGCCGCTGAACGACGCTCGGTGCCTGCACCTCGAGCTCCCGCCGCCCCTCGATCGGCTCGATCGGCCCGAGCCCATCGATCGGATTGCCCAGCGGGTCGATCGTCCGGCCGAGGTAGCCATCGCCGACCGGCACCGAGAGGACCTCCCCAGTCCGGCGCACCGTCTGCCCCTCGTCGATGCCGGCGAACTCGCCGAGGATCACCACGCCGATCTCGCGGACGTCGAGGTTGAGCGCGAGGCCGAGAGTGCCGTCCTCGAACTCGAGCAGCTCGTTGGTCATTGTCGAGGGCAGGCCCTCCACGTGCGCGATGCCGTCACCGGCGTCGGTGACCTGGCCGATCTCCTCGCGCGCGGCCGCCTCGGGCCGATACGACTCGACGAAACGCGAGAGCGCGTCCCGGATCTCGTCCGGACGGATCGTGAGCTCCGCCATCTCTTGTTGCTCCAAACTCTGTGTTTCGTTGTCAGTTCAGGTCATTTTGTATGGGAAAGGGCGCCGCGGTCAGCCGGTCATCCCGCGTCGCGCGTCGTCCAGCCTGGTTGCGACGGTGCCGTCGATGACCTCGTCGCCCACCTGCACGCTGATCCCGCCCACGACGTCTTTGTCAATGATGATGTTCAGCTGGACTTCGTGGCCATAGATCCGCTGCAGGGCTGCGGCGAGCCGCTGCCGCTGCTCGTCGGTGAGCGGGCGGGCCACCCGGACCAGCGCGACGACCTGGCGTCGGTAGGTCGCGGCGAGCTCCGCATACTCCTCGAGCACCACATCGAGCCTACGCCCACGTGGCTGGGTCACCACCTGCTCGATCAGCCGCATCGTCGCTGGCTCGACCTTGCCTTCCAGGAGAGACCGAACCAGCTCGGCCTTCCGCTCGGCGGGGATGGTGGGATCGGCAAGCACGCCGCGTAGCTCGGGATTGCCGTTGACGACCCGGCCAAACCGAAACAGCGTGTCCTCAAGGTCGTCGATATAGCCGCCGCGCTCCGCCTCGCCGACGCTCGCCAACACGGAGAGGGTCTCGATGGCGTCGGCCAGGTCGCGGGCGCGGGACCAGGGCGCGGCGGCGGTGTCGGCGACGATGCCGACGGCCTGTTCGCCGACCCGGCCCTCGAGCAGCGCTCGCACGAGCGCTGATTTCCGCTCACCACTCGCCGCCGGGTCGGTAAGGACCCGGCGCAGCGAGATCTCCCGGTCGAGCAGCCCGACCACCGCAGCGAGGTCCTCGGCGATCTGGCCAGCGGTCTCCGGCGCGGCCCGGCCGACCAGCCGTTCGAGCCTGCGCTGCGCGTCGGCGAGCGAGTCCCTGCTGACACCTTGCATGATCAGGTACCCTGCCCCTCACTGCTTGGGACGCTTGCCGTTCCATCGCCCGATCCGGAGGCGCCGGCCCCGGTCCGTACACCGGCGCCATCGCCCTGAGCGGTGGTCTGCTCGAGCTCTTCGAGGAATCGGTCGACCACTCGGCGCTGCCGGGCATCGTCCTCGAGCGCCTCGCCGACCACCCGACCGGCGAGGCTCACCGAGAGCTGGCCGATCTGCTCCATCAACTGGGCGATGGCCACCCTCCGGTCTGCCTCGATCTGCTGGTGCGCAGCGTCGGTAATGCGGCGCGCCTCGGCCTGGGCCTGCTCCCGCAGCTCGGCGATGATGGCCGCTCCCTGCTCGCGGGCCTCCTCACGCAGCCGGGCCGCCTCGTGGCGCGCATCGGCGAGCTGTGTGCGGTACTGCTCGAGCGTGCGCTGTGCTTCCGCCTGCGCCTCCTCGGCGCGCTTGATGCCGCCGTCGATTTTGTCAGTGCGCTCCTCGAGCGTCTTGCGGATGTTCGGCAGGAGGATCTTGGAGAGGACGTAGAGAACGACCAGGAATGCAAGGCCGCCCACGACGAGTTCCGCGGTGTCCGGGAGAAGTGGGTTCGGGTTCGACTCCTCCTGAGCCCGCAGCAGAGCCTTGATCATGGTATTACGCGCCTTTTCTGTGGACTGGTCTTGCTAGTCGATGCCGTACACGAACGGCATGACCACGCCGATCAGGGCCAGGGCTTCCGCGAAGGCGAAGCCCAAGATCATGTTTCGGAAGATCAGGTTGTACGCCTCCGGCTGGCGGGCGATGGCCTGCACACCCAGACCGAAGACGATGCCAATGCCGATACCCGGTCCGATGGCGGCCAGACCGTACCCGACCGAACCAATCGAGCCAGTGAGTTCTGCGAGAACGCTCATCCCTGTCTGTTCCTTTGCTCGTCCGGCGGGCCCTCCCACCGGAAGTCCAGTAATTCTGTTGTCGGTCGTGCGTCTTTCCTAGTGCGCCTCTTCCAGTGCGCCGCCGATATAGCTGGCCGCCAGGAGCGTGAAGATGAAGGCCTGCAGGGCCTGGATCAGCAGTTCGAAGGCCGTCATCACCACCGTCATCACCGCGCCCAGGATTCCGACGCCGAAACCGAGCACGGTCGGTTTCTCCACCAGGAAATGCCACGCGGTGACGGCGAACAGCGCGAGGAGCAGATGCCCGGCGAACATATTTGCGAACAACCGGACCGAGTGCGTGAACGGGCGGACGATCAGGTTCGACGCGAACTCGATCGGGATGATGAGCGGATAAATGCCGATCGGCAGCCCGCGGGGGATCATGTTGCTGAAGAACTTGCCGGCACCGTACGCTCTGATACCCACGCCGATCCAGGTCACGTACACGATCCCGGCCAGGACCGCCGGAAAGGCGAACCTAGAGGTAACCGGGAATTGCACGAAGGGTATGACCGCCGCGAGGTTGAAGATCCAGATCAGGAAGAAGAGCGACACGAGGAACGGCACGTACTTGTCGCCCCTCCTGCCGATGAGGTTTCGCGCGATGTCGTCTCGCACGAACAGGTAACCGACCTCGGCAATATTCTGCATGCCCCTTGGCACGATTTGCGGCTTGCTGAACGCGGCCCAGAAGAGCGCGATGAGCACGCCCGACAGGACGACGGCCAGCAGCATCGGCTTGGTGACGCCGACCGGGCCGATATGGAAGAGCGGCTCCCACTCGAACAGCCCTAGGCCGGGCGCCTGGAACTCATCCGCGGCCAGCAGCCGGGTGGTCTCGCCGGCCGGTGCCGCCCCCGCCTCCAGTACGAGCGCGCTCATGACCGCTCACCGCGCCCTGGCGCCATTCGTACTCCCTCGAGATCGGATTGGATCCGTTCTGGGCGGCCGGGTCGGGGCGGCGCCCCACGCGGCACAGTTTGCGTTCCCCGGACGGCCGGCGGACGCACGGCTATGGCCGGGAGTACCGCACATACGCGAGGTAGATGCCCAGCCCGGACCCACCGAGGATGCCGACCACGGTCAACAACGGGTCGGTTCCCAGCCAGCGGTCGAGCAACCAACCGACGCCCCCCCACACCAGAATCCCCGAGAGCACATAGCTGAAGATCCCCCACCCGATGTTCTGCGGATCGCGTTGATGCTGCCCGTCCGGCCGATCCGTACCCATGTGCCACCCCGTGAGCCATTCGCTCAGGTTTCCAGTGACTGTCTGAAAGCAGGCTGGGAGCCCCGCGGAACCCCACGGCGATCAGCCACGAGGACGGGATCCCGGCGAGGTTTTGGAGCGCAGCGATCAAAACGACGTGGGGTGCCGACAGCCGCCGCTGGGCCGGGCGAGGCAATGCTCAACCCTCCCGGCCAGGCTCGACGTACAGCATCTTTTCCCGGCTGAACGCGCGCAGTTGGAAGATCATCCAGGCGAGGGTGCAGACGATGACGGACCAGCCGAGCGCCCGGGTGTCCAGCGCGGAAACGTCCTTGACCAAGACGATGAAGACCCCGACCACGATGAGCTGCACGAGGTAGGTGCCGAGCGCGATCGGCAACAGCATCATCGGGTTGTTCCGGCCGAGGCGGGCGAGGGTAATCCAGCCAGCGGCGAAGAAGGCGATGACCACGGCCCCCCCGACGAGCGCCCCGACCAGCCCGTCGGCGCCCGACACGACGGCGGCGACGAGCGCAACCACCGCGGCGACTACCGCTGTGGGAATCGCGGCGCCGCGGAGGATCCGGGCGTCGTGTGCCTGCATACGCGCAAGTCTCCGGCAAGGTCGGCGGCTGGTGCGCGGCTACGACACTAGAGCGCCGCGCTCGGGGGGTTGTCGGGAACTGTCCTAACGCTCGTGAAAACTATCACAAGCTCTTGGTCCGCCTCTCGGCGACCCCTCGCCACACCGGCACGCGGATCTTCATTCCATGGGTTGCACCCCGCGACGAACACGAACATATGTACTGGTCAGCGCGACCTTACGTTACTTGCTGCACCGGCTCCGAGGTGGACGGCTCGGGCTGACTACCCAACGGGCTCGGCTCTCCGGCTGGGGATACCGCGACGCCCGAGCCGGCCGGTATGCCCACTTGAGTTTGGCCGTCGACTGCGGCCTGTGCCGTGGCGGCCGCCGCCGCGCGGGCCGCGGCAGCCTGGGCACGGGCGGCGGCGTCGGCGGCCTTACGTTCGGCAACCTCCGCCGACGTACGGCGCCACCAGGTGATCAGGCGCGGCCAGCGCAGCAGGAGTACTCCCACAACAGCGAGCCCAGCGGTCAGCCCGAGCAGCCAGCTACGGAACTGTCCGAGGGACACCGCCACCTCGCCGAAGGCGACGAGCGCCGCCCAGAAGTACATGGTGAGCACGGCCCGCCGGTGAGAGTGGCCGATCTCGAGCAACCGATGGTGCAGATGCTTCTTGTCCGGCGAGAACGGCGAGCGCCCCGCCCTGGTCCGGCGCACCACCGCGAGCAGCAGGTCGAGGAACGGGACCGCGATCACGAGGAAGGGCAGGACGAGGGGGAGCAGGGCCGGCGACAGGTTGAGCGAGTCGAGGGCACCGGCGTCGACCTGGCCGGTGAGGCTGATCGTGGAGGCGGCGAGCAGCAGCCCGATCAGCATCGACCCCGAATCGCCCATAAAGATCCGGGCCGGGTTGAAGTTGTGCGGCAGGAAGCCGATGCAGACCCCGGCGAGGACTGCGGTGAACAGCGGGGCCGCCCCGAACCGGGGCATGTTGTTCTCGACGGCGAGCAGGTAGGCGTACGAGAAGAAGGCAAGGCCTGCGATGGCCGCAACTCCAGCTAGCAACCCATCAAGGCCGTCGACGAAGTTCACCGCGTTCATCGTGAGCACCACGATGAAAACGCTCAGCACGATGCCCTCGGTGCTTCCCAGGGCGATCGTGTTTGCGCCGGGGAACGGCAGCCAAATCATCTGGATTCCCTGCATCACCATTACGCCGGCGGCGATGCACTGGCCGGCGAACTTAGTCAGCCAGTCCAGGTCCCACTTGTCGTCAGCAATGCCGAGCAGCACGGTGAGTGCAGCGCCGGAGAGCAGGGCCACCGGCTCCTGGTAGCGCTCGTACACCGTCCGCATAAGTGGCAGCTGGCTGGCCACGAGAAGCGCGGCGCACATGCCGCCGAACATGGCGACGCCACCCAACCGCGGGATGGGGATGGCATGCACGTCCCGGTCCCGGATGTCGGCCATTGCCCCGGCGCTGATCGACACCCGCCTGACCACGCCCGTCAGCAAGTAGGTCACCGCCGCGGCGATGACCATGACCAACAGGTATTCGCGCACCTACCGCCTCACCCGGCTAACAGCCTCTTGGAGAACACACGCCTGCGGCCCAACATGGAGTTCCACCCTAGCCCCGCCGCATGGTGCTCTTCGATGATGCTGCGCCGATCGATCCGCGTCGACGACTGTTGGAGTTGTCCGGCTCTCCGGTTGGTCCAGCGAGCTGAACGGCGGGCCAGCGCGTGCCGGCGCCACGAAAGCTCCGATGCGTCGGCGGGCGCTACGGCGGCGAGGGCACCACGACGTTAGGGGCAACCTCGCGCAGGGACTCGACCGAGACGGCACCGACCCGCACCACGCGCGGCTCCGCGGCGGTTAGATCAACGATCGTGGAGGCCACCGTCTCGCCCGTTGGACCCGCGTCGAGATAGACCGAGACGGCCTCGCCGAGCTGGTCGATGGCTTCGTCGCAAGTCGTGGCCGGCGGCGCGCCGGACTTGTTGGCGCTGCTCACCGCCATCGGCCCGGTCTCGGTCAGCAGCTCAATCGCAACCGGGTGGAGCGGCATCCGGACCGCGACCGTGCCTCTCGTGTCCCCTAGGTCCCACTGCAGCGAGGGCTGGTGCCGTACAACAATGGTCAACCCACCCGGCCAGAAGGCTTCGACCAATGCACGGGCGGCGTCGTCCAGACCGGCCGCGATGCCGGGCAACGTCCGCGGTGAGCCGATCAGCACCGGCACGGGCATATCCGGACCGCGGCTCTTCGCCGCGAGCAACAGATGGACGGCATTGCCATTGAACGCGTCCGCTCCCAGGCCATACACCGTGTCGGTCGGAAGGACCACGAGCTCGCCGCGGCGGACCGCGCCCGCGGCCAGGTCGAGGCCGCGTTTGCGCTC
>JBKOZJ010000186.1:0-33666 GCA_046725875.1 Actinomycetota bacterium
GCGGCATGAGCCACGATATCCGTCGCCAGCTGCTGGAACTGCTCGTTCTTCGCGACGAAGTCGGTCTCGCAGGCCAGCTCGATCATGGCGCCCTCGGTCGCCACAACGAGCCCGTTCCCGGCAGTCCGCTCGGCCCCGCGCTTCGCGGCCTTCGCGGCGCCCCTGACCCGCAGGACCTCGATCGCCTGGTCGAAGTCGCCGTTCGACTCCTCCAGCGCGCGCTTCGCGTCCATCATGCCGGCACCGGTCGTGTCGCGGAGGCGCTTGACGTCGGCCGTGGTGAAGTCAGCCATCTCTAACTCTCGATCCTCGGTTCTGTGGTCGGTTGGGCGGCCGGCCCGGCGAGATCCCCGTTGCTCGTCCCGGCGTCGCCGTGCTCACTCCTCGTCGGCGGCCGGCGTCACGTCGGCGGGCTCGCTTGCTGCCTCCACGCCGGCCGTAGCTCTCGCCACGGCTTCGGACCTACCCTCGCCGCCGGCTTCGGCCGGGCCCGGACCCCCCGACGCTCCGGGACTCTGGCTGGCCAGCAGCTCGCGTTCCCACTCGGCAAGCGGCTCCTCGGCGCCAAGCTCACGCCCGGCCGGCTTCTCCTCACCGTTGGGGGCTGCGCCGGCGCGGGCGATGAGCCCTTCGGCCACCGCATCCGCGATTACCCGGGTGAGCAAGTTGACACTGCGGATCGCGTCGTCGTTGCCGGGGATCGGGTAGTCGACCTCGTCCGGGTCGCAATTGGTGTCGAGGATCGCGACTACTGGGATGCCGAGCTTCTTCGCCTCGCCGACCGCGATGTGCTCCTTCTTGGTGTCTATCACCCAGACCGCGCTGGGCACCCGCTGCATATCTCGGATGCCGCCGAGCGACCGCTCGAGCTTGTCCTTCTCTCGGCGAAGCGAGAGCAGTTCCTTCTTCGTCATGCCGCTCGCGGCGACGTCGTCGAAGTTGATCTCGTCGAGCTCTTTGAGCCGCTGCAGCCGCTTGTAGACCGTCGAGAAGTTAGTAAGCATGCCGCCGAGCCACCGCTGGTTGACGTAGGGCATGCCAACTCGAGTGGCCTGCTCCGCGACGGTCTCCTGGGCCTGCTTCTTCGTACCCACGAATAGGACAGAGCCGCCGTGCGCAACCGTCTCCTTGACGAAATCATAGGAGTGGTCGATGAACGACAGCGACTGCTGCAGATCAATGATGTAGATGCCGTTGCGCTCGGTGAAGATGTAGCGCTTCATCTTCGGGTTCCACCGGCGCGTCTGATGCCCGAAATGGACGCCGCTCTCGAGGAGCTGGCGCATGGTGACGACGGCCATGCCGTTACTACTCCCTGTTCCGCACCCGCTCGCGGGCGCTCCCTCGGTTATCCTGCGAGCCACCCACCATGCCGGCCGTTCTGGCTCAATCGTGGCGTGCGGTCGCGCCATGCGCCCTGCCGTGCCGTGACCTGAGGACGAGCTCAGACCCCGGACCGAGAGCACCGCCCGATCTTGGTCGGGCGAGGGCGCTGTGATGTCGGCCCACCTTGGGTGAACCGCCTGGCCAGTCTACGGGATCTGGCCCGGTCGTCCGAAGGGGTGCAGCCGCGCTGGCTCCGTTAGCGCGCCAAGCGGCCTTGCGCGGTGGATGATCTGGTCGCTGAGATTCCACAGCGTCGAGATTTCGGCGGGTGTTGTCCCCAGGTTGCCGATGACCGCTTCCGTTGCCCGTTCCCACCCGGGACGGTCGGTCCATGGGCTTCCTGCTCTCCCTGTTGATCACTTTGGGAACGGCCTCTGCGGGCCAGCCCGCAGAGGCCGAATGGGTCTGGCCGCTGGCGCCGCGACCAGTGGTGCTCCGAGCGTTCCAGCCGCCACCGCAGCCGTGGCTCGCGGGCCATCGGGGTGTGGACCTGGCTGGCCGGGCCGGACAAGAGGTGCGCGCCGCGGGTCAAGGCGTCGTAACCTTTGCGGGTCCGGTGGCCGGCCGGCCGGTCGTCGTCGTGTCACACGGAGCGCTCCGAACGACCTACGAACCAGTCGCGGCAAATGTGCCAGTCGGTGAGCGAGTGCGGGCAGGCGCGGTGATCGGCGCCCTGCGCGCGTCCGGACCCCACTGCGGACCGGCCCGCATATGCCTGCATTGGGGTCTGCTTCGCGGCGCCATCTACCTCGACCCGCTCGCGCTGCTCAAACGCGGGCCGATCAGGCTGCTACCGGCGGACGGCAGCCTGCGAGCGCCTGGTGGGGCACCGCCCGCGCTCTCACTCTCGGCCGGTCGCGCGCCAAGACAGGGTCTCGAGGAGGTTCCGGCGCCGGTCCAGGCGGCCGCCCGCCCAGCCGCGCCGAGGGCGAACGAGCCACTGGGCACCGACGTTTCGCCGCATGCTGCCCACTCACTCAGCCTCAGCAGGCTGGCGACCGCAGGGGCGGGCGGCGCGTTAACGTTGGCGCTGACGACCCGAGCCATCATCCGCCGGCGCCGCTGACGCAGAGTACGTCAGGTCCCGAGCTTCGCGCGGAGCTGGATCACCGCCCGGGCATGGATTTGACAGACCCGGCTCTCTGAGACACCGAGCACCTGGCCGATCTCGGCCAGGGTAAGACCCTCGAAGTAGTAGAGGGTCACAACGGTCTGCTCGCGCTCGGGGAGGGCCCCGATGGCCTGGCTGAGGCGCTCCCTCATCTCGATCATCTCGAATGCGGCGACCGGATCGACGGCCGCGGTGTCCTCGATGGTCTCGCCCAGGCTGACCCCGCCAGAGCGGTCGATCGTGGACGTGAGCAGCTCATCGAGTGCGAGCACGTTGACCATGGAGAGCTGGCTGAAGATTCCGTGCAGCTCGTGGTGACTGATGCCGAGGTGGGCGGCGAGTTCGCGATCGGTCGGATGCCTGCGCAAGATCGACTCGAGCTCAGCGTAGGCACGTTCCACGACACGCGCCTTCGCCCGCACGGAGCGGGGGATCCAGTCCAGCGCGCGAAGCTCGTCGATTATCGCGCCGCGAATTCGCCTGATCGCGTATGGCTCGAACTTCGTCGCGCGTTCTGGGTCGAATTTCTCAATCGCATCGATGAGTCCGAATATCCCGTACGAGACGAAATCTCCCTGGTCGACACTGGAGGGCAGGCCCGCGCCGATGCGGCCCGCGACGTACTTGACCAACGGCGAGTAGTGAAGGATCAGACGTTCGCGCAGACGCTCGTTTCCGCTCGCCTTGAACTCGCGCCACAAGTGCAGCAGAGCACGGTCCGGCGCGCCGTCGGCCGCCGGTGCGCCGTCGGCGGGACCCTCGACGATCGCAGTCGCCGTCGCCGACACGGCGGGCGCCACCACCGTGTCGATCTGGAAGCGGACGCTCTCAGGCACGGGGATGCGCTCGCTCATAGGTGCGAATGAGCCGCTCGACCGATACGTGGGTGTAGAGCTGGGTTGTCGCGAGCCTCGCGTGACCAAGGAGTTCCTGGACGCTGCGCAAATCAGCGCCGCCTTCGAGAAGGTGCGTGGCCGCCGAGTGCCGCAAGCCGTGAGGTCCGAGGTTCGGAACGCCGTCCACCCGCGCCAACGCGTCATGTACGAGCTTGCGCGCGATGCGTGGATTCATCCGCCCGCCGCGAGCGCCAAGGAAAAGTGCCCGACCGGACCCGCTCGTGGCCAGCTGGGGGCGTCCACGCTCCACCCACGCGCCGACCGATGTCAGCGCCGGAATGCCAAGTGGCACAACCCTTTCCTTGTCACCCTTCCCCACTACCCGTACGACACGGCTGCCGAAATCGAGATCCTCGAAGTCGAGCCCGCAAAGCTCTCCGACTCGGATGCCGGTTGCGTACAGGAGTTCGAGAACAGCGTGGTCGCGGAGTTCGATCGCGCCGGCGGGCGGTCGGGAATCCCCGGCGCCGTCATCCGTCTCGGTCTTTGCCTGGACCAGTTTCGGTCCGCGGTCCACCGGAGCCGGCGACGTTTCGCTGCGAGCCGCAGCCGTGTCGAGCACCGCGGACATCTGGTCCTGGCGGAGTACGGTCGGGAGCGTTCGGCGCGACCGCGGAGTCGCGAGCGTCGCGCCGTGGTCGGTGGAGGTCCGACCGGTTCTCGCCAAGAACCTTGTGAAGGCGCGGGCGGCTGCGGCCCGCCTGGCGAGGGTTCGGCGGGACCGGCCAAGGCTCCCACCCTTCGCCAGCCAACTGCGGAGCACGCCTATGTCGATCTTCTCAGGATCGGTGATCCTCATCCGAGTAGCATGATCGACAAGATTGGTGATGTCTCCCACGTAGGCCCGCACCGTGTGAGCGGAGAGCCCTCGCTCGCTGGCCAGGTAACGCTGAAAGGCGGAAATCGCTTCAGGCAGGTCAGTCCTGCCATAGTTCACTCGTTCGGCGTAATCGTCGATGCCCCACTCTCCAACCGACGTGGGTGGCCGACCGAGCACGTCACGTCCACCACCTGCTGCTTCGGGAGCGGCTGGGACACCCACATGGCCCACGCTTACCCGCCGAGGTAGCTCCGTCAAGCACCATCCCCAGGACGTCGGCAAGGGCGACCAGGATGGCGTTGGAACTGAACCGTGGTTAGAGAGTGGTAGCGGGTCGGTCCAAGGACACCCCCGCCTTTCGCCGCCAGCCGGTCCCAATACGCTCGACGAAGCCGTCGACGGCCAGGCGACCCAGGGCGCTAATGACCGCATCGACAGCTAGCCCCGCGACCGACGCGACAGACTCGGCATCGAGAGGTCGCCGGCCTCGCGGCGGCACGGCTTCGAGAACCCTCTTCGCATCCGGCGGAAGGGCGTCGGTTATTACCTCCGGTCCTTGTGGCCAGGGAGCCAGGTCGGTTCCCATCGCTCCCACGGCGTCGACGACCTCGCTCGGGCCGGTCACCAGCAACACACCGAACTCCCTGATGACGTGGTGAACGCCCGTGGACATGGCCGAGGTGATCGGACCCGGGACACCCATCGTCGGGCGCCCGAGCTGGAGTGACCGATGAGCGGTCGCCAGGGCGCCGCTGCGCACCGACGCCTCGACGACCACAGTCCCGGCGGCCATCGCGGCGATGAGACGGTTCCTCACCAGAAACCGGCCTCGGGTGGGATGGTCGCCCGGCGGAAGCTCGCCGACCAGCAGGCCATCGACCGCGATCCGCTCGAGCAGCTGCGCGTTTCCCGGCGGGTAGGGCTGGTCCACACCACACGCGACGATCGCGATCGTCGTGCCGCCGACAGCGAGCGCTCCGCGATGCGCCGACGCGTCGACGCCATAGGCGCCGCCCGACACGATCGACCACCCACGCTCGGCCAAGGACGCGGCCAGTTCGGCGGCTACGGCGCCGCCGTACGCGGTGCATGCCCGGGCACCCACGATCGCGACCGCCCTGCGAACGCTTGACCCTAAATCCCTGCGGCCGCGCACCCAGAGGGCAATTGGCTCCGCGTCGCCCAGGTCTCGCAGTCGAGCCGGCCATTCCGCGTCGGCCGGGCAAAGTAGCCTTGCGCCGACTGACTCTGCTACCCGCAAATCCGCATCGATGTCCAGGCTCCCCAGCCGTGCCGACCAATGCGGAGCCCGTGGCGACCGAAGGCCGCCGCGTCGAACTGCGTCGAGGAGCTCGGCTGCCGGCTGGACCCGCAGCAAGCGCACGATCTCTGGGTCGGACGGTTCGACCAGTCTGGTCAGCGCTGCTCGAGCTATGCGCTCGTCATCCCATGCCACCAACGCTGCCGGGTGCGTCCGGCCTGCGTTCATCCAGCCCGTCACTTCTGTGCTCTGCCGTCATCACGAGGTCGGCACGAAGACGTCTTCATGCGGCAATCTCCTGCGGAGCACCGCTTCGCAAGGCAAGGGCGGTCTGCACATCGTCACGGGTTGGCCGGCCACGGCCGGCGAGATCCGCGACCGTCCAGGCGACTCGCAGGACGCGGTCCACGCCTCGGGCGGTCAGCGCGCCAGTAGCAAGCGGCCGTTCGAGTGCTGCCAATGCAGCCGCTTCCGGCCGCAGGGCCGAGCGCAGGAGGCTGCCCGGGACCTCGGCGTTGCCCCGCCAGGGGGTGTCCCGCAAACGTACCGACGCCCGCTCCGTCGCCTGTGCGACGCGCGCGGCGATAGCTGCCGTGGACTCCGGCTGTCCACCGTGGGAGAGGATCTGGCCGCGGCTTACCCGATCGAGCCTGACCCGCAAGTCGACCCGGTCCAGCAGCGGACCGGACAGCCGCGCGAGATAGCGCCGCTGCTGGGTGGGCGTACAGCGGCATGCGGCGCCGGCTGACCCGGCAAGCCCACAGGGGCACGGGTTCGCGGCTAGGACAAGCTGGAACCGCGCCGGAAAGCTGGCTATCCCCTTGGCCCGGGCAATGACGACCTCACCGCACTCGAGCGGCTGGCGCAAGGCGTCGAGGACGGTGGGGTTGAACTCGGGCGCCTCGTCCATGAAGAGCACACCGTGGTGGGCGAGGCTGGCCGCGCCCGGTCGGATCAGCCCGGAGCCGCCGCCAACCATGGCCGCAACGGTGGCGGTGTGATGCGGGTGCTGGAAGGGACGCTCGGTGTGGAGTGGTCGCTCCGGCGCGAGCGCGCCAACAAGCGAGTGAACTGCAGTCACCTCGAGCGCGGCTTGCCGGTCGAGGGCCGGAAGGATCCCGGGCAGGCGCTCGGCGAGCATCGTCTTGCCTGCTCCCGGCGGTCCATATAGCAGCAGATGGTGGCCCCCGGCGGCCGCGATCTCGACCGCTCGCCGCGCCTCGAGCTGGCCAACCACGTCCACCATGTCGAGCTTGTCGGCCCGCCGCGCTTCCTTCCTTGGCTCGCTTATCTCGCTATCGCGACCCGCCTGCCCGGCTTCCTCCTGAGCAGTGCGCTCGGCCTGATCAGCAAGCGCGGACAGATCGGGAAGACTGAGCTCGCCCCGCAGCGCCGCAAGTAAATGCGCCAGCGACGGGACGCCCAGCACCTCGACCTCGGGAACCAGCCCGGCTTCGGCCCGGTTGAGCACCGGTACGGCCACCCGCCGCATGCCCGCCCGAGCGGCGATGAGCACGGACGGCAACACCCCGCGAACCGCCCGAACCCGCCCGTCGAGGCTGAGCTCGCCAATGAGGACCACGTTGCGAAGCTCGTCCACGGGCAGCCGGCCGCTCGCGCCGACCAGCGCACCCGCCACCGCTAGATCGAACGAACTGCCTCGCTTGTGAAGTGACGCTGGAGACAGGGACACCGTCAGTCGACCCGACGGCCAAGGCTCCCCGCTGTTGACGAGAGCCGTACGGACCCGATCGCGGGCCTCGCTGAGCGCTGTATCGGGGAGCCCGATCAGGACAAAGGCCGGCAGGCCCGGCGAGACGTCCGCCTCGACCTCCACCAGCGAGCCGTCCAGACCCGTCAAGCTCACCGACCACGCGCGCGCCAAACCCACCTACATCACTCCGCGCAAGTGTGTGACGCTCGCGGGACCGCGCACCGGAACCACAACGCCAACCACGTCGAACCGGATCTCGGGCTGACCGGCGCAGATCACTGGCGAGGATGGCGAACGCGCTGCTGCTGGCCGACGAGCGGCCGACGCGAGGTCGCGGCGTTCGGCCAGCCAGCGGAGCGCGAGTGCGCGCAGCCGGCGCACCTTGGCATGTGTGATGGCGTCGAGCGGTCCGCCGAACCCGAGGCCACGCCTCGTCTTCACCTCGCAGAAGACCAGCGTGTCGCGATCGGCCGCGACGATGTCGATCTCGCCTGCGGCGCAGCGCCAATTCCGGTCCAGCAGGACAAACCCGGCCGCGCTGAGATGCCGCGCGGCCACATCCTCCCCATACCTGCCGACCGCGTCCTTCGCCCGCACTGGCCCCACCTCCCGGAGCCGAGATTGACGGAACGCATCGGGAGGCCGCTACCCGTTCACGGCGGGCTGTGGATGGCTGGGTGTCTTTTCTCGACCGTGTGCATAACCAACGACAGGGGCTGCTCCGTCCGGCCCGCGGTCACTCCAATCGGTGAGAGCCCGGCGCGACCGGATGACGTCCCGAGCGGGCAGCCCGGGCGGTAGTCCGGCTTTAGGAACTCGACACTGCCTCTAACCTGCGAAACCGGGTCGCTCGTGGGGTACCTCGAGATCGCTCTTCGCTAGCTCCTCGACGTTAACGTCCTTGAACGTCACAACCTTGACGTTCTTCACGAAGCGTGCCGGACGATACATGTCCCAGACCCACGCGTCCGACATCGTCACCTCGAAGTAGACCTCGCCGCCCTCGTTCCGGACGTGAAGATCCACATGGTTGGTGAGGTAGAAACGCCGATCGGTTTCGACGACATAAGAGAACAGGCCGACGACGTCGCGATACTCCTTGTAGAGCTGGAGCTCCATCTCGGTCTCGTACTTCTCGAGATCCTCCGCGCTCACGGCTGCTCCCTTTCGTATCGCGGTATGCCCACGTCCGCCGGTGTGACCCGGGACCACAGTGCCATCCACAGGCCAGCACTCGCCGGATCACGCGATCTGGAAGCGGACGTCCTCCGCCGCCTCGTCGACCATATCCAGTAGGACGTCGGCTTCTGGCCCTTCGGCCACATTCTCTCCCACGCCGCCCGACGTCGCTCTCATCGTCCGTGCGACGTTGATGAACCGCTGGCGGTGCTCCGGGCACGGTCCGTGACTAAGCAGAGCGGCATTGTGTTCGGGGGTGACGTAACCCTTGTGGCCTGAGAAGTCGTACTCGGGATAGCTCTCGTGGAGCTCGCACATGATCCGGTCTCGGGTCACTTTTGCGATCACAGATGCACCCGCTACGCAGGCCGTGACCTGATCGCCCTTCCAAATGGCAAGGCCCGGCGCTCCAAGCCCGGCGACCGGGAAACCGTCGGTCAGCACGTAGGCGGGCGGCACTGCGAGTTGGGCAATCGCCCGGCGCATCCCCGCCACGTTGCAGACATGGAGGCCGAGCCGGTCGATCTCCCCGGGCGGGATGATCACGGCCGACCAAGCCAGCGCACGATCGACGATCCGGCAATACACCCGCTCCCGGGTCGCCGGAACGAGCAGCTTCGAGTCGGCCAGCTCGGCAATCTGCCCGCGCCGACCCTCGGGTAGCACGCAGGCCGCGACTACCAGCGGGCCGGCGCACGCACCGCGGCCGGCCTCGTCGGCGCCGGCTATCGGTGCCAGCCCGGCGCGGGTCAGCGCCCGCTCGTATCCGTACAAGCCGGCGTCCCGGCGAACCGTCACGCCCTTCGGCAGCTCACCCACGGACCACATCCTCGCGCACCGCCGCGGCCCAAGTCGGATAGACCCGCGACCTTGACGCAGTGGCTGGGTCGGCGCAACGAACGGCCGCCCGCCGCAGTAAGGACGGCGTTGCCCAGCGACGTCTTAAGGTCGCCGACAGTTCAGCGGGCCTGAGTGAGCTCGCAGGCTGCGACCCAGGACCTCGATTCGCCCGCGCTCCTGCCACTCGGCCGGGTTCCATCGGCGGCCGGCGGACCGACCAGGGCCCGGCAGTCAGTGATCGCGGTCGCGAGCAGTTCCCGCAGCAACCCGTCGGTGTCCGGAACGCACGCCCGGGCGATCCCCTCCACGGCGTTCCGGACCGTGGTGGGCGCGGCATACCGGCGGAACCCCTTCGGAGCGGGCGGCATCTCGCGGGTGTAGCGGCGGGCCCAGCGTGCCGCGAGCGGCACCTGCTCGAGTGCCTCGCGGCTGCGCTCCTCGAGATCTCCGAGCGGGCGGCCGTCCAGCGAAGCAAGCAGGCGTTCCGCGACCAGCACGGAAATGGCAAGGATGCGCTGGCGCTCCTCCGAAACGACGGGCAGCGCGGTCGTCGCCGACCGCACCGCGATCCGTGCGTCCACCCGTACATCGTCGCTGGTGAGGCCGATGACGTTTGGGATCAGCCCGGCCAGTTGGGAGCGTCCGGCATCGGAGGTGAGGTCGTTCACGCCGCGGGCAAGCGCGGCGAGCAGCGGGTGGGTGCACCGCGGATGGTCGCTCCAACGCTCGCCGGCCAGGTAGGACGCGAGCTCCATAAAGCATGCGCCTTTACGTGGGTTCCGGTGCTTGCCGCGGGACAGCACCGGGACCATCTCGGGCAGCTCAAGCTGTTGATCAAGAGTCCAGGCTGCTGAGCCGCTGGAACCCCCGCGGTTACGTGACACGAGAGACACATGGCCCCCAAAGATCGCTCGTCGCTGTCCCTACAGCACACTGCGCCGCAGTTCTACCCAGTTTGCGCCTGGAGGACCGTGCAGTGCTAGAGCGAGCGCCCCACGCGTCGGCGCAACCGAAACGCGGAGAGCGGGATGGTCACTGTAAGTCCGGGGAGCAGGGGTGCGGTCGCAGCCGTGGTCACTACCTGGCCAAGGCCGCCGGCCACGCCCGCCGCATCGAGTGCCTTCTGGTGGAATGTGTCCGGGACGGGCAGCGTTCCGGCGCGCCCGAACGGCCACACCACGAGGAATGCGCGCCCGATCACGTTGTCCATCGGGATGGTCCCGCTCGCTTCCCCCAGGTGGAGGCGGGAGTCTGCGGAGACGGCGCGGTGATCGCCCATCATCCAGAGCCGGCCCTCGGGCACCGTGACGTCGAACGTCGAGTCGGACGGCGTATTGCCCGGGAAGACGTACGGCTCGTCGAGCGGCACGCCGTTCACGGTGATCCGCCCCGCCGAGTCGCAGCACTTGACTCGGTCACCCGGTACGCCGATGACCCGCTTGATGAGGTCCTTCTCGCTGTCCGAGGGCAGCAGGCCGATAAACACGAAGACGTTCTTGACTGCCCGCACCACTGGATTGCCAGGCGAGCTCGAATCCTCGCTGCCAAGCCAGCCGCCGGGGTCCCGGAAGACCACGATCTCGCCCCGATCGATGTCACCGAAGTAGTTGCCGAGCTTGTTCACCAGCACCCGGTCGCCAACCTTGAGCGTGTTCTCCATCGAGTCAGACGGTATGTAGAACGCCTGGACGAGAAACGTCTTGATGAGCAGGGCGAGGAGCAGCGCCACGCCCACGAGGATCGGCAGCTCGCGCAGGAGCGATCCGCCCTCCCCCTTCCTCTGGCGGTGTCGGCGACGCACCGTAACCGGGCCGGCCAGCCGGGGCGCCCGCTGCCCGGGAGGCGTTGCTCCGGTGCCCGGCTGGGCCCCTTCGTAGGCGCGCTCTACGTGAGGCCGGTCCGAGCGAACGCGCGGCCAGTAGCCGGCCGGCGCAGGAGCAGGCCGAGGGGCGCGATCGGGCGTCACCTGCCGCGCCATGGTCTCCTCCGCCGCGGCGCGGGCGAGCTTCGCGGACATCCGCGGGCCTAGAACCTGCCCGGACGCGTCCGGAGGGGTCGGCGGGGCGGACGGGGGCCCTTCGGCCGCCCCTGGCTGCTCGCGCCGACGACGCCCGCGCGGCTCGTCCGCCGGCGGCACTCCTTCAGCAGGCCTGCCAACGGACAGGCGCGGCTGGCCGCGGGGCAGATCGGGCGTACCGAACTCGCGCTGTGGAACGCCGTTTGCCGACGGCCTCGCCCCATCCGTGCGCCGCGAACCGGGCCAGGCAGCGCCCGGGGGCTCCATCGGCGGCAGCATCGGTACCGCGGGCGGGACGGGCGGCGCGATATCGGCGCGCTCGTGGCGACCGGGGGCGTCCGGCGTGCGACGCCCGCCACTGAGGTCCGGTTTCCCGCGAGGTCGACTACCCGCTGGCACGTCAGCTCCCGCCGGCGTTGGCATCGATCGCCGACTGCTTGAACGTGTCGGGAACGGGCAGTGTTCGCCAGTGACCGAACGGCCACACGATCACGAAGGCCTTACCGATGACCTTGTCTATCGGAACGGTGCCATCACCGGGCTCGCCCAGATGCGAGCGGCTGTCCTGTGAAACGGTTCGGTGATCGCCCATCACCCATAGCCTTCCCTCGGGTACCACGATGTCGAACGTCTCAAGGGAAGGCTTGTCTCCCGGGAAGAGGTAATCGCGCTCGTCAAGCGGCACGCGATTTACAGTGAGCCGGCCCTGATCATCACAGCAGGCGACCCGGTCCCCCGGTAGACCGATCACGCGCTTTATGTAATCGCGCTCGCCACTCCCGGCGCCGAAGAGCCTGGCCACGCCGGCGAAGCCCGTGGCCACTCCACCGGGCCGATCGAGGTTGCCCTGCGACTCATCGAACGAGTCGGCGCCGTTGAAGACCACGACCTCGCCTCGCTCGATGTCGCGCAGGTGGTAGACGGCCTTGTTGACGAGGACGCGGTCATCGATGCGGAGCGTGTCCTCCATCGAGCTAGACGGGATGTAGAACGTCTGCACGACGAAGAGCTTCAGCAGCAGGGCGAGTACGAGCGCGATGCCCACCAGAAACGGCAGCTCGCGAAGGAAGGAGCGGCGCTTCCGGCGCGGAGTTTGCCCCTCGGCGTCGGTGCCGGCCGCCGGCGCCCCGGCCTCCGGTTCGACCTCGGCACTCTCGTGGGCGCCGGTGTCGTCGCCGACGGACTCCCGGCGGCCGCCGGCATTCGGCCCCGCCGGCCGCGGGTCAGCTTCCTGCCGCGGCCGGCTGGTCTGCGGATCGTGGTCCGCGGGCGCTTCGGGGTCGTCCATCGCTGCTGAGCCTAACCTGCGGACTCACGCAAGCTGGCCCGCTGAGTTGGCGATCCCACCTCGGTCAGCCAGGACTTCGGCGGACGGCCCCCGATGGAATCGGCGCCCACCCGTCTCAGGTCGAACAGATCTTGGCCCCTTCCACGACCGAGCCGCCGCACGAAGCGTGGAACCAGGAGGAAACATGCGCGGCAAATTGGCGTGGGCGGGGTTCAAGCGAGTAGTACGTCAGGATCAGCGGGCTGCCGGCGCCTCCCGCCGCTCCTTGATCTTGGCTGCCTTCCCACGGAGCTCCCGAAGGTAGTAGAGCTTCGCCCGCCGAACGTCGCCCCGGCTAACCACCTCGATCCGATCGATGACCGGCGAATGCACCGGGAAGGTCCGCTCGACGCCGACGCCGAAACTGACCTTGCGAACGGTGAAGGTCTCCCGCACGCCGCTGCCCTGCCGGCGGATGACCACACCCTGGAAAATCTGTATCCGGGAGCGGTTGCCCTCGACGACCCGAACGTGGACCTTGAGCGTATCCCCGGGGCGGAACTCCGGGATGTCCGAGCGCATAGAGACAGCGTCAACGGCATCGAGCGTGTGCATCGTCGTGGTCGCTTTCCTCGCACAGCGCAGCACTCACCAGTGCCGCGTGATCGTGATGAACAAAGACTTTGACCGCGGGCGCCGTCCGCGCCGCCACGGCAGTGAACCAGTTTGCCACACACCGCCGGGCGGAGCGAAACCGCACCTCAGTCCGCCCGGACGAGCTGGTCACCGCGGACCTCCCAGCCAAGCGCGGCAAGAACGGCGAGGTCGGCCGAATCCAGGTCGCCGGGCGAGAGGTGGGAGACCAGGTCGGGCCGGTGTTCCGCGGTCCGGATGAGCGCCTGGTCACGCCGCCACCGTTGGATCGCGGCATGATGGCCCGAGATGAGCACGTGTGGCACCATGCGCCCTCGCCACTCGGCCGGCTTCGTATAGACCGGCCCCTCGAGCAGGCCGGCCATCCGCCCCGGTGCGAATGAGTCGTCGGAGATCGAGCCGGTGTTGCCAAGGACGCCGGGAAGCACGCGGGCGACCGCTTCGACGATCACCAGAACGGCCGCCTCCCCACCGGCGAGGACGTAATCGCCGATCGACACCTCGTCGACCACCATCCGCGACCGAGCGTCCTCGACGACCCGGGCGTCGATCCCTTCGTAGCGGCCACAAGCGAAGAGCAGCCATTCCTGCCCCGATAGCTCCTCCGCGAGCTCCTGACTGAACAGCCGCCCGCTGGGGGTGGGCACGACCAGCCGCGGTGGCCCGGTCCGAGAGTGGCCGTCCCGAGTTTCACCGCCCGTGACGGCGTCAAGGGCGGATCCCCACGGCTCACACTTCATCACCATGCCCGGTCCGCCGCCGTAAGGGGTGTCATCGACGGTCCGGTGCACATCCGTGGTCCAGACGCGGAGATCGTGTACGTGCACGTCGAGGAGGCCGGTCTCCCTGGCCCGGCCGATCAGGGACACGCCGAGCGGCGCAAGGTATTCAGGAAAGATGCTGATGATGTCGATTCGCATCGCTCGCATCCACCTGCCCTGGCTCCACCGTTTCGGAATTCGGATCGAGCAGCCCCGGTGGCGGGGTGAGGACGACCCGGCCGCCCGCGAGATCGACGTCCGGCACAATGTCACGGACGAACGGGACGAGGACGTCGGCATCCTGCTCCGGCCGCCGTAGGACCAAGACGTCCTGGGCGGGGAGGTGCAGCACCTCGACTACCTCCCCGACCTGGTCTCCGGCCCTGGTCACCGCCCGGAGCCCCACTAGCTGCCTGTCGTAGTAGTCCTCGCCGTCTGCCGGCTCGTCGTCAGCCGCCTCGACGAGCAGGCGCACCCCGTGCAACGACTCGGCGGCGACGCGGCCGGTCACCCCGGCGAAGGCGACGAGCAGGCGTCCCTGGTGCCTCCGCACCGTTCGCACGGTCAGCGGACCGGCGCCGGCCGGCTCGGTGCGGAACACGGCCCCCGGCGTGAACCGACCGCCGGGATCGTCCGTGCGGATCTCGACGACCGTCTCGCCCTTGATGCCGTGAGCCCGGATGACCCGGCCGACGACGAGGTCCATCACCAGCCCACAGTCGGCACCGGCGGCTAGGCGCTGCGCCTGGAGCGGCCGGCCTCGAGCAGGTCGATGCGGATACTCCGTCCGCCGTTCAGAGCGCCGACGACCGTCCGCAAGGCGGTCGCCGTTCGACCGTTGCGGCCGATCACGCGGCCGAGGTCGTCAGGGTGTACGCGTACCTCGAGCACGCGGCCGCGGCGCAGCTCGCGGCTGCGTACTCGAACATCGTCCGGGTGATCGACTATCCCCCGGACGAGGTGTTCGAGCGCCTCCTCGAGCACCGGCTAGCCCTTGTCGGTGCCGGCCGCCGCCTCCGGCGCGGCCTGCCCCTGCTCGGGCTCGGCGGCGACTGTCCCGGCCTCGCCTGCCGGCGCCTCGGCCTGGCCGGCGGGCGCCTCCGCGCCCGCGGCAGCCTTCGGCTCCGCCCTTGTCCGTTTCTTCGTCTTCGGCGTGGTCGCCCCGGCCTTTGGCTCGTCAGCGGCCTGCTTAACCGCCGCCTCGAACACGGACTTCTTGTCAACCCTGGACTCGGACACCTTCAGGGTGCCCTCTGCTCCCGGTTCGCCCTTGAACTTCTGCCAGTCGCCGGTGACCTTCAGCAGCGCCCGAACCGGCTCGGTCGGCTGGGCGCCGACGGAGAGCCAGTACTGCGCCCGCTCGGAGTTCACCTGGATCAGCGAGGGCTCCTGCTTGGGCTGGTAGGTGCCGATCTCTTCGATGGCCCGGCCGTCGCGCTTTGTGCGCGCATCGGCTACCACGATTCGGTACTGCGGGTTGCGGATCTTGCCGATCCGCTTCAGCTTGATCTTTACTGCCACGGCAGTGGAACGCTCCGGTCTGGTGTCGTGGTGAGGCTGCTCGGACCTGTGGGGGAGGTCGAACACCGCCTCGATGGACGCGGCCTGCGCGCGGAGAGGGATTGCGCAAGCCGAGTGTCAGCAGGCGACCATTGTGCCAGATCGCACAGGAGGATGACGCTCAGCGGATGATCCGGCCACGCAGCATGATGCGCTGCGGGTCGTACAGCGCCTTGAGATTCGTCCGCGGATCTTCGGCGTAGACAAGGAGGTCGGCCGGGGCACCCTCGTCGAGGCCGGGGCGTCCCAGCCACTGCCTGGCGCGCCAGGACGCAGCGCCGAGCGCAACCTCGGGCGGCAGGCCGGCGTCGCGCAGGGCGAGGATCTCGTCGACGATCCGCCCGTGTGCGATGCTCCCGCCGGCGTCCGTGCCGGCGTAGATCTGGACACCCGCCTCATGGGCTTGGGTGATCCGGCGGGCCGCGCCGGCGTGGAGGCGGTGCATGTGCTCCCCGTAGGCCGGGAACCGCGGCGATGCCTGCTCGGCGATGGCGGGGAAGTTCGAAATGTTGACAAAGGTGGGAACAAGGCCGACGCCACGCGCCGCCATGGTCGCGATCGTGGCGGCTGACAAGCCGGTGCCGTGCTCCACACAGTCGACGCCGGCTGCAATCGCGTCGTCCGCGGCCTGCTCTCCGAACACGTGGACGGTTACCCGGGCGCCCGCCTGGTGTGCGCGCCCGACCGCCGCAGCGAGTGTGTTGGCCGGCCAGCACGGGGTGAGGTCGCCGACGTCTCGGTCGATCCAATCACCGACGATCTTCACCCAGCCGTCACCCCGCGCGGCTTGCCGGGTCACTTCGTCGGCGAGGCCGGCCGGGTCGACCTCCACACCGTAGTTCCGCAGGTACCGCTTGGTTCGGGCAACGTGTCGGCCGGCTCGGATGATCCGTGGCAGATCGGTGCGGTCATCGATCCACCGGGTGTCCGCTGCGCTCCCCGCATCCCTGATCAGGAGGGTTCCTGCGTCCCGGTCGGCGAGGGCTTGACGCTCCTGCTCCGCCTCGTCGACGGCGCCGCCGGTGTCGAGCCCGATATGGCAGTGGGCGTCCACCAGGCCGGGAAGGATCCAACCGGTCGCCACCGTCTCGGCCGAGTCGACCGGTGCGTACGTGACTCGGCCGCCGACGACATAGAGGTCCCGAGGTTCTCCGCCCGGGAGTATGACGCCGCGCAGATGCATCGGTTGCTCGCCAGAGCCGGCCACGTATGCGAGCGTAGCGGCGTCATTTGGCCGCTCCCTACGCTTCGTCGCCGCTCCCGAGGGCGTCCCGCAGCTCCTTGGGCAGCTCGTAGTCCTCGGCTCCGAGGGTCCCGCCGAGGCTGGCGAACGGGTCGGCACCAGCGGGACCCGGCAAGGCGCTCTCCGCGGCCGCACTTCCGCGAGCCCGCGACTGCGCCTCGAGCGCTCGCTTCGCCGGGTTGCCGCTGCGGCCCGCCTTCGCCTTGCCCTTCTTGCCGGCCTTGCCCTTCGCCCGCCTGCCCCCGCCGAATCCGCCGGGTGCGCCAGGCGGCATGCCTGCAGCCCCCGGCATCAGTGCGCCGCGACCCATCTGCCGCATCATCTTCTGCGCCTCGGAGAAGCGCTCCACGAGACCGTTGACCTCGGTAACGGTGACTCCGGCGCCACGGGCGATGCGGGCGCGGCGGGACCCGTTGAGTATGCGCGGGTCCGTCCGCTCCGCCGGGGTCATCGACTTGATAATCGCGGCCACCCGGTCCACGTCACGGTCGTCGATCGCGTTGATCTGCGCCCGGATCTCCCCCGTCCCCGGCAGCATTCCGAGCAGCTTGGAGATCGAGCCGAGCTTCCGCACCTGCTCCATCTGGTGCAGGAAGTCCTCAAGGGTAAGGTCGCGGCCGCCCCCGCGCATCATGCGGTCGGCCATCTTCGCCGCCTGCTCGGCGTCGAATGCACGCTCGGCCTGTTCGATCAGGCTGAGCATGTCGCCCATGCCGAGAATGCGCGACGCCATCCGGTCGGGATGGAAGACGTCGAAGTCGTCGAGCTTCTCACCGTTCGTCGCGAACATGATCGGCCGGCCGGTGACTCGGGCCACCGACAGAGCCGCGCCGCCGCGGGCGTCGCCATCGAGCTTGGTGAGTACGACGCCGTCGAAGCCGACGCCGTCGAGGAAGGCCTGCGCGGTATTGACCGCGTCTTGGCCGATCATGGCGTCGACCACGAAGAGCACCTCGTCCGGGTCGAGCGTCGCCTTGATGTCGGCCGCCTGCTGCATCATCTCGGCGTCGATTCCGAGCCGTCCGGCCGTGTCGACGACCACTACGTCGTAGAGCTTCTCGCTGGCGTACTTGAGCGACTTCCTCGCGACCTGCACCGGGTCGCCGACGCCGTTACCGGGCTCGGGGGCGAAGACCGGCACGTCGGCCCGCTCCCCCACCACCTGCAGCTGCTGTACGGCGTTGGGGCGCTGCAGGTCGGCCGCGACGAGCACCGGCTGATGGCCCTGCCCGCGCAGCCAATTCGCAAGCTTTCCGGCGAGGGTGGTTTTTCCCGAGCCCTGCAGACCCGCCAGCATGATCACGGTCGGCGGGGTTTTGGCGAACCGTATCCGGCGTGTCTCGCCGCCAAGGATAGCGATCAGTTCTTCGTTGACGATCTTGATGACCTGCTGAGCTGGGTTGAGCGCGCCATGCACCTCGGCGCCGCGCGCCCGCTCCTTGACCGCAGCGATGAAGTCCCGCACGACGGGGAGGGCAACGTCCGCTTCGAGCAACGCGACCCGGATGTCGTTGGAGGTCGCGTCGATATCGGAGGCGGAGAGCCGGCCCTTGCCGCGAAGGCTCTTGAGCGTCGCAGTGATGCGGTCGGATAGCGCGTCGAACACGGAGAAACCTCGGGTCGTCCTGATATGAGGGGTCCCGCCAGCGTATCCGGCCGACCGCTCGCGAGCCGCCGGTGGGAACACGGGGAGACCGATTAGTTCAGCAGCGCATCCACGAATGCGTCCCGCTCAAAGGGGGCCAGGTCGTCCGGTCCCTCACCGAGGCCGACAAGTTTGACCGGGACACCCAGCTCGCGCTGGACGGCAATGACTATCCCACCCTTCGCCGTGCCGTCCAGCTTCGTGAGCACGATGCCGGTGATGTCTACGACCTCGGCGAACACCCGGGCCTGGACCAGCCCGTTCTGGCCGGTGGTGGCATCGAGGACCAGGAGCACCTCGCTGATCGGCGCCTGCCGCTCCACAACCCGCTTCACCTTGCCGAGCTCGTCCATCAGTCCGGTCTTGGTGTGCAGGCGGCCGGCGGTATCGATGACGACCGCATCCACCCTTTCCGCCGTCCCCCGCCGCACGGCGTCGAAGGCGACGCTGGCCGGGTCGGCACCTTCGGCGCCGCGCACGGTATGCGCGCCTACCCGCTCGCCCCAGGTCTGGAGCTGATCCACGGCGGCGGCTCGGAAGGTATCGGCGGCACCGAGCAGGACGTGTCTACCCTCGGCCACGAGGACGCGGGCGAGCTTCCCCACGGTCGTCGTCTTGCCGGTCCCGTTGACACCGACCACCAAGATGACGGCCGGAAGGTCGGCGGAAGGCCGGTCGATGTGGATTCGGCGATCAAGGTCCGGGCCAATGGCGGAGAGCAGGTTCTCGCGAAGGATGCGGCGCGCCTCTTCGGGGTTCTTGATGCCCTCGACCCGAGCTTGGGTGCGCAACCCCTCGACGAGCTCCTTGGCCGGCCCGACACCGACGTCGGCCACGAGTAGGGTGTCCTCGATCTCCGTCCACGTGTCCTCGTCGAGCGTCTCCCTGGAGAGCAGCGACAGCAGGCTGCGGCCGAACGTTGACTGCGACCTCGCTAGCCGCGAGCGCAGCCGGACGAGCCGCCCGGCCGGCGCCTCGGGTCGCTCGACCGCCGGCGGTGCCTCCGGAACCTGATCCGGCGGGGCGGGCGCGGACGGTGCCTCGACGGGTGCCGCTTCGGCCTCTTCAATGTCGGCGCTCGGTGTCTGGGCGGCCGCATGCGGGCGTTCAGGCGCGGCGACCTCGGGCGAAGCCGTCCGGCGCTCCGCGCGCGTGGTGCGCCGCGAGACGAGTAGTCCGACGCCCGCGGCGATCAGCACGACAACGGCTACTACTACATACACAACGGCATCCATGGTGGGACCAGTCTCCCAAAGCCTCAGCGTCCTAGTGCCGCGTGTTCGAGGTCCTTTGACGGTGGCCGGAGAACCGCGGGTGGCATGGCAGGGTCGCAGGGAGCCCAAAGTAGCAGCGCCGCCGCCTGGCAACGAGATCAGGCCGGACATCGCCGGCGAACCGCTGTGGTCGGCTTCCCCACCGAGCGAGATGTTGAACCAGCACCGGCGAAGACGCAGATCAGCTACACGTCAGCGAATCCTGGCTTAACACGCTCATGGGGCCGTATTCACCGGCTAGAGTGACCGGGCCGATTACCTGAAGGCTGGCAGATGGGGATCTTCGCGCTCGTACGCAGCGGTGTGGCTACACCGGAGAACGCACGACCTGAGGAAACGATCAAAGAGCTCCTCACGACCGCGTTCCAACGGGACGGCGTGAAATTCACTTGGCTGGACCCTTGGCACCTCGACTTGGTCATGAACGGTCGATTTGTGTCCGCGAGCCTCAACGACATCGTGCGTACCTGGCGGCTCGCACCGGAGGCGCGGCGCGGCGAGGTCGTGGACCGCTGGGTGAACGCGACCCTCGCTTACCCGGACTGGCAGGCTCGGCGGGCCGAGATTGCCGAGACATATCCCCAGGCCAAGGGCCGCTTACTGTTGCGTCTGCAACCCGCGGGGATGGCCCGGCCCGAGCACGGCATCGTTCGGGAATATGCGCCGGGGATCGACGTGGCGCTCTTCCTCGATGTCGACCGGCCCGCGAACGGGCTGGCCAGCGCGGCAAGCCCGGTGACGAAGTCAGAGTTGGCCCGCTGGGCAACCCCAGAGCTTGACGTCCTCGCGGCGGCCCGGGCAAACACGCGGCGGGTCATCGAGCCATGGCATGTGGGCATCCAGGAGCTTGACCAGACCAGTCGGGTCTCGCTCGTGGTGTCCGAGGACAGCCGCGGTGCCTCGCCAGCACTGTTCCTCCCCGACCTGCTGCCGGCGCCAGCGCCCCACGGTGTGCTGCTCGCCGTACCGCAGCACGACACCGCAATGATCCATCTCATCGCCGACCAGCAGCGGACCGGCGTTGCCGTGCCCTGGATGGTGGCGCGAGCCGCGCAGATGTTCGCCGTTCTCCCGCACCCGGTCAGCCCGGAGCTCTACTGGTGGCAGGACGGCGACGTCACGCTGATCCCCGTGGAGCGCGGTGGCAACGACTGGGAGATCACCCCACCGGAGGAGTTCCGGACGATGTACGCGGCCCTGCCGGCCACGGCCGACGACTACGAGGCGTGATTCTGTCCCGGGCTCGCCAGCACCGGCGCGATGGCTTCGCGGAGCGAATCGAAGCCGGTGTAGCGGACGGCAGACATGCCCACTGCCAACGCCCCCTCGAGGTTGGCCGGCGTATCGTCCACGAGCAAGCAGCGCTGCGGTGGGCAGTTCGCCTGTTCGGCGGCGGCTAGGTAGATCTCCGGGTTCGGTTTCACTGCGCCGATCCGCGCAGAGTTCACCACGCCGTCCACGGCCTGATCCAAACCAAGGGCCGCTAGATCCATCTCGAGCCGGGTAGTCCCGTTCGTCACCAAGAGCACCGGCACACCGGCCTTACGTACAGCCTCTAGAAGCTCGAGCACGGCTTCGTCCACCCGCCCGATCGGTGCGCTCCACCTCGAGACCAGGTCCGCCGCGGCCTCGACGCCGTGCGTGGGGACGAAGGCCGCGGCCACCGACATCCGCCATCCGTCGTCATCGACCACGCCGACGACGGCGGGCAGGAGGCGCTCCGGCGCGAACGCGACCGCCGCGATCGCGCCCGGGGCCAGTCCGAACTCCGCCTCCACGTCGAGAACATCCCCGTCGTCCCATACCCGCAGCACGCCGTCGAGGTCGCACAGCAGCGCCTCGAACGGTCGCGGCAAAGGCTTGGCATCCACGGCGCCAGCCTACGGACCTCGGCTGCGCCCGACGGCTTTCTGCAGCGAACCGTCCTAGTGTGCCGCTGGCGCGAGCGAGTTCTTCGTCGATCGCCTGGGCTTGGGGACAGTCTCGTCGGAGACATCGCGTAGGCGCTGACTGATGACCGTGGTCACGCCGTCGTTACGCATCGAGACGCCGTAGAGAGCATCTGCGATCTCCATGGTGCGCTTCTGGTGCGTAATGACGATGAGCTGGCTGGACTCCCGCAGCTCCTCAAGGATCTCCAGCAGCCGGCCGAGGTTGGTGTCGTCCAGCGCCGCCTCGACCTCGTCCAGTACGTAGAACGGGCTCGGCCGGGCCTTGAAGATGGCGATCAGTAGCGCAACAGCGACCAGGGCACGCTCGCCACCGGAAAGCAGAGACAGCCGCTTGATCTTCTTGCCCGGCGGCCGCGCCTCCACCTCGATCCCGGTCGTCAGCATGTCATGCGGGTCGCTGAGCGCGAGCCGGCCCTCGCCACCAGGGAAGAGCCTCGCGAAGACTTCGCCGAACTCGCGGGCGGTGTCCTCGTACGCGGCGGCGAAGACCTGCTCGACCCGCTCGTCGACCTCTTTGATGACGGTCAGCAGGTCCCGGCGGGTGTTCCTGAGGTCTTCAAGCTGCTCGGTCAGGAACTTATGCCGCTCCTCGAGGGCGGAGTACTCCTCGAGGGCGAGCGGATTCACCTTGCCGAGCAGCGCAAGCGTACGTTCGGTGGACTTGAGTCGCTTCTCCTGCTCGGCGCGGACATACGGACGTGCCTGTCCCTCGGGTCCCGGTTCCCCGGCAGGCGCGTCCTCCTGCCCAGGCTCAGGGAACACCAGCACCGGTTGCTCCGGCCCGTACTCCGCGATAAGAGACCTGACGTCGATGCCGTGCTCTTCGAGCGCGCGCTGCTCGAGTTGTTCGACGCGCATCCGCTGCTCGGCGCGGGCCATCTCGTCCCGGTGCACCGTGTCGGTGAGCTGCTCGAGCTCCCCGCCGAGCTGACGAATCCTGGACCTCAGGACGTGGACCTCTCCCTCGATGCGACCTCGGGCTCGCTCGGCCTGGTCCCGCTCGGTGCCGGCCCGATGCAGGGAGAGCTCGAGCACGGCCAGCGTGTGGGTCGCACCGGCCGCGACGGCCGCCGCCACCTTCGCCTCCCGGGCCTGGCGCTCGCGCCGGATCGCCGCCTCCGCGCGCGCCCCGCGCTCCTGCTCGGCTGCCCGGAGGAGGTGCTCGGCGCGTCCGCCAAGTGCGCGGACGCGCTCTTCAGCAGTACGGACAGCGAGCCGGCACTCCATCTCCGCCTGGCGCGCAGCTGTGCATGCCGCAGCCAGACGATCGCGGTAGTCCGTGGAGGGTTCCTCATGATCGTCAGCCCCCGTGGCGGCCGCGAGCCGCTCCTGGAGCTCGGCCAATCCGTCGCGGTCGGCGTTGCGCGCCGTCTTCGCCGCCGCGATGGCGGTGGCGAGCCGTTCTGCCTCCCCCGCGGCGGCCCGGGCTGATGCTCCGAGCCGCGCGACCCGTTCTGCGATGGAGCGTTGATGGACGTCCGACTCGCTTATCCGGGCCGTGATCTCGTCGATCCGCGCGGACTGCCGCTCCACGGCCTCCTCTGCCGCGGAGAGATCGGCCGCCAACCGTTTCGACCTAATCGCGACCGCCGCGAGGCGCTCTTCGGTCGTGTCGACCGCGGCCTGCACCTCGATGAGGCTCGGTGCGGAGGCTGACCCTCCGCTGCTGACGGCGCGGGAGACCAGATCGCCGTCGCGGGTAGCGACCCGAAGGTCGGGATGGCGATCGAGCAGCCGCCGAGCCGCGACCAGATCATCGACGACCACCACGCGATGCAGCAAGCCGGCCAACGGCACCCGCAGAAGTTCGGGTGCCTCCACGAGGTCGACGGCGTAGGTCGCGTCCGAGGGCAGCGACGGCCACCGGTCGCGCGGGTCCTCCGGCCGCTCCGAGTCGGCGCTTGCGTCGCCGGCACCCGCGATGAGGTGAGCGCGGCCCGCGTCCCCGGCCTTGAGCAGGGCGATCGAAGCAAGAGCGGTGTCGACGTCGCGGACCGCCACGGCATCGGCCACCGCGCCCAGCGCGGCAGCAACCGCGGCCTGGGCGCCGGCGCGTACTGTCAGCAGCGCGGCGACCGAGCCGAGCAGACCGTCGAGGCGGTCGGCGGCGAGCAGGGCACCAGCACCGTCCTTGTGGGCTAGCCCGAGCTGGAGCGCCTCTTTCCGGGCGGCGAGCGCCGCTGCTTCCTTGGCCGCCGCGCGCTCCTGATCGCGGAGCTTGGCGACCTGCTTCTCGCCGGCGGCTCGTGCTGCCGTGGCCTGATCGTGCTCGACGCCGAGGTCTGCCGCGCTCCTGGCAAGCCCGGCGACCTGCGCCTGCGCCGCGACCAGGGCGGAGCCTGCCTCGTCTGCCCGCGCCCGCGCGTCACCGTGGACCGCGGCGAGTCGGCCGATCTCTGCCTCGGTAGCCCCGATCTTGCTCTCGAGCGCGCTGACCTGGCCGGCGAGGCGGGCGAGCCCCTCGCGGCGGTCGGCCCGCGCCCGCAGCAGGCCGGTGACGCGCCGTTCCTCTGCAGCGAATGCGGCCTCGGTCTCGCTACGCCGAGTGATCGCGGCGGCCAGATCGGCTCGGTCGCGATCGGCCAGCTCCGCCAGGCTCGCTTCCTCGGCCCTGATCCTGGCGGCCGCTGCCTCCATGTCGTCGGGGTCGCCGCCCCGGCGGTCCTCCGCCGCCTCGGCGGCGAGGTGGCGGGCACGCTCGGCGGCGAGGCTCGCTGTGCCGCGCAACCGCTCGCGCAGGCTCGACAGGCGATACCACGTCTCCTGGGCCCGGGCCAGCCGCGGGGAAATGCTGGCCAGAGCTTCGTCGAGTTCCTGTTCCCGTGCCTTCGCGGCCGCGAGGTCGCGCTCCATGCCCGCGCGCCGCCCCCTAAGCGCCGTCTCGTCCGCGACCTCCTCGTCGAGCTGAGCCCGCAACTGTACGAGATCGTCGGCGAGCAGCCGCAGCTTGGCGTCTCGCAGGTCGGCTTGAATGACCGAGGCTCTGCGCGCAATCTCCGCCTGCTTGCCCAGCGGTTTGAGCTGACGGCGAAGCTCAGCCGTGAGGTCCTGGAGCCGGGTCAAGTTGGATTGCATCGCGTCAAGCTTTCGCAGCGCCTTCTCCTTGCGCTTGCGGTGTTTGAGGACGCCTGCTGCCTCCTCGATGAACCCCCGTCGCTCCTCCGGACTGACCGACAAGATCGCATCGAGCTGTCCCTGGCCGACGACCACGTGCAGCTCGCGGCCGATGCCGGAGTCGGAGAGCAGCTCTTGGATGTCTAGCAGCCGGCACGCATTGCCATTGATCGCGTACTCCGAGCCACCGCTACGGAACATGGTCCGGGAGATGGTGACTTCTGAGTACTCGATCGGCAGCGCGCCATCGGTGTTGTCGATCGTCAGAACGACCTCGGCGCGGCCAAGTGGCGGACGTCCGGCCGTTCCCGCGAAGATGACGTCCTCCATCTTGCCGCCGCGCAGGCTCTTTGCGCCCTGCTCACCCATCACCCAGGCCAGCGCGTCGACGACGTTGGACTTGCCGGTGCCGTTCGGGCCCACCACGCACGTGATCCCAGGCTCGAAGTGCAGCGTCGTGGTCGACGCGAACGACTTGAAGCCTCGAAGTGTCAGGGTCCTCAAATGCACAGCGGGTTCCTCGGGCCGGGGACGCGGCCGCGGATCGGTGGACTGTCGCGGGCTACGCCCAGGTTCTCCTCGCCACACTGGCGCGTTCCTAACCCGACAGTACCTATCGGCGCAGATGGATCGCTGGAAACAGCCGCTCTCGGCGTGCCGTGCCGGATGCCCGAGTGGCTGGGGCCGTCAGGACATGGTTCGAGGGGCGACCCCTTCGGGTTGCCCCTCGGTTAACGGAGCCCAGCTGCGTCCACTGCTGGCCGGCGATGCCGGTTCAGGTGAAGACTGGCTCCCGGTCCGAGACGTTGATCATTTCGCCACGGACAGCTTCGTTAAGTGCGTCGTTCTCGGCCTGTACCCGATCCAGCTCGCTCTCGAGCTCACGTACACGCTGCTGAAGACGACGCATCTCGGCGAGTACTCGCGGGTCAGGCCCGCCGATGTGTCCGAGAAGCGCCTTCGCCATAGATGGGTCCTCCACGATGAGAGACCTGCTATTGATGGACGCGCAGACACCCAAAACGTGTGTGCTTCTGTGGGTGCGCGGGCTTCTAGAGTCGCACGTAACGGCGCTCCGGTCAATAGTGACCGTTCCGTTACCGTCGTGTCTTCCCAGGTCACGGCGCTTCCGTAGTAAGCAGAATCCGATCAAACGCCGCAAAACGTACAACCGTCCGCGTTGCATGCGATGGCGTCGGTCCGCGGCCAAGCTCGGCGCCAAGCGACCGTGATCACGCTAACATCGTCCGCGGTGCCACGACATGTCCGCCGCCGTTCGCGGGCGGCTGCGATCCGCGTACTGGTGAGCGCCGCCATCGGCGCAACCGGTCTCGGTGTCGTGCTTGCCGGACCCGCCAACTCGCCGGGAGGTGCCACCCGGGGCCTGCCCTTCAATCAGGCCGACCGGGTGCCAGCGGCGATTGCTGCGCGCCCGGGTCCGGGTTTCGAGCCGGCGACCCGGGACGGCCGGGTCGGCCCGCCGCCTTCAGCTACTGCGGCACCGGCGCCGAGCTCCACCGCGACGAGCCGGCCGAAGCCGGCAGCGTCGGCTCGGAAAACTCCGCCGTCCTCGCCCACCGTCAGCGCGCGTACCCGGGTGGAGGACGAAGTCGTCGCCCTGACCAATGCCGAACGCGACAAAGCCGGCTGTCCGACATTGCGAATAGACGAGCGCCTGCGCGATGCGGCGCGGGGCCACAGCGAGGACATGGCGGAAAGGAACTATTTCGCCCACACTTCTCCAGAGGGCGTCACACCCTGGGACCGGGCCAAGGACGCCGGGTACCCGGACCCGTCGGGCGAGAACATCGCCCGCGGCTACCCCGATGCTGAGACGGTTGTCCAGGCGTGGATGGAGAGCCCGGGCCATCGGGCCAACATCCTGAACTGCGACTCGCGGGCGATTGGCGTCGGCATCGAACTAGAGACCGGAGATGGGCCCTACTGGACCGAGATGTTCGGCTACTCCTAACCAACGGAGCTGGGCCACCGGGGCGTGGCGAGGCTTGGAGCGCAACCTGGGGTCAAGAACGGGGTCGTCCCCCTCGGCCGGTTGAGGCGACCAAACCTCGTGCGATGCCTACCATCGGGCGCGGCGGGGTCTGGGCTGGCAACGGGGGCACGTGTAGGACGACCGGTTCATGAAGGAATCGCGCCGGATGGGGGTCCCGCACCGTGGGCACGGCTCGTCCGTGCGGCCGTACACGGCCAGGGACCGGTCGAAGTAGCCGCTCTCGCCGTTCACGTCCACGTACAGGCGGTCGAAGGTGGTTCCGCCCTGGTCGATGGCGTCCCGCATCACTTCCCTGGCACCGACGAGGATGCGCTCGACCTCGACCCTGGTGAGGGTTTCCGTCGGCCGGGCGTAATGGAGCTTGGCCCGCCACAGTGCCTCGTCGGCGTAGATGTTGCCGATGCCGCTTACGAGGGACTGGTCGAGAAGTGCTCGTTTGATCCCGGTATGGCGGCTCCGCAACATCCGGTAGAACGCGGCGTCGTCGAACCCCCGGTCGAACGGGTCCGGTGCGATGTGGGCGATCGAGCCGGGAAGCGCCGGTTGCTGACCGTTGCCCTCGAGAGGCTCGATGGCAAGGTTGCCGAAGGTGCGCTGATCGACGAAGCGAAGCTGGGGTCCGCCATCCGCGAACTGAACAAGGACCCGTAGATGCGGCTCCTTGGGCGCACTCGCGGTCACCAGCAAGAGTTGCCCGCTCATTCCGAGATGCGCGACCAGCGCTTCACCCGCGGGAAGGCTTGCGTTCGTCGCGCCGGTCGCCACCGGGGCGGAGTCCGGATCCGCGAGCGGCCACCAGAGGTACTTGCCGCGACGTTCCGGGGCCAGCAGCTGGCGTCCGGACAGCCGGGCGGAGAAGTCGGCGGACCCCGCGAGGTGGCGCCGAACGGCGCGCGGATGGAACACGCTTACCGATGTCACGACGCGGTTTCTGGTGTTCGGCCCCAGCCCCCGGCGAACGACCTCGACTTCGGGCAGCTCAGGCATTGACGAAGTTCCGGTGGGCTTGCCCACTCGTCCGCGGGGCGTCCTGGAGTGGCGAGCTATGCATCGCGAGTCCCGAGCTGCTCCCGCAAGCTTGACCAGGCGGCCTCGGCCGCCTGCTGCTCCGCTTCCTTTTTGCTGCGGCCCCTGCCGACTCCGTAGGCGATGCCCCCCACGCGGGCGGATGCGGTGAACGTCTTGGCATGGTCTGGTCCGGTCTCGGTCACGATGTACTCCGGTACACCGAGCCCGGCGTTCGCCGTCAACTCCTGGAGGCTGGTCTTCCAGTCCAATCCCGCCCCCAGCCCAGCCGCGCCGATGATCACGTCGTCAAAGAGGCGATGGACCAGTGCCTCGGCCTCATGTAGGCCACAGTCGAGGTAGACGGCGCCGATGAGCGCCTCGAGGGTGTCGGCGAGGATCGAAGACTTGTCCCGTCCCCCGGTCGCTTCTTCGCCCTTGCCGAGCCGGAGATAACTTCCAAGATCGAGCGTTCGGCCGACCTTGGCAAGCGCTCGCATATTGACCACCGCGGCCCGCAGCTTTGCCAGCTGGCCTTCTGGAAGATCGGGATGGTTGCGGTAGAGCGTGTCGGTAACGACAAGGCCGAGCACAGAATCGCCAAGGAACTCCAGCCGTTCGTTGGTTGGCAGGCCGCCGTTCTCATATGCATAGGACCGGTGCGTCAGTGCGCGTTCGAGCAGCGCAGGGTCGAGGGAGTAACCAAGAGCCGCCTCGAGCTGCGCGTAGGGCGACGTCCTTGACCTCACACCGGCCGGCAAGCGGTCACACCTCGATGGCTTGGCGCCGGTTGTAAGTCCCACAGGTCGGGCAGGCCCGATGGGGCAGTCGCAGCTCGCCACACCGCTCGCAGGTGACGAGCGCTGGGCGGGTGGCCTTCCAGTTGGCCCGCCGGCTGCGCGTGTTGCTGCGCGACACCCTCCGCTTCGGAACGGCCACGGCTAGCTCTCTTCCTTCTCGTTTCTGTCAGCCTGCTCTCGCAGCTTCATCAGGGCCGCCCACCGAGGGTCGACGGCTTCGTGCTTGTGGCCCGGTTCGCCCCCCAGGCGCGCGCCGCACTCCGGACACAGGCCCGGGCAGTCGTCCCGGCAGACCGGCTGCAAGGGCAGCGCAAGCACGATCGCGTCGCGGACCACCGGCTCGAGATCGAGCAGGTCGCCCTCGAGCACGTGGTCGTCCTCCGCTGCAGCGTCGGCGGAGTACGAGTACAGCTCCTGGAATCCCGCCTCGAGCGTGCGCTCTAGCGGGTCGAGGCAGCGGACGCACTCGCCGGCGACCGTCGCCCGCGCCGTTCCCGACACAAGCACACCTTCGACGACCGATTCCAACCGCAGATCCAGCCGGATCTCGCTCCCCTTGGGGACGCCGGCCACTTCGATAGCAAGACCCGCCGGAGCCGGAACAACCCGGGTTAGCCGGCGCATCGACCCTGGTCGGCGACCCAGGTCGTGCGTATCGATCACGATCGGCGCCGGGTCGATCTCGCCTCTTCGCGGGCTTGTCGGGGAGTGGTCCCCCCGGCCAGCGTTGGCTCTCCTGGATTCTTCGGGCATAGCGGAGCTTGATCTCGTCGTGAGACCGGAGAGACAGCCTACCCGAGCGGCCGGCCGGGACCAAACCGCATAGGCGACCTCCTAGACCCGGCCAAGCTTGTCGTGCAGCCGCTCCAGAACGTTTGCGGGGACAAGTCCGGACACGTCCCCGCCACCTGCGGCGACTTCCCTGACCAAGCTGGAGGACAGGAAGCTATAGACCGGGCTGGTTGTCACGAACAGGGTCTCCACGCCGGACAGCGAGTGGTTCATCTGGGCCATCTGCAGCTCATAGTCGAAGTCGCTGACCGCACGCAGGCCCTTGACTATGGCCGGAATATCGCGCCGGCGACAAAAGTCTACGATCAGTCCCTCGAAGGACTCGACCTCGACGTTGCCGAACTCCTTCGTCGCGTCTCGCAGCATGTCGGTTCGTTCCTCGACGCTGAACAGCCCCTTCTTGGCCTGGTTGATCAGCACCGCGACGACGACCTCGTCGAAAAGCCTCGAGGCCCGAGATATGACGTCGAGGTGGCCGTTGGTCACGGGATCGAACGAGCCGGGACAGACTACGCGTCGCACGACTTGGTTGCCTCCTCGTTCGTACGCCCGGGACGAAATGCTTCACTCTCTGGCCGCAGACTAGTGTGCCGAGCCGGAAATTCGGTGCATAGATTCGTGGCCAGGTGGATGCATCGCAAGGCCGAGGAGGAGGCCGCTAGCAGCGCTAACGGCGACGACGAGAGCGCAGCGAGGCGCCGCCTGGCCGCGGAGATATTGCGGCGAATTTGTGGCGAGGGACGCTAGTCGCCGGTTGCCGGCGACCCGGTGCGGCGACCATACCAGACCGCGGTCTCTCCGTACCGGCGGGATCGGTCGGCGCGAAAACCCGCCGGCCAGTCGAAATGCCCGCCGCGGGTCGGGCGCTCCACCACCAGCAATCCATCCTCGGTAAGCCAGCCGTTCTCGGCCAGCAGCCGGAGCACGTCGCGCAGATCGCCGTCTCCGGTGCGGTACGGCGGGTCCGCCAGGAGGACGTCATAGGACAGGCCGGGCGGCCGCCCCGACATGATCCGCTCCACCCGGTCCACCACTAGCTCGGCACCCGGTAGGCCAAGTGACGCGATGTTGCTTCGGATCGTCCGCCCGGCGCGAGCATCCCGCTCGACCAGAAGCACATGTGCCGCCCCCCGGGACAGTGCCTCAAGCCCAAGCGCCCCCGAGCCGGCATAAAGGTCGAGCACCCGAGATCCGCGCAGCCCACCCCGCATCGCTTCGATTGTCGAAAAGATCGCTTCCCGCACTCGATCGGATGTGGGCCTGACGTCCTCGCCGCGCGGCACGGCCAGCCTCCGGCCCCGCGCCGCGCCGGCCACGATCCGAGTCACCGCCTGGCGGCCTCGGTCAGGGCCGCCAAGGCGCTCGCCTCGTCCGCCATCGCCTCGCTCCTATGCCTTATCGATGAAGCCGGCGCGCTCGGGATCGAGCAGCTCGGCGACGGCCGCGGCCAGCTCAGAGTGCCGCTCGAGATCGGGATCGTGATCGACGAGCTCGGTCGCCTCGACCCGGGCCTGCGTGATGAGGTCCTCGTCGCGTAGCACGGCCAGCATCCGAAGACTGGACCGGCGTCCCGCCTGGGCCGCACCGAGCACGTCGCCCTCGCGGCGTTGCTCGAGATCCAGCTTGGAGAGCTCGAAACCGTCGTTGGTCGCCGCGACGGCATCCAGCCGCTCCCTAGGCGTGCTCCCATCGACCGCCTCCGTAACTAGCAGGCAGAGCCCCCGGGCGGCGCCTCGGCCGACTCGACCCCGCAGTTGATGGAGCTGCGCAACCCCAAACCGCTCGGCATCCATGATCACCATCGTGGTCGCGCTGGCTACGTCGACGCCCACCTCGATGACCGTGGTAGCAACCAGCACATCGATCTTGCCGGCGGCGAACCGCCGCATGATGTCGTCCTTGGTCTCGGCTGGAAGGCGGCCGTGGAGCACCTCGATGCGCAGGCCCGCGAGTGGTCCGTCGGCCAGCATCTGCGCCACGTCCAGGACGGCCAGCGCGGGCCGGCGAGCCGGGAGCTCCGCGAGATCGGCCGGCGCGTCGTCCGCGGCACCCTCCTCCATCTCGACCTCGTCACCGATCCTCGGGCAGACGATGTAGGCCTGGTTTCCGGTTGCCACCTCCTCGCGCAGCCGCTGCCATGTTCGCTCCAGGAAGGCAGGCTTCTCGACGGCGGGGACGACATGCGTGGCAATCGGTGCGCGCCCGGCGGGTAGCTCGGCAAGCGTTGACACATCGAGGTCGCCGAAAACGGTCATAGCGACCGTACGCGGTATGGGCGTGGCGGTCATGACGAGCAGGTGTGGTGGCCGGTCCGCCTTGCCGGTAAGCCTCGCCCGCTGCTCCACACCAAAGCGATGCTGCTCGTCTATGACCACTAGCCCGAGGTCGAAGAACTGCACGTACTCCTCGAGCAAAGCATGAGTTCCGACGACGATACCGGCGTCGCCCGTGATGATGTCGATCAGCTCGCCCCGCTTGGCGGCGATACGCTGTGAGCCGGTAAGGAGTGCCACTCTGGTCGCGTTCTCCACTGCGCCGAGCTGGCCACCGAGCGCGAGCGGCCCGAGCAGCTCTGTGATCGATCGGTAATGCTGCTGCGCCAGCACCTCGGTCGGCGCGAGCAGCGCGGCCTGGGCGCCGGCGTCGACAACGGTCAGCATGGCCCGCAGTGCTACCACGGTCTTGCCCGACCCGACCTCCCCCTGGAGGAGGCGCTGCATGGGATACGGGCGGGCAATCTCGGCTGAGAGCTCAGCGGCAACCACCCGCTGCCCGGTTGTGAGGATGAACGGCAGGCGGGTGTCGAAGGCTGCCAACAGCCCGTCCGGCCGCTCGTGGCGCGGGACGGCGGCCAGTTGCCGGATCCGCGCCCGCCGCCGGGCGAGCTCGACCTGGAGGATGAACGCCTCCTCCCAGGCGAGCCGGCGCCGCGCCCGTACCCAATCGTCGCGGGTCCGCGGCCGATGGATGAGCTCGAACGCTGTGTAGAGGTCGAGCAGGCTGTGCCGCGCGCGGACGTCGTCCGGCAGGGGGTCGGCTGCGTCGCCGAGCATGTCCAGCCCCATCGCGACGCATTTGCGGATCTGCCAGGACTGCAGCTTCGCGGTCGCCGGATAGACCGGGATCAGCTCGTCGAGAAAGGCGATCGCGGCCTGAGTAACCGCCTCCGGGTCCCCGGTGACGCTCTCTTCCGGGAGCAATTCGTAGTCCGGATGGGCGAGCTGTCGACGGCCACGGAACAGGCCGACCTTCCCCGCGAACAACCCACGCCTACCCGGACGAAGCTGCTGCCTGTGATAGTGCGTTCGTGCGAAAAAGGCAAGGTCGAGCTCGCCCTGCCCGTCGGTCACAACGACCTCGAGGATCTCGCCGACCCGGCGACCCTGGTTACGGAAGGTTCGGGTGGGTTTGACCCGCGCCGTGCGAACCTCGGCAAGGACGGTGACGTGCTCGTCCAGCCGCAACGACGACAGTTCGGTCAGCTCCCCACGCTGCGCATACCGCCTTGGGTAGTGGCGCAACAGGTCTCCCACAGTGTGCAGGTCGAGATTGCCGGCGAGTACCTTGGCGGTGGCGCCGCCGACCAGCTTGGCCAGGGGATCGGTGAGATCCACGGCTACTCCACGCCGATGAGCAGTGGATAGCTGGCCTGCTCCCCGTCGTATACCACGTACTCGATTTCCGGTCGCTGTACGTGTAGCCGCCGGCAGAGGTACTGACCGAGGCCAGGCGGCGCCGCAACGCCGATTACGAGCGTGACGAGTTCTCCGCCCGCGGCGAGCATCCGATCGAGGAGCGCGAGCGCTAGGTCCGCCACATCCGAGCCGATCAGCGCGACGTCGCCCTCGATGAGTCCGAGCACATCCCCCGCCCGGCATAGGCCCACGGTGGTGACCGCGTCACCTTCGGCGATCGTGACCTCGGCGTGCCTGGCTGCTCCGGCCGCTCCCGACATGGCGATAACGTCGGTGTCAAACTCATGCGCCGGATCATGCACCGCCAGCGCTGCGATGGCCTGGACGCACGACCGCGCAGGGATGACGGCGACTCGAACCCCGTCTGCACGGGCCCGCGCGGAGGCCGCTTCGGCCACTGCGACCGTTGCCTCGCCATCGGCGATGACGACGACTTCGGATGCACCGGCCGCGTTGATGGCCTCGACCACGAGGCCAGTGGCGGGCGGCCGGTCGGGCTCGTGGCCGACGACCGTAGCACCGGCCCCGTCGAAGACTGATGCCAAGCCAGGCACGGACATGAGGGCAACGACCGCGCGCCGAGCGTCGGCTTCGCGAGCGGGACGGCTCCGCCGGGGACCACTCTGCGCGGGCCGCGGTTCGGCTGCCTCGCGCAGATTCGTAATG
>JBKOZJ010000187.1:0-13441 GCA_046725875.1 Actinomycetota bacterium
AGCGACGTCGACGAGCAGCCCTGGGGCCGGTTCGTACGGTTCGACGACCCGGATGGGAATCGTTGGGCTCTGCAGCAGATCGTCGTGCCGTCCGGCCCGTAGCCGTCTCGTGTGGTAATACTGCGGTCTTCATCAGCCACCGCCATCCGGACGATTGCGCCGACCTGAACCCGCTCCCGCGCGCGACAACCCGCGCAAGTCACTCCGACCGACGGCGTCCTCGCCGGGTCCGGTGCTCGTCCGCCCGCGCGTGCGGCCACAGTCGCATGCACCCGACGTCCGATCCATAGCGATTTCACAGGGACAGCACGGCCTGTGCCCAGGTCGCGCGCAAAGCCTGGCCGGGAGCGGCTCGAGAAAGAGCCCCCGACAGGTTGGAGAGCAGCATGAGTGATTCCATTGGCGCAGGTACTGACGCCGTTGGAGGAGGGCGGAGACAGTGGCGCCGCTCTGCCGCATTCGCCGCGGTTGGCCTGCTGGCCGGAGGCGCGCTGGCCGGCACCGTGACCGCAAACGCCGACAGCTCGGAATCGACCAGCTCGGCGAGCGAGGACAATCGTCAGCATCCTGGCGGGGTTGACGAGTCGAAGCCGCAACGGCAGGACGAGACGCTTCTCACCGGGGACACTGCGGAACGCGTTCGCGCCGCAGCGCTGGCCGAGTACCCCGGCGCCACGATCCAGCGGATTGAGACCGACTCCGACGGGGTGTACGAGGCGCACCTGGTAACTGCCAACGGTGAGCGGGTCACGGTAGAGGTAGGCGAGGACTTCGCAGTTACCGGTACGGAGTCAACGCCCCGCGACGACCACCACCCTAGGCCCACCGACACCGAAACGAAGAGCTCCTAATACTGGAGGTGCCGAGCGGATGGTGGGCCGTGTAAACAGGCTCGCCACCTGCCCGGTCCGGGGGAAGCACGGTGCTCCTCGCTGACGGCTCTGCGTGGGCGTCTTCCGAGCCGCACTCGGAGACGCCCACTCGACGGCGACGCTGTTGACGTCGAGCTGGAGTGGTCCTCGTAGCTGGGGGGGCGAGGCTGAGACTCGGGCGCATTCTTGTCGGTGGGACCGCCTAGAATCGAACGTGAGTTCGAAAGGGGTGGCAATCATTCCGAAACGCTGACTGCGAGAGGGCGGTCGCCGGCTCGCTTGACCCTGCTGTCGAGGGCGTCGGCCGCGCGGCCGTCCTCTTGCTGGGGGCCGGCGTGCTCGCCCTCATCGCTGGCCCCTGGAGCGGGCGTGCGTGGGATCGGAACCGCCTGCGCGGTCGACTCATGCCGGGGCTGATATTGATCGCGCTTGGGATCGGCGGCGTCGTCTGCATCTCCCATGCTTTGTACGGCTTCGCCACCAAGGGCCTCTACCTAGCCGGGTACGACACCATCGACTTCCCGGATATTGGCGACGGCTGGTCAGAGGCGGAGAAGCACAGGGCGGTCGTGCTCGACCTGGCGGTGTTCGAGCCGTGGTTCCTTATCGAGGGTGTGCTGCTCGCGCTAGTCGGCTGGCAGTTCATCGGGACAGCCCAGCGCCGCCGCCTCTGGACGACCGGAATCGCAGCCGGGACGCTGGCGATCACGCTATTCGGCGCCATCCTCGCGCTGACCGGCGCGAGGTTGGCAATCGGCTGAGGTGTCGATCTTCGGCTTCATGCGGCAGGCGACGTGTCTTAATCAATGCCAGGTGGTGCGGATCGCGGCGGTGGTGTCGAATGGGTCGTTGCCGCGCTGGGCGGCCAGGATGCCGGCACCCTCGGGCGAGTTGACGTACATGAGTCGGCCGGGTGCAACCCACCGGCGCCAGGTCTTCAGAAAGGCTTCGGCGCGCTCGCGGCGCGAGGCGAGCACATCGGGCACGGCGTGCCATACCTCCGCGCCTGGTGTACCGACGCCGACAGCTCGCCGAAGCGCGAGGTGCAATGCCGCGCCCATCCGCAACGGTGGGTTGATTATTGGTCGTGAGACGACATACCGCGGACTGGCGAGCGGCGACAGCACCTGGTCGAGCGCGTCCGCGAAGGTCGCCGAATCCTGCTCGGCGGCGTCGCGCAAGGTCGCAACGTAGCTACCATCTGAGCGCGGGGTTACCTCGACGACCGCGCCCGTGACCCCAATTACGCCGGCTGCGTGCAGACCATCGGCAATGGCAGCGGCGATGTTCCACAGCGAGCTCGAGCGGTCGAGAGTACGGAGCCGGGCAAGAGCGAGCAGACCGCTTCCGATTCCGTATACGAAGATCGTCGGCACGACGCCGGCTGCTCCGACCACCCAAGCCGGCAATGCCGCGGCGGCCCCGATGACGAAGCCGAGTAGGCCAACGACGAGTGCTGCAACGGCCGGAAGCTTCTGTGAGTTCAGGCCGCTGCGCCAGGGCGGCACGACCGCCTCGAGGTCCGATCCGGTGAGTCCGACGTGCCGAGCAGTGAGAATGCGTAGGACCCGCGATGCCTTGTCCTCATATGGCTGACCGATGCGCCATAGCTGCCGCGCCAGCTCGCGCTCTTGCGCTCGCGACCGCATACGCATGTTGAGACTGGGGAACTCCGACGGCGGTGGCGGGCCGTACGGTGAGAGCGTAGCGTCGACGTGCGCGACTCCTGAGGTGATCTGCCCGTCCCCGTCGGGCGCGAAGAACCCGTCGTGCTTGGCGACGAACCGCGCGTAGTCCGCGGCGCCCTTCGGGTGTCCATCCGCGACTGTCACCACCGTCCACGTGTTGGCGACCTTCTCGGGCCAGGTCGGGTCGACGCGGACGCCACGACCGCGCAGCTGCACGACGGCGGTCGACGTCGTCGCGGTAGTGAGGTCAATTACGACATTGACCCGTTTGGCGTCCCATCCCTCGCCGAGCAGACCACGGGTGCCGACCAGGATGCGCGAGTGACCTTCTTCAAAGAACCGTGTGATCGGCCCGACCCGCTGCCGTGCACTCCATCGCCCAGAGAGCTCGACGGGCGCGGTGAGGCCGGTGGTTGTCGGCAGCGGCGGACGGTCGAGGTTGAGGTCCGGGTGGTGTACGCGCAGCCAACCGTCGAGCCGGTTCGCTGTCGAGTGCGTGCACGCGAGCGTACGGGCGGTCATCAGGATCGGATCCAGCGCGGCGGTGGCAGGATCGCGGATCAGCTGCTCGAGCACGAGCCGTGCGGAGCCGGCCTGCTCGTCCATTACGTGACGGAGGCTCGCGGACACCTGACCGGTCGCCCGCTCGAAGTCGCAGACCACGATCGCACGCAGCCGGTCACCGAGCGCTGCATGCTCGACGCCGAGGATGTCGAGAACCGCGGTCGCCTTGCCGGCGGATCTGGCGAGAACGCGGTCGACCGGGCTGCGGCCGACCCGTACTCCTCTCTTCGTTACCTGATAGCCAACGGAGGGAAGGGCACGACGGAGCGCGTCCAGGGCCTTGTCGTCTCGCTGGTAGGTCGATGCGGCGAGGCAGCCGCGGACCCAGTCGCCGATTAGTACCGCCCAGTCCTTGGCGTCGAGACCGCGCCGATGCTCCTCCCGTACGCGTGCTCCAGGCGGAATCTCGAGCAGACCCGCGACGTGCAGGCGAACGGCCGCGCCCGCGAGCTCGGGCTCTTGGCGCTCGAGCGTGTCCCACCCGACCGGTGCCTGGCTTTCGGGTACGGGACGCGCGATGAAGCGTCGGTCGCACCATGCGAGGAACGGTGTAGTCCCGAAATCGCCGGCGGTCAGATCGGTGACAAGCTCAGCGAAACGCTCTGCCGCGGCCTTGATGTAGTAGCGCTCGGCCTCGGTGGGCTCGGTGAGCATGACGAGCTCTTGGTACGGGGCAATGTGTCCGGTCTTGACCACAGCGGGCGTGGATACCGAGTACGTGAGGTCACCGAACAGCTCGCGAACGATCGCATGTTCTTGTGTTGTGAGTCGGGTCGCCGGTGTGGCGGTCAGGCCGATCACGACGACTCTTGTCAGCTCGTCGTTCGCGATGTAGCCGATCAGGTCGACGAGCAGATGTCCCCACACATCAAGCAGGTGGTGGCACTCGTCGAGCACGAGCGTCCACGGGCCGCGGGTGCGCAGCCGCTCGACCAGGGCCTGGCCGTTTTCATGCAGCCGCTCGAGAAGCGCGGTCTTGGTGATGCCTCTCGGATGTGGCGACTTCTTCTCGCGGCCCTCCGGGTCGACCTCGGCATCCGGATCGAAAGTGGCCACCGATTGGTAGGTCAGCACAGTCAGCGGCGTCGGCAGCTCACGGCTCGCGGTGGGCGTCATGCCCGTTGGCCGCTGTGGGCGCTGTGTGTCATGTGCAGCAGGTGGGCTGATCGGTGACTGGAAGTCGCGCCATGCTCTCATCCATTGGGCCTGGATGGCGGTGTTCGGACAGAGGACGAGGGTGTCCCGGCCAAGCCTTCGCGCGATCTCCAGGCCGACGTGCGTCTTGCCGGCGCCGGGCGGCATGACGACGTAGTGATTGTGGTCATCACCGGCGTGGCTCGCCTCGAACGCGGCCAGCGCCTCCGCCTGATGCCGCCGCCACTCCCCTACGAACCGCCCGTCCCACACGGGCTTGGATCATGCCAGATCAACCCTCTGGTCTCGTCGGACACAGGTCGTGATCCCGGACGGGTCTCCATAACCATGGACCGCAGCGATCTTGCCGAAAGCCGGGTGATGGTCCGGCGAATCAACCCGTCCGGATCGGGTCGAGACCAAGGGTCGTCCAATCCTCCAGCGGCGATCAATCCGAGGAGGCTCGCGACCTGAGCCGGCACAATACCGCGATCGTCGTACGGATCCCCCGTCCAGTCGTCCGCCATCTCGTCGTCGGGCGCAGAGGAAGTCCGCCTCCTCGTGATCCCCCGCCTGCCCATGCGTCCGGTCACGCGAGTGGCCGGTTGCCGACGCGGGTGGTCTCCTCGTCTACACCGAGGTCGACGCGGGTGATCAGTGGCCGCAGGCGCAGGCGCCTCCACCGCAGGCACAGCCGCCGCCGGAGGTCGCGAGCGGAGCCGAGGATGATCCGGCGCGGCCGGTCAGCGCCACCGTCGAGAGCAGCTTCACCGTGTCGTCGTGTCCCTGCGGGCAGAGCGCCGGCGCGGTGGCCTCGATCATCGGGCGGGACACCTCGAAGGTGGCGCCGCAGGCGCGGCACCGGTAGTCGTACCTCGGCATACAGCACAGGATAAGCGAAGCCGCACACCGATCAGCGGGTCGATCTCGTCGCTGAGCCGGAGCAGCAGAACGAGCTCGCGGGCATGAGCCATCCGCAGCCGCCCGGTCTGGGTCAACCGCCGCCCATCGTCCACTCACGCGACCAAGTCACGCAGCTGCCGGATCAGCTCGGCCTCGGACGCTCTGCCGGAGAGTTCCCCATCCATGAGCTCCGGATGCTATCCGCGATGGTCGGGGCTACTTGCTGGCGGGGAGTGGGGGATTGAAGCGCAGCGGGATCGACGAGCTGGTCTCGACATCCTCCGGCCAGCTCGCCGTGGCTGTGTAGCGCTCGTCGTCGAGCTCGAGCTCGACGCGAAGGCCGTACGGCGGCCGGCCGATCTCCTCGACCACCCGCCCCCGGGGAGCCGGCGCGCCGAGCGCCACGGTGCCTGGCGTCACGCAGGCGCCGTTGGCGTCGTTCGTCACCGGGGTGAGGGTGTACGAGGACACCCGGCCGTCGGCCGGCGTCACGGTGAGGCGGGCGTCCGCTCGCGATGGCGTCGTCGCCAGGTAGGACACGGTCAGGTCGAAGCGGTAGGCGTCGGGTACGCCGTCGCGCTCGAAGAACGTGGTCAGCGATGCGACCGGCGCGGGCAGCGGTCCCCCGGTCGTGGTCTCCACCGCGAACGATGCGGCGGCGTTGCCTTCCGGGCCCCTGCCGAACAGGTGAACGGCATACCGCCCCGGCGCTCCGGCGAGCGAGATCCGCCACGTCCGGCCGCTCGCTTGCGTGACCGTCGCCGGGAGCGCCTGGGCACATCGCACGTCGCGGCCCTGGGTGCTCGCCTCGAAGGTCCAACCGTCGCTCGCGAAGGTCACCGTGATATCTCCGCCGACCTTCCCCAGGTCCGGCAACTGGTCGGGCGGTGTGCCGTCGGCGCAATTTCCGCCGTCACCGCCTGGGGTTTCTTCTACAGACCAGCAATAGCTGTACGGGGAAAGGGAGAGCCGCTGGTTCCCGTACTCGACGACCACCGGTGGTGGCCGGCCGCTCTCCGCCGACGGAGGCGATGAGCTCGGTTGGTTACCGGCCGAATCGCCAGAATCATTGCCGCAACCCACGACCAAAAAGGCGCCGACAGCCAGCAGCGCGAGCGTCCTGCCCGCTCTCGCACGCACTCGACACTCCCGGCTGTTGTCAACGCGATGCCCCTCAGACGCTCTGCGCTGTCAGAGGGTTCCACCGAAGGCAATCCGCGATGCGCGGTCAATGCAACCGCTACGCCTGAAACTGCGACAAATTCGACGCATTGTCGACACCCGATCGGGCGAAGAGTAGATGCGTAGTTTCTTTCCGATCTTCGAGGATCGGCAGGCACCGACCGCTGGCGTCGTGCTGATCGCGGGGATGACGACGGCGCCCGTACACAAGCATGCGGATCGGCCTGGGAGGCCGAAGGAGTACGTGAGCTGCTTCTAGATCGTCGCGATCGTCCGAAGTCGCCGTGATGATCTATCGGCAGTCACCACGAACGATCCACTCCTGGATGGTGATCGATCACGGAGGTGCTCGGACCTTCGATTGAAGGGGGCGCCTGATGCGGTTCAGGCTGGCCCAGCGGCGGCGTCGGTGGCGCGGGCGCGAAGGGCGCGCGCGAGACCGTCGCGGCACTCGAGAACCAAGCGTGCAAGTACGGGCGGGAGCCCTTCGGTCGCCAGGAAGGCGTCGGTACGGTCCAGCGTCGACTGCTCGATCCGCCACCGCGGATACAGCTGCGGCGTCACGACCAGCTTCCCGGTGGCGAACACCCGCTCGAAGAACTCCGGCGCCTCGGCGAAGTAGCGCTCCACATAGGGCTCGAGCACCTCCGCCTGGCCCGGCTGGACGAAGCCGAAAGCGGCCGCCATCTGGATCGAGTTGACCACCTCGACCTCGCCGACCGACTTCGCCCAGGCCGCCGCCTTGGCGGCGGCCGTAGGCCGCGCCGCTCGGGCGGTCGCGGCGCGCTCCTCGCCTTGAGAAGTCGCATCCCGGGCGAGCTCGGCATCAATGTCCGAGTCGTCGAACAGCCCGACCGCGGCCAGCCGGGTGACCGCCCGCCAGCGCAGGTCGGGGTCGACCGCGCAGCCTTCGAGCACCACGTCGCCGGAGAGCAGGCCCCGGACGAACGCCAGGTCGTCGTCGGTCCCGGCCGCCCAGACCAGGGTGCGTACCCAAGCAAGCTGGTGGTCGCTACCCGGCTCGGCCGCCTCCAGCAGTTCCCGCATCCGGGCCGCCACCTGCCGCCGGCCTTCCGGCCGCCACGCCGGGTCGGCGTACTCGTCCAGTGCCGTCGCCATTCGCCGCCCCAGCTGCGCATCGACGAGATTGATGTCCGGCTCGGTATCAATACCACCGAGGATCATGGCGACGTACTCCCGGGCCGGCATCTCGCCATCCCGCACCATGTCCCAAGCCGACATCCAGCACAGCGCCCGGGCGAGCGATGACTCCAGCCCGGAGACCGATCTGACCACGGTGGCGAGCGACGCCGGGTCGAGCCGCACCTTCGCGTAGGTCAGGTCGTCGTCGTTGAGCAGGATCAGGGCGCCGCGAGCGAGACCGACGAGCTCGGGCACCTCCGTCCGTGACCCCAAGACATCCAGCTCCACACGGTGCCGCCGGACCAGCCGACCGCGACCTTCGTCAGATCCCCTGGGGCGCTCCTGCTCGTACACCCCGATCGCGAGACGGTGGGTACGCAGGGTCGGCCACCTCGGGTCGGCCTCCTGCAAGACGGCAAACGACGTGATAACCCCGTGCTCGTCGACCGAGAGCTCAGGCCGCAGGGTGTTCACTCCCGCAGTGGTGAGCCACTCCGCCGCCCACGCGCTCATGTCCCGGCCGGAGGTCTCCTCGAGGGCGGTGAGCAGATCGGCCAGCGACGTGTTGCCCCATGCGTGCCGCTTGAAGTAGTGCCGCAGCCCGGCGAAGAACTCGTCGTATCCGGCGTAGGCGGCCAGCTGCTTGAGCACCGACGCGCCCTTTGCGTACGCGATGCCGTCGAAATTGGCCCATACCTGGTCCAGGTCGGGGATGTCCGCGACGATCGGGTGGGTCGAGGGCAGCTGGTCCTGGACGTACCCGTAGGCCTTCCACCGGTTGACGAAGTTGGTCCACGCCTCGGTCCATCGGGTGGCCGAGGTCAGGGCCACGGTTGACGCATAGGTGGCGAACGACTCGTTCAGCCACAGCTCGTCCCACCATCGCATGGTCACGAGGTCGCCGAACCACATGTGCGCCATCTCGTGCAAGATCACGTCGGCTCGGTCTTGACGCGTGGTGTCGGTGACCTTCGACCGGAAGACGAAGTCGTCCCGGAAGGTCACGCACCCGGCGTTCTCCATCGCGCCCGCGTTGTACTCGGGCACGAACAGCTGGTCGTACTTCTCGAAGGGGTACGGGTAGTCGAACGTCACGGTGAAGAAGTCGAAGCCCTGCTTCGTGAGCTCGAATATTTCGTCGGCGTCGAGATATTCGGCGAGTGACTTTCGGCAGTAGAGCCCGAGCGGGATGACCTTGCCCGCGACCGTGTGGGCGTCGTGGACGGCGTGGTACGGGCCGGCGACCAGCGCAGTGATGTACGTCGAGATGCGTGGTGTCGGTGCGAACTCCCAGCGGGCGCGGGGAGAGCTGCCGGCGTCGTCGCCGCGCACGTCGTCGATCGGGATCGGTGTGGGCGTCGGCGAGTTCGAGATGACCTGCCAGGTGGCGGAGGCCGTGACGGACAGCTGCCAGGTCCCTTTGAGATCGGGCTGCTCGAAGTCCGCGTACATGGTCCGCGCGTTCGGCGCCTCGAACTGCGTGTAGAGGTACACCTCGCCGTCGACCGGGTCGATCGCGCGATGCAGCCCCTCCCCCGTCCGTACAAAGCCGCAGTCCGCGACCACCCGCACGACGTTCGTCTCTTGGAGCCCGTCCAGGGTGATCCGGCTGTCCGCGAAAACGGTCGCCGGGTCGAGGCTGCGGCCGTTGAGGGTTACCTCTTGGACGGTCGGCGCGATCAGATCGAGGAAGGTCGACGCACCGGGCTGGTTGCAAGCGAAGCTGATCTCGGTGACGGACCGGAAGGTCTCATCGCTGAGGGTCAGGTCGAGGTCGACCTTGTACGAATCCACCTCGAGCAGTTCGGCCCGCCGCGCTGCTTCCGCCCTGGTCAAGTTGATTCCCGGCACGCCCTGCTCCCTCGTCCCTGCTTCATTGCGGCGACTACCGTCGTCGATCGGCCCGGTCAGGATATGAGGTGCCCGTCCGCCAACAGCAGAAGGGCCCCTTGCTCCAATAAGTTCGGAGCAAGGGGCCCTTCTGCTCGGGCGCCTTTGAGCAAGGGACCCTTCTACCGGGTGGCCGGCGCAAACATGGGCTGCCCGAACATCCAGGGAGCGGCTCGTGGAGGATCAGCGGACGCTGCTTGTCACGATCAGCGGACGGGACCGGCCGGGGGTGACGTCAGTGATCTTCGACGTGCTCGCCGCCCATCCCGTTGACGTCGTCGACGTCGAGCAGGTGGTGATCCGCGGCCGCCTGGTGCTCGGCGTGCTGGTGACCGCGCCGCACACGGAGGGCGCGCTGCGGGCCGAGTTGACCGGCCGGGCGCGGGAGCTCGGCATGGATGCCGAGATCGTCTCGGGCGTCGGCGACAGCCCGCGTCGGGCCGCCGGACGGCTGCACGTCACGCTGATCGGCCAGCCGTTGCGCCCGGCGGCCGTCGGCGGCATTGCCTCTGTGATCGCCGATTGCGGCGCCAATATCGACCGGATCGTCCGACTATCCCGGCGCCCGGTGACCAGCCTAGAACTCGACGTGTCCGCAGCTGATCCCGTTGTGCTGCGGAGCGCGCTCGCCGCCGAGGCGGCCCGGCGTCGCGTCGACGTGGCCGTACAGCCATCCGGTTTGCAGCGGCGGGCCAAGCGGCTCGTCGTCATGGACGTCGACTCGACGCTCGTCCAGGGCGAGGTGATCGAGAAGCTGGCCGCTTATAGAGGCAGTGCCGATGAGGTCGCGGACATCACCGCAGCGGCGATGAGCGGCGAGCTCGACTTCGAGGAGTCGCTGCGCCGCCGGGTCGCCTTGCTGGCAGGGATGGAAGAGTCAGCGCTGGATAACGTGCGTGACTCGATTGAGCTGATGCCAGGCGCCGACACGCTCATCCGTACTCTCCGACGTCTCGACCACCGCATCGGCATCGTCTCCGGCGGGTTCACCCAGATCACGGATGGGCTCGCCGCCTCCCTCGAGCTCGATTATGCCGCGGCCAACACGCTCGAGATCGAGGGCGGGCGGCTCACCGGCCGGCTCGTCGGACCCGTCATCGACCGGTCCGGCAAGGCCGACGCGCTGCGGCGGTTCGCGGCCGAGGCCGGCGTGCCGCTCGCCCAGACCGTAGCGATCGGCGACGGCGCGAACGACCTCGACATGATCGCCGCCGCCGGCCTCGGGGTCGCGTTCAACGCGAAGCCGGCGGTGCGTGAACGCGCGCACACGGCGGTCAACGTCCCCCATCTCGACGTCATCCTGCTGCTGCTCGGCATCCCACGTGCCGAGGTCGAGGAGCTCGAGGCACCGGATTAGAGAACGGTGCGCGTGGTTTTGCACCATATTGGGCGAGACATCCGGGTGGATGTTGGTGACGGCTCCTACCTCGCGGACTAGGTTCCGTTAGGAGGTGTACGGCGTCGGCGCCGGCGCCATAGTGATGACATAGAGGCGTAGGAGCTGAGGAGGAGGTCGAGCCGATGCGAATCAAACTGGCCGGAGTCTTCGTCGACGACCAGGACAAGGCCCGCGAGTACTACACGAATGTCCTCGGCTTCCAGGTGAAGACCGACGCGCCGTACGACGACACGTCGCGCTGGCTGACCGTCGTGTCGCCTGAGGACCCGAACGGCACCGAGCTGCTGCTCGGGGTGCCGAGCGAGGCCGCGCGTGACTTCCAGAAGAAGCAACGCGACATAGGCGCACCGGCGACATCGTTCTCGACCGACGACATCCAGCGCGACTACGAGCAGCTCAAGGCGAAGGGTGTCAACTTCGTGATGGAGCCGACGAAGATGTCATACGGCGGCACTGATGCCGTCTTCGACGACACTTGCGGCAACCTGATCAACCTGCACCAGGACTGACCGGCGTCTCCAGCCCTGCGGCCCTGCTCACATCGGACAGCGCGATCGTTCGTGGCGGTTCTAGATGGGTCGTTCGTCGGTGAGTTGTCGACCTGTCCTCACCCGACCTGATTCGCACGGCTAAGGCGATCGGCCGCCAACCGGCGACCGGCCCATGCCGCCAGGATCAGGTGCCGGGCGTGTTCTGCCAGAGGCCGACGACGTTGCCCTCCGGGTCGGTGAAGTAGGCGGCGATGCCCATGCCACCGACATCGAACTTGTCCCGGGCGGTCTTGCCGCCGAGTTCCTCGATCCGGCGCAGCGCATCGTCGATGTCCTCGACGTCGACGGTGATGACCGGCGACGTGATCGGCGTCTGACGCTGTAGCAGTCCGCCGTTGATCGCCCCTGGCTCCGTCGGCATGCCTGCTTCGTCGGTCGGGGTTGTTCTGACGATCGTGTAGGCCATTTCCGGCATCGCGTTGATCGTCCAGCCGAACGCGTCCCGGTAGAACGCTTGCGCCCGCTCGACGTCGTCGGCGGGAATCTCGAAGTGCACAACCTTGCCGCTCATCGCCCACACCTCCACTTGTTCGGCAACGGAATCGGCGCCCGATGGGGGCACTTTCGCGGTGCCTTGCCGATCGTATGCGTCCCGCGACCCAACTCAACCACCCAACCCCCCAGACGAAAGGACGAGGACCGACGTAGCCGTTGGCTCGACAACTCGTCTCGCGGAATTTCCGAGGCCGTGTCGAAAGGTCCGGCTCGCCAGACGTAGGACGAGATGAAAGGGTGCCGAACGGCGGTACCCAGCCGATGGACCGAGGAGGCCCTCGATGAAGTACGTCATCCTGATCATGGACACGCCGCTCGGTGAGGCGATGTCCGAGTCTGAGCGCGAGGCGTGGGGCAAGGAGGTCTACGCGTGGTACGACGAGAACAGCAAGAACGGCAAGCTGGCCGACAACGGCGAACAGCTGCAGGGACCGGCGACGGCGAAGACGATCCGTGGGACGACTGTCATTGACGGGCCGTTCGTCGAGTCCAAGGAGGTCATTGGCGGCTACAGCGTGGTAGAAGCCGACTCGATCGACGACGCGGTAGCGGTCGCGCGAACCTGGCCGGGGGTTGACCGCGGTGTTATCACGATCGAGGTGCGCCCGGTCGTCGAGCAGCCCGGCATGTAGGACCGGGCATGCGTTTCATCGTGCTGGTCGTCGGCGACGAGAGCGCATGGGAGTCCCTCACCCCCGCCGAGGGGCAGGCCGAGATGGATGCGATCTACGCTTGGCTGGAGAAGCATTCGGACAAGATCCTCGACGGCGGTGCGGAGCTTGACTCGGCGAAGAAGGCGAAGACCGTCCGTCGCGGCGTGATCATGGACGGCCCTTACAGCGAGGCGAAGGAGGTCGTCGGCGGCCTGGTCTTCCTGGAGACCGACACCATCGACGAGGCCGCCGCAGTCGCGGCGGAGTGGCCGGGCGTCGCAGCCGGGCGGGTGGCGGTCGAGGTCCGCCCCGCCATCACCCGCTAACGGTCACAGGATTGAGGGGGTAGCAGTCAAATCGGCAGGGCGGCCGTCGGCCCGTGGGTGTCGGCCGCCACTGCCCCTACTGGGACACCGGGCCGACGCCTACGAAGGGCGATCGAGGCGCTCTTCGGCGCGGGCCTGCCGACCATGCGGGGCCATAGAGTTGTCGCCGTGACGGCACCGGCCGCGGCAGCCTACGCCCTGGACGCCGGTGGCTCGCGGACCGTGGTACGCACCCGCGGGCCGGACGGCCAGGTGCGGACGTGGGAGGAGCCTTCCTGTGCTATTGCGACTGTGGGTGACGTGCAGGCAGTGCGGCACCTGCGCCAGATACTTGACGAGGTCCAGGCTGAGCTCGCGGGCGCAACCCCTTTGCAGGGGTGCATCGCGTCCTCGTCCTATCCAGTGGCCGGCGAAGCGCCCCCACCCGAAGTGCTGGTGCGGACCATCATCGGGTCGGGGTGCACCGGGCGGGTCCTCTTGGTCAACGACGTGGTCCCGCTGCTCTGGTCAGATCACCTCCGCGGGCGCGGGGTAATCGTCAACAGCGGCACCGGAAGCGCCGTGGTTGGCCGCGGCCAGGACGGCAGCTTGGTCAAGCTCGGCGGGCACGAGCACATCCTCAGCGATCAGGGCAGCGCCTA
>JBKOZJ010000188.1:0-4976 GCA_046725875.1 Actinomycetota bacterium
TGATGCAGCACTGCCACAGCTTGATCAAGAAAACTGCTTCAGCGCTGCAGAGATGCCATCGCTCGATCGCGGCTCGCGCAATGGCCCAATGTGTGACGTCGGCAAGGGAGCAAGGCGTCAGAACGGATGAGTGGGTCGGCGACCCTGCCACCGTCCGGCTAAGGAGCATCGATGGCGACCGACGAGGAGTTCACGAAGTTTGCGGCGGCGCGTAGCGGCTCGCTCTTCCGGACCGCTTGTCTGCTCTGCGGAGACCCGCACCTGGCCGAGGACCTCGTACAGATCACTCTCGCCAAGCTCTTCGCCTCCTGGCATCGAGTGTGCCGATCAAGCAATCCGGCCGCATACGCGCGTACAACACCGGTTCGCGCATTTGTCAGCCATCGCCGGCTGAGGCGTGCCAGCGAGGCGCCAGCCGGGATACTTCCGGACCGGCCAGGAACCGAGTCCGACCATGCGCTCCGGATCGCGCTCCTCGCCGCGCTGCGCGATCTCCGTCCAGTGGACCGGGCCGTCGTGGTGCTCCGCTACTGGGAGGACCTGAGTGTCAAGGAGGTCGCAGCGGAGCTGCTTGGATCTGCTCCAAGTCGTCAGTGGTGAGCTCGAGATCTAGCGCGCAAGGCGCCTCGGTCAACCGATCACGTCGGCGGGCGGTGTCGAGCAGCGTGATCCCGGCATCGAGGGCTGCCCGGATCGTGGCGATCGACTCCGCTTCATGGGTCCCTTCTACCTAGCTGCAACCGGTCGATACGTGTACGCGAAGATGGCAGGGTCTGCGATTACGGAGGTGATCGACATGCCCGCTGCCCGGCCGCTTGCCAAGGACGAACTGCGGCGGATCGATGCGCATTGGAAGGCGGCCAACTATCTGTCGGTCGGCCAGATCTATCTCCTCGACAACCCGCTGCTAAAAGAGCCGCTGCGGCGCGAGCACATCAAGCCCCGCCTGTTGGGCCACTGGGGCACCACGCCCGGGCTCAACCTCGTCTATACGCACCTCAGCCGGCTGATCAAGCTGTACGACCTGAACATGATGTACGTGATCGGCCCGGGACACGGCGGTCCCGGGATCCTTGCGAACACCTGGCTCGAGGGCACCTACAGCGAGGTCTATCCAAACGTGCCGCAGAACGAGATGGGGATGCAGCGTCTCTTCCGGCAATTCTCCTTCCCGGGCGGCGTGCCCAGCCACGTTGCGGCCGAGACGCCGGGGTCGATCCACGAGGGTGGGGAACTCGGCTATTCGCTTGCGCACGCCTTCGGCGCCGCATTCGACAACCCAGACCTACTTGTTGCATGCGTCGTGGGCGACGGGGAGGCGGAGACCGGTCCACTCGCCGCGAGCTGGCACTCCAACAAGTTCCTCAATCCGGTCCGCGACGGGGCAGTGCTGCCGATCCTGCACCTGAACGGATACAAGATCGCCAATCCCACGGTTCTGGCCCGCATTCCAGAGGACGAGCTCGACGCGTTGCTCCGCGGCTACGGCTACAGCCCCCGAGTCGTCGCCGCCGACGACCCACGAGTCGTACACCAACTGATGGCCGCCGCACTCGACCAGACCATCACTGAGATCCAGGAGATCCAGAAGGTGGCGCGGAGCGGCAAGCGTGGCCAGCATGGCCGCCCCCACTGGCCGATGATCGTCTTGCGGACTCCGAAAGGCTGGACCGGGCCCGCCGAGGTCGACGGGGTTCCGGTGGAGGGCACCTGGCGCTCGCATCAGGTTCCGCTTGCGGCAGTGCGAGAGAACCCAGCCCACCTCGCCATGCTCGAAGCATGGATGCGCAGCTACCGTCCAGAGAAGCTGTTCGACGACGAGGGCCGACCGAGAGCCGAGCTCGTCGACTGGCTGCCCTCGGGGTCGCGCCGGATGGGCACGAACCCGCACGCGAACGGCGGGATGTTGCTTCGAGACCTGGTCATGCCGTCGTTCGGCGATTACGCGGTGCCAGTCGACAAACCGGGCTCTTCGCAGTCCGAGCCCACCCGAGTGCTGGGCCGCATGCTGCGCGACGTCATGCGGCTGAACGCCGATCAGCGGAACTTCCGCCTGCTCGGGCCGGACGAGACCGAGTCGAACCGCCTCGGCGCCGTCTATGAGGTGACGGACAAGGCGTGGGAGGCCGAGCTACTACCGACCGACGAGCACCTCGGTGCAGTCGGCCGCGTGATGGAGGTCCTCAGCGAGCACACCTGCCAAGGCTGGCTCGAGGGCTATCTGCTGACCGGTCGGCATGGCCTGTTCTCGTGCTATGAGGCCTTCATCCACATCGTCGACTCGATGTTCAACCAGCACGCCAAGTGGCTGAAGGTCAGCCGCGGCCTCGGCTGGCGCCAGCCGATCGCATCGCTCAACTACCTGCTCACCTCGCACGTCTGGCGGCAGGACCATAACGGGTTCTCCCACCAAGACCCAGGCTTCATAGACCACGTAGTGAACAAGAAGGCGGAGGTGGTCCGCGTCTACCTGCCGCCCGACACCAACACCCTGCTGTCCGTCGCTGACCATTGCCTGCGCAGCCGCAGCTACGTCAACGTGATCCTGGCCGGTAAGAACATGACCCCGGACTGGCTGGACATCGATTCCGCGATCCTGCACTGCACTCGTGGTGCCGGGATCTGGGAATGGGCAAGTACCGACAGCGATGGCGACCCGGATGTGGTGCTCGCCTGTGCCGGAGATGTGCCGACACTCGAGGTGATGGCCGCGACGTCACTGCTACGCGAGCATCTTCCCGAGCTGAAGGTCCGAGTCGTAAATGTCGTGGATCTGATGCGCTTGCAGCCGGAGTCCGAGCATCCGCACGGGATGAGCGACACCGAGTTCGACGCCATCTTCACGACCGACCGTCCGGTGGTGTTCGCCTACCACGGCTACCCATGGTTGATTCACCGCCTCACTTACCGGCGTACCAACCACAAGAACCTGCACGTGCGCGGCTACAAGGAAGAAGGCACCACGACCACGCCCTTCGACATGGTCGTGATGAACGACATGGACCGCTTCCACCTCGTGCTGGACGTCATCGACCGGGTTCCAGGGCTGGGACCCCGTGCCGCCCGGGTCCGGCAGCTGATGGAGGACAAGCGAATCCAGCACCGCGCCTGGACGAGACAGTACGGCGAGGACCTGCCTGAGGTGCGGTCCTGGACCTGGTCGTACTGACAGCGCAGACTCTTCGCCGATGCGTATTCTCGTCGTCAATGCTGGGTCGAGGACGCTCAAGCTTGCCGTTCTCGACGAGCACAACGCGGTAGTCGGTTCAAGCACGATCGAACCCTGGGCCGCGGGAAAGGACAACCAGCCGATCACGAAATTCATCGAGCAGCATGCACCAGTCGATGCTGCCGGGCATCGAATCGTGCATGGCGGGCCTCGGTTCGCTGGGCCTGTGGTGCTCTCTCGACAGGTGATCGATGAGCTTGCGGCACTGACCGAACTGGCGCCGCTGCATCAACCCCCCGCGTTGGCCGCGGTCGATGCGGTCGGTGCCGCTCTCCCGGGAGCTCCGATGGTCGGTTGTTTCGACACGGCGTTCCATCGGTCACTTCCGGCCGCGGCCGCGACCTACGCGCTGCCGATGGCCTGGCAGGAACGCTTTGGCCTTCGCCGGTACGGCTTCCACGGCCTGTCCCATGCATACGCCTCCCGCCGCGCGGCCGAGCTGGTCGGTCGCCCTCCGGCCGACCTGAGAATCGTCACATGTCACCTCGGCGCGGGAGCGTCGCTGTGTGCGGTCGCGAGTGGAGTGTCGGTCGACACGACGATGGGATTCACGCCCCTCGAGGGGGTGGTGATGGCCACCAGGTCCGGCAGCGTAGATCCTGGCCTGCTTGTCTGGCTGATCCAACGAGGGGGGATCAATGTCGATGAGCTCTCTGACAGGCTGGAGCATTCGTCCGGCCTCGCCGGTCTGACGTCGACGTCGGGCGACATGCGAGAGGTGGTTGCGGCCATGAACGCCGGGCAGCCCGCAGCCACCCTTGCTTGGGATGTCTACGTCCACCGGCTGCGCAGTGGCATCGCCGCGATGGCCGCGGCGATGGATGGGCTCGATGCTCTCGCTTTTACCGGTGGCGTGGCTGAGCACCAACCAAGACTGCGCCAGGCCGCAGCAACCGGTCTGGCCTTCCTTGGTGTTGCACTCGACGCAGAGGCCAATGGCCGCACATTCGGCGACGGCGACGTGGGCGACCAATCTGCGAAGACGCGCACTGTCGTCGTTACCGCACGCGAGGATCTGGAGATCGCCGATCAGGTCCGGGAGTGCCTGCGTGGCCAGGTAAACCACGATGACCCGGACCGAGCCCGTCAGTGACGACGTTCGGACGGTTCCAGATGTCAACCCTGCGTGAGGTCTGACGTCGACTCAGACCGGTCGCTCTGGTAGGAGTACATGCTCGACCGGGCGTTCGCCTCGGCCAGGCCGGCCCGCACCGGACTGCGATGGAGTGGGAGCGAAGAAAGGAGGTGTTTAGCATGACAATCACCCCGGTCAGGCAGGGCCACTTCCTGCTTGACCTGCCAGATTGGTTCGAGGACTTCATGCCGACGCCATGGCTGCGCCAGCTGCCTCAGCAGCCGGGCCGATGGACTCGGGCGGTGGGGTCCTTTGGCCACTGCGAGGGTCCATTGCAGCGGTGGAGGCTTTGAGCATGAACGAACATCAGGCGATGGTGGTCCTCAACGTTTCGGAATGCTGGGGACTGCTGCGGGAGGCCGTCGTCGGCCGGCTCGCGGTGATGCTCGATGATCAGCCGGATATCTTCCCGGTGAACTACCTGGTCGACCGCGGAAGCATCGTCTTCCAGACCGCGACCGGCACGAAGCTCGCCAAGTCGGTGGGCCGCCCGGTTGCCTTCGAGGTAGACGGCTACGACCCGGCGTCCGGCGAGGCCTGGAGCGTTGTGGTGAAGGGCAAGGCGTGGGAGGTCAAACAGCTGTACGACGTGCTCGATGCGCTCGACCTGCC
>JBKOZJ010000189.1:0-7797 GCA_046725875.1 Actinomycetota bacterium
TGCTCGAGCGTCTGTCTCCGGTGGAGCGGGCCGTCTTCGTCCTGCGCGAGGTCTTCGAGTACGAGTACGAAGACATCGCCGCGGTGGTCGGCAAGGAACCCGATAACTGCCGGCAAATCATGACCCGGGCACGTCGGCATATCGAAGCGGGTCGGCCCCGGTTCGAGCCACGGCGAGAGCGGCGATCCGAGCTTGCGCGCCGGTTTCTCGCCGCGCTAGATGAAGGTGACGTGGCGGGCCTGGAACGCGTGCTCGCCGATGATGTCGCGTTCTATGGCGACGGGGGCGGGAAGGCTCCGGCGATCAAGAAGCCGATTTATGGACGCACCAAGGTGCTCCGGTTCCTCCTCGGCCTCGCTCGGCAGGGCCACGAGATGAGACTGCTGCTTGAGCCGGTCGAGGTGAATGGGCAGCCCGGCTTCCGGGCGCTGGACCAGGCCGGGCGCTTGATCAACGTGGTCGCGTTCGACATCGTAGCGGGCGCGATCGCGGCGATGTACAACGTGCTCAATCCCGACAAACTACGGCATCTAGGTCCGGTCGCGGATCTCAACATTCTGCTGAGCGAGCGTGCCAAACCGATAAGACTTGGCGAGGAACGGGAACAGTCAGACGGCGCTTGACCAGGTGACAGGCAGTCCGGGGATACCGTCCGTCGCGGCCGGGGGAATCCCCCGAGCCGGCGGCAGTCGCTGAACCGTACGGTCGGGTGAGGTAGCTGGACGGTCGAGTGGACGGCGAGCGAGCAGCGTGACATCTAACGAGGACGACTGGCTGCGGGCGTGGACCCGAGACGGCAAGTCCCAGGAGAAGCCCGACGAGCCGACGGCTGTCATGCCATCTGGTGATGACGGCTCCAACCGTCCGGCCTACTTCGAGTCCCGCACCTATGGCCCTAGGCGCCGGGCACCGCGATACAGCGGCCCCGCCGGCCGGCGGGTGCAGAATCCCGCGGAGGATGCAGAGCTGACCCGTTACCGCCAATACGGTAGCGGTGGGTCGGCAGGCGCAGCCGCGACCGACGATGCAGCCGGCCGGGCGGGCACCGGGTACGCACCGGAGCCGACGGCGCCAACGGAACCGTCTCGTACTGGCACGCGGCGCTGGCGGTTTCCGAGGCTTCGCGGGCGGGGCCTGCGCCGCGCGCTGGTCATAGCCCTGGTGCTCGTGCTCGCCCTGGTCGTCGGCGGCTACTTCTACCTTGACTCGAAATTGAACCGGATCGACGTGCTCAACGATTATTCCGGCCGACCCGCCGCGACGCCGGGCCAGGACTGGCTGTTGGTCGGTTCGGACAGCCGCGCCGGGCTGTCCAGGGAAGAACGCAATGAGCTGTCAACCGGCAATGCCGGCGGCCGGCGGACCGACACGATGATGCTGCTGCACATACCGTCGGGCGGCGGGAAGGCGACACTGGTGAGCCTGCCGAGGGACTCGTATGTGCCGATCCCGGGTCGGTCGCCGAACAAGCTGAACGCGGCCTTTGCCTTCGGTGGCCCGCAACTGCTCGTCCAGACCGTGGAAAAGGTTACCGACATCAGGATCGACCGCTATATGGAGATCGGCTTCGGCGGCTTCGTTGATGTCGTGAACGACCTCGGCGGCGTACACATGTGCATTCCCAGGTCGATCGAGGACCCGAAGGCGGCGCTGGACATCAAGGCCGGCTGCCAGGACCTGGACGGGCCGACCGCGCTCGGCTACGTGCGAACCAGGGCCACCGCCCGCGCGGACCTTGACCGGGTGCAGCGGCAGCGCGAGTTCTTCCGTGCCGTCGTGGATCGCGCGTCCAGCCCAAGTGTGCTCTTCAACCCGTTCCGCGTGGTGCCGCTCGCGCGCAGCTCGGCCGACGCGGTTGCGGTTGACGACGGCACCCACCTGTTCGACCTCGGCCGATTGGCCTGGGCGATGCGCGGCGATCCGCTGACCACGACCGTTCCGGTCGGCGGCACCCCGACGATCTCGGGGGTGGGCTCGGTCGTCCAGTGGGACCGCGCGAACGCGCTCCGGCTGTTCAGCGCCCTCGCCGCGGACAAGCCGGTGCCGAACGATCTGCTCAAATAGCGGGGAGTCTGAGCAGGTTCACACCCAAAGCGGTCGCGCCGCGGTGTGTCTTGTACGGGTCTGTCCCGGTACTCCCGCACGATTGGGTGCAAAGCTGCTCGCGCGGCACTAGAGATCGGGGAGTGGGTCAGGCGGCTTAGTCGCGGCGTTGAAGCGCGCGACTGAGGCCGGCGACGACCGCTGTTGCGAGCAACCACCCGGCCAGCTCCAGACCACTGGCCACCCATCGATCGGCACCGTGCATGGCAAAGACGCCTTCCTGCTCGAAGCCGATGATCGGTAGCAAGAGGTCGAGCGTGAACAGCCCCGGCGACCACTGGGCGCCGGCCAGGTCAGAGTCGATTATCGGGGCCTCGACGTGGCGCATGTATGCGTAGCCGACGGCCCACAACCCGCCGAGCCAAAACAATGCGAGCCAGGGGCGGTAGCCATATCCGACTGTCATGTCGAGCAGCCTCCCGGCAACCCGCCCCACAACGCCTTGGGTTTTGCGCCGATGCCGTTGCTTGGCGAGTAGCACATAGCGCGCGTCCCGATCGTTGCCGTGCGAGCGGTAGCAGGCGGCGAGCTGCTCGTAGGGCTGCGGTGTGTAGCCGGAGTGATGGCGGCTTCGACCGAACCACCACTGGCGCCACTCTCTCCAATGCCGCCATTGCCGCCAGTCTCGCCAGTTGATGGTGGCGGTCTGAGTACTGCCGGCCGTCAGCGCCGCTTGCATCCAGCGGACCCGGCCGCGGGCGCTTGGCTCGCCCGAGGTCGGCAGCGGCACGACGATGGCCGGCCGGTCCGTGTCCTCCTCAGGCTGGTCGGTACCAGCAAGTGTTCGGGCGTGACCGCCGTCCTCCGCCGCAATGATCCCGGAATACTCGAAGTCCTCGAGGCGTACGCCACCGGCCGAGGCCCATAGATGCGCATTGTCGTACACCGCCGCAGCGCGAACCTGCGAGAGCTCTACCAGCCCGTCCGGCGGCGCGCCGACCGCAAGTACCAGCTCCGTGGCCTGCAGGCCGAAGAGGTTGAGGGTGTGTGACCCGCCCCCACCCTGTAGCACAGCGCCACGGAAAGAGGCCGTCTTGCGGATCTCCGCGCCGCGCAGCCGGACCCCCGCTGCTGCAAAGAACGGCTGCGCGCCGTGGGCTTGACACTGAATGTCCCGCCCGACATGAGCCGATCGCGCATCCAGGGACGGTCGGACCCTGGCGACGTGATTCTCTCCGCGCGGGCCCTTGCCGGTCGTTGTGTACGGGTCGGTCAGCCGAGCGCCGTCGAGAATTACGGATCCGCCGACCGATGTGTTCTGCATCCTGATCGTGCCGCGCACCGTGACGCGGAGAGCTGACAAATTGCCCAGGATCGTGGCGCGATCGATGTTCATCGCGTTTCGCCCCGGGTGGTGGAGTTTCGCGCGGTCCACGAACAGATTTCCCCCGATCTTGGCCGTCCGCAGCAGCATCTCCCCGGTCGCCGAGAAACCCGAGCCGCAGAGCATGTCGCCGCCGAGCTCGAGACCGTCGGCCAGGATCGAGAACCGATCCGGTCGCCCAGCGGGCGGCAGCCGCGGATCGATCGTGCATTGCGTCGCCCGGATGTTGCCCTTGATCACTGCGTTCGCGAGCCGGATTGTGCCGTGCGCCACGAACCCGTCGTCCATCTCGAGGTTTCCGCCGATCGTCGCGCGTTCCCCGACGAGAACAGCGGTTGGGTCGGTGTCCGGGTCGGCGTTGGGGCCCGACGCGCTTGGCGGCAGGCCGCGGGAGCCGGCCGCCAGGCCGTGGGGTGATAGCTCGAGCAAGGCGCCGGTGAAGTCGAGGTCACCCGCGATGTGGGCGCCGGCCAGGAACACCCGGCCGACCGTCTTCAATCCTTGGATGGCGTTGCGGCGGCGGTCCGCGAAGAGGCTGCCCCCGACGGACAGGCCGTTCCCGTCGAGCGCGGTACCACGGTTACTGTCGAGGTTCGCGCTCGCCAGGTTGACGATGCCACCAATCCGGGCACCGGGGAGCCGCACCTCACCGCTTGACTTGAGCCCCTGGCAGAGCAGTGCTCCTCCGGTACACATCCGTTCGGCCATCAGCGCCGGGCCATCCGGACTGGCTAGAACGGCGTCGATGAGCCGTACTGATCTCGCCACCGAGGCGTCCGCCAGGTCGACGAGCCCGGCCGAATGCAGCCGCTCGAGAGCTAGCTCTCCCTCCACAGCGATGTTGTGCAGGCGGAGCTCGGGAAGCCACGACCCGGCCAGCGACACGCGAAGCGTTCGAGCGCCCCTGGCGAGTACGGGCTCGTCGAAGTAGCACTGGAGCAGCTCGATCTGGTGCTCGATGCCGGCACCGTCGAGGTCGAGTTGCCCGGTGATGCGCGCACCGCGCAGCCGAAGGTTCGCCACACACCCGGGAGCGGGTGGGGTCCGCTCGAGCAGCAGACGGGCGAGCGCATGGGCACGGATGGTCCGTTCGGCCGACCACCCGGCCGCGCCACCCGGTTCCCGCCCGCCGCCCAGGCTCCCTAAGTCCAGCTGGCCACCGCGCCGAAAGTGTTCCCACAGGCTCTGCTCGGATGCTGTCCACTCCGCTGGTGGTGCGACCGCGGACTCTGGCATGACCGGCGTGCCGTCGGACAACTTCACTCCCCGTGCTGGCGTAATCTCCCTGCGAGCACGGTAGGGAAGATCGCTCGTTCGCGCCACATGACACTAACTGAGGACCCGACGTTCAGGAGGCGGTGAACATCGTGGTGATGTTTGATCGGCGCCGTGGCGGTAACCACGAACCGCGGTGAACAGGTCGCGGGCGACCGGCCCCGGCCTTCACGCGAAAGGTGGGCAGCGATGGTTGTCCCAACAACGACACCTAGATCAACGGCCGCGGGCATCGGCGCCCGGGTCATCTTCACACTGCTCGGCGCAGCCGGCCTCGTCGTGGCGGCGTTCCTCGACTGGACCGAGGACATTAAGGGCCTAGACCTGCGCTGGAATGCGCTCTACGAGACCGAGTTCCAGACGACCGATACCATCTACAAGACCGTCGGCGGTCTGTCGATCCTGCTCGGCCTGCTCTTGCTGATCAGTCTCGCAACACTCTTCGGAGGCTTTACCCGGCTGATCGCGGCACTGGGCATTGTGATGTTCGTACTGTTCGCGATCCAGATTTACCGCGACTCCGCGAGTCATGACATTCAGATCGGCGCCTGGCTCGCGCTGGGCGGTTCGGTGGTTGCGCTGATCGGAGGGTTCGTACCTGCTCGGCGCGCCGTCCCGGTTGCGACCGGAGTGGATACCACAGCCGAGCCATAACAGGCGGTTCCGAACCCGCTCGCCCGCCGTCCTGCCGGCGATGCGTGCGCGGCTCCGCTCGCACTCCAGCGGGGTTGGTGATGGGCACGTCACTCGATCCCGGTAGCTAGAGGGGTACCTTCACTCGGGACCTACCGAGTGAAGGTACCCGTCATGCGAACGGGACCGGGGCGGGGCCCGGCCCTTAGTCGGCAGGCTGGGCTTGTCGGCGGGCTCAGCGAGACTGCATCTGTGCACGAGGTCTGGTTGCAGCTGCCCTTCCAGCCGCCGTTGTTCCCAGACAACGTCTTCGGTCATCTCGTCGCCACGGCCGTTCCGGGGGTCGAGGAGTGGCGGGACGGCGCGTACCGTCGCACCCTCCGGCTTCCGAATGGAAGCGCGATCGTCAGCCTTCGCCCACGCCCCGATTACATCCAGTGCCAGCTCCTACTTGAGGACCAGCGGGACCAGGCTGCGGCGGTTGCGCGTTGCCGGTGGTTGCTCGACCTGGACGCGGACCCGGTGGTCATCGACGCGGCGCTCAGTCGCGACCGACTGCTCGCGCCACTGGTTTGGAGGGCTCCAGGCCGTCGAGTTCCGCGCAGTGTCGATGCCGGGGAGTTCGCGATCAGGGCTGTCCTCGGTCAGCAGGTGTCAACCGCGGCAGCGCGCACGCATACCGGCCGGCTGGTTGTCCGTCATGGCGATCCGATCGACGATCCCGGCGGCGAGCTCACGCACCTCTTCCCGACAGTCGACGCGCTGAGGGTGCTCGACCCGGCGTCGCTCGCCTTTCCGGAGTCCAGGCGTCGTTCGGTTGCCGCGCTCGTGTGGGTGCTGGCAACGGGTGGGCTTGACCTCGGAGCCCATGCCGATCGGGAGCGAGCTCGCGAGCGGCTCCATGCATTGCCCGGCGTCGGCACATGGACCGTCGAAGTTGTCGCGATGCGCGCGCTCGGCGATCCGGATGCATTCCCCGCAACCGACCTGGGGGTACGGCTGGCCGCAAAGAAGCTCGGTCTGCCGGCCGGCCCCGCGGCGCTTACCAGTCGGGCCGCCGCGTGGCGACCATGGCGCGCCTATGCCGTGCAACATCTGTGGGCAACCGGTGCTCATCCCATCAACAACATGCCGACAGCCTGACGCTCGTTCCCCGGACTGCAATAGTCGTAACCGGTCCACCGGGGAGAAGTGGCGCGGCTACGGTTGGTCACGTGCGTCCATTGCCGGGCCAGCACGAAAGGAGAGGCGATGTTGCACGGCCGGGAGCACGTCGAGCGGTACATCGCGACCGACGGTAAGGAAGGGCACGACTGGGTCCGCGGAGCGCCGGTGCTGCTCTTAACAACGATCGGCAGGCGCAGCGGGCGCCCGTATACAACCCCGCTGATTTACCAGCCGAACGACGGGGACTACCTGATCGTCGCGTCGCATGGCGGGTCGGACTCACCACCGGACTGGTATGTCAACCTCACCGCCAACCCGCAGGTCGAGGTGCAGATTTGGGGCGACCGCTTCCGCGCTCGTGCGCGCACCGCCAACCCCGAGGAGAAGCCCGCACTCTGGCGGAAGCTGCTCGCCGTCTGGCCCGACTACGACGAGTACCAGAAGCGGACCCGCCGGCAGCTCCCCGTCATCGTTCTCGAACCCGTGGGGCAGCCAGCCGGCTGAGTGTCACATCGTCGGCTCATCTGCGCAGGTCTAGGTGGAGCCGGCGGCTGGGCCTATTTAGGGGCCTTCTGCGCAGAGGAGAGCGCGTCGGCCACGACGCCGCGAGCCTCGTCCTGGATTTGGGTAAGATGGACGGGGCCGCGGAACGACTCGGCGTAAATCTTGTAGACGTCCTCCGTGCCGGACGGGCGGGCCGCGAACCAGCCGGACTCCGTAACCACCTTCAGACCGCCGATGGGGGCGCCATTGCCGGGCGCCGCTGTCTCCTTGGCGGCGATCGGTTCGCCGGCCAGCGAGGTCGCCCGGACCTGGCCCGGGGCCAGCCGGCCGAGCACCGCCTTCTCCTCCCGCGTCGCCGGGACGTCGATCCTCGCGTATGCCGGGTCGCCGAAGCGCGCCACCAGATCCGAGTACAGCTGGCTCGGCGACCGCCCGGTTATCGCGATGATCTCGGCGGCTAGTAGGCATAGCAGCATGCCGTCTTTATCGGTGGTCCACGTGCCGCCGTCGCGACGCAGGAACGCGGCGCCGGCGCTCTCCTCGCCGCCGAAGCCGACCGATCCATCGAGCAGCCCGGGCACGAACCACTTGAAGCCAACGGGCACCTCCACCAGCCGCCGACCGAGGTCGGCGGCGACCCGGTCGATCATCGACGAGGACACCAGTGTCTTTCCGACCGCGGCGTCGGCCGACCATGCGGTTCGGGTGCGGAACAGGTGCGCGATCGCGACGGCCAGGTAGTGATTGGGGTTCATCAGGCCGGCGTCCGGCGTGACGATGCCGTGCCGGTC
>JBKOZJ010000190.1:0-13932 GCA_046725875.1 Actinomycetota bacterium
ACGGCGGTTTCGTGGAGGTGCCGCGAGGTGTCGAGGAGCACGCCACCAGGCGTCGCGAAGATCCCTTGGACCCGGCCTCCGGGGCGGGTCAGGTAGAGGACGAGCGCCCGCCCGCCCTCCGGCTCGGGTCGGCCCGGCTCCTGCTCTCGGTCCGCTCCGGCCGCGCCTGCCGGCTGCAGGCCTGGGTTGAGTACGGCAACCAGCCGCGGCGCGCCCGGAATCCACGGAACGCCGACGTAGTCCTCGGGCACGGCGAGCTCGGCCAGTCTCCGACGCAACTCGGCTGCGGTGATGATCGATCGGTCCTCGGGTCGGTGGGCGAGGCAGTCGGTAAACAGCCGCCGCCAGCCGGGTGACAAGCGGTCGTCGATGGAGTAGCGGGCATGGCAGACCAGGTCGTACTGCTGCTCTGGCGTGACGCCGGCGGTGATGTGGCGACCGGTAAGCATTCGGTGCATGGTCACGGCAAGTGCCCAGACGTCGCTGGATTGGTCCGGTTTCCAACTTGGCGACGGTGCCATGCTCTGCACGTTGGGCTCTTTGCGGCCGGGCGTCCTCGGTTGCTCCCCCGCTTTGGGACCGCCGGCCGGCAGGCGAACTGCCGGCTCGGTGGTCTGGAAGTCGCCGTTCTGGCACGACTCTGGCGGGAGGTAGGCAAGGGTTCGCGCGGTCAGGGCGGGTGCCGCGATCGCCGGGTCGGACCTCGTGGAGACACCGAAGTCAGCGATCTTGAAGGCCGGCCCGACCCGCAGTACGTTGCTCGGCTTGATGTCGCCGTGCACTACTCGGCGACTGTGAATGTGCTCCAGGCCCGCCGCGACCTGTTCGAAGATGCCCGCCCATCCCTGTTCGTCGGGCCGCGTGCGGCGCGCGAAGCCGTACAAATCCTCGGCGGCCAGCTCGAGGACCAGCCCGACGAAGCTCGCCCGGACCTGGCCGGCCTCCCCTGCAGCGGCCGGGCTGCGAGGCGCCTCCCCCTCCTGTGGAGCCTCCGCAGTCTTGTCAGATGCGCCTGCCCTGTCTGGTTCGCCGTGTTGGTTGGGGAGAGTGAACCGGAAGCTGGTGATCAGGCCGAGGACGTTCTCGTGGCCTTCCACCTCGGTGATCCTCTCGGCCTCGTCCCGAACCTGGGTTAGCTCCGCCTCGGTTCCTCGGATGCACTTGAGCGCCCGCTCCTCCGGGCCGAACTCGGTCCGCGTCCGCTCGGTCGCCGGGCGCACGACATAGACGGACGAGTATCCGCCGTCCGCAAGGTGGCGCACGATCTCCCAGGTGGTCGGCTCCTCGCCAACCATGTCCCCGGTGGCCAGCGGCACGACGCCCACCGGAGCATGCGGTGTCGGCGTCACCGGTGCCCCCTCCTGGTCGCATTCGTACAGCTGGGCCGGCCCATGCTTCACAGTCTTGCGCTCCCGGGCGATGTCCGGGATGGCCCCGCCGGAGAGCGTAGCCGCCGACCGGTTGAGGATCACCCCTTCGATGCGACATCGCGTTGGTTCGTTCCATCCCCGATTGAAACCGGTGCGTCTCGTCGAGCCGCTCCCCGGGGAGGGGTTTCCCCCGTTGTCGGCCGCCGCGTCCACCGCGAGCCTGGCTGCAGATCGACGACAACCGGTTAGCCGCAATCCGGTTCCACTTCCGGAGAGCGCCTGCTCCCCGGGGCTCGAGAGGGTGTGAGGATCCGATGACGGAGTGGGTGGAGGTCTTCCCGGCATACCGGGATGGTTTGGTGCGTTTCGCCGAGACCTATGCGCACCGGCGGTGTGAGGCCGAGGACGTGGTCCAGGATGTGTTCGTCCGGCTGCTCCGGCCGGGCGGGGCGGCTGTTCCCGAGCGGCCAGGTGCCTATCTACGACGCGCGGTCGCGAATGAGTGTGTCAGCCACTGGCGGCGCCGGCAGCGTGAACGCCTGACGGCCGACATTCCTGACTGGACTGCCCTGCCTGACCCGGCGAACGCTACCGTCGACCGCCTGGTGGTTCGGGCCGCGGTCGGGAAGTTGCCGCTGCGGATGCGCCAGGTGGTCGCGCTCAGTTTCCTGGAGGGGATGAGCGACGCGGACGTGGCGCTGGCCCTGGCCATCACGCCGGTGACCGTGCGTACGACCCGAGCCAGGGCACTGCGGCATCTCGCGAGCCTGCTGGCCGACCACCGCCCATCCAGCCGGGGACCCGCGACCCGAGGCGAGCCGAAGGCCAAGGTTCGCCAGCTTGAGCCGGCCGTCCTGACCCAGCGCGAGCAGGTCGAGCGGGCGGGAGCCGGCGGCAGCGCGCCAGAGTCAGCCGAGCTCGCCGCGGCCGCCTGAACCGCCGCGGGGCGTCGGCCGACTCCTTGCGCCGGGCGATGGCTGGGACACCTGACCCACCAGCGGCAACACCCGATAGGGGATCTGCGTCGCCAAGGCGATGACCGTCGACGTCCGGACGATCCCGTCGAAGCTCACAATGCGGTCGATCACTCGCTGGAGGTCGGCGTTGGAACGCCCGACAATGCGGCAGATCAGGTCAGCCGCGCCGGTGATCGTATACGCCTCCAACACCTCTGGAATAGTAGCGAGATGGTCCGCGACAGCGTCGTGGCCGCCCTTCTGCCGGATCTCCAGGGTCACGAACGCCATCACGGCATAGCCGAGCGCCGCCGGATCGAGATCCGGTCCGAATCCGACGATCACACCGCGGTTCTGCAGCCGGTCCAGGCGGGCCTGGACCGTCCCGCGCGCCACCCCGAGCCGGCGGGACGCCTCGAGCACGCCGATCCTGGGCTCGGCAGCGAACAGGAGGATGAGCTGCGCGTCGAGCGGATCGAGGGTGTGCTCATCCAGCTCGCTCCGGTCCATGGCGCAAGAGCATCCAGACTGGTCAATGTGTACGATCTGCCGATGTAATCCCGCGGCCTATCGTACAACCTGTACATCTCGATCCTGTTCGGTTGCGCACACTGTACGACGAGGGCAGGGTGTCGCAGAACGAGGATCTTCGCCGAGGGAGGCACAGTGACCGAGGCAGCCAATCGAGCGGGGGCGATGCGGAACGCTTCCGAGGGTCCGGCCGATCGAGAGCGGATTGACACCGACGAGCTCGTGGGGGCGGTGGCGCACGACATCTCGGTTGACCCGTTCCCGGTCAAGGGTGTCGACTTCGTCCACTTCGTGGTCGGCAACGCCAAGCAGGCAGCGCACTACTATTCGACCGCGTTCGGGATGACATGCGTGGCGTATCGGGGCCCGGAGCAGGGCTTCCGCGACTACGCGGAATACGTGCTCGAGTCCGGGGCCGCGCGATTCGTCTTCAGCGGCGAGGTGCCCGGCGGCACCCGGCTCGGCCAGCACGTTGCGGCGCATGGCGACGGCGTCTGGGATATCGCGCTCGAGGTTCTCAATGTCTACGCCGCCTACTCGTACGCGGTTGGCCGCGGCGCGACGGGTCTCGTCGAGCCAACCGTCCTCGAAGACGAGCATGGCAAGGTGGTTACGGCAGCCGTTGCTACTTATGGCGAGACCAGGCACTCGCTGATCGACCGGTCCGGCTACCGCGGACCGTTCCTGCCCGGCTTCGTTGCGCGCCCGCCGATCGTCGACCGTATGCCGCTGGTCGAGTCGGGCGTCCAGCCCAGGCGGTTCTTCCAGGCCATCGACCACGTCGTCGGAAACGTAGAGCTCGGCATGATGGACACGTGGGTGGACTTCTACCACCGCGTCATGGGCTTCACGAACATGGCCGAGTTCATCGGCGACGACATCGCCACCGACTACTCGGCGCTCATGTCGAAGGTGGTCGCCAACGGGACCCGCAAGGTGAAGTTCCCGCTCAACGAGCCGGCGACCGGTAAGCGCAAATCCCAGATCGACGAGTATCTGGAGTTCTACGGCGGGCCGGGCGTACAGCACATCGCGCTGGCCACCAACGACATCATCGCCTCCGTGTCTGCCATGCGCGCCGCCGGGGCGGAGTTCCTGTCGACGCCCGACTCCTACTACGACGACCCGGAGCTTCGCGGCCGGATCGGGAATGTCCGAGTGCCGGTCGAGGTCCTCAAAGAGCACGAGATCCTCGTCGACCGCGACGAAGACGGCTACCTGTTGCAGATCTTCACTAAGCCCGTGCAGGACCGGCCGACGGTGTTCTTCGAGCTGATCGAGCGGCACGGCTCGCTCGGCTTCGGCAAGGGCAACTTCAAGGCGCTGTTCGAAGCCATCGAGCGCGAGCAGGAACGCCGCGGCAATCTCTAGATCTAACTCCGCGGCCGCTCGGGCCCGTGGATCAACTTTGCGGCGGCCAACTCCGCGGCGGCCCACTCAGCGCCGGGTTCTTGGTCGTGCTTTCTTCCCCTGGGGCTGGACAACCCGAGCCGCCGCCTCCTTGAGGGCGGCGATCGCGTCGTCGTCCGCGGTGAGCGACGGCCCCGACTCGGCGGCCTCGGGCGACTCGCCTGCGGGCGAATCCGCGCCGACCGGCTCATCCGCGGACTTGGCCGCACCTGCCTCGTCGAGCGTGGTCCCGCTGTCCGTGGGTTCGGCGTCGGCGTTGTCGGCCCGGACTGGCTCGGCGGCGCCGGTCTTCGTTTCCTCGCCTGCGACGGATCCGCCGGGCACCTCATCGTGCTCACCAGTGGCCGATTCGTCGGTGCCAGGTTCGCCGTCCGTTGCCGCGGCCTCGTGGTCAGGCGCATCGGACAGCGCGGCGCCCTGTTCCGCGACGGCATCCGGCTGCGGCTCGTGGTACTCGTCGTCCTCGCCCATCATCGCGGCCAGTGCGGGCGGGAACGTCTCTTCGCCGGGCGGTTCGGTCTCGTCCTGCTCGCTCCCTGGAGTCTCGCCCCGGCCTTCCGCCTCGCGTGTCTCGCTGTCCGCTTCCGTCGGCCCGGCTCTCCCAGCCGCCTCGTCCGGTCCCGCCGCTGCTTTCTCCGCCTCGGCTGTCTTGTCGTCGACTGGCGACGCCGCGGTCGAACCAATGCCGTCCGCGGTTGTGGTCTCGGCTCCCGGCGGCTCGGATTGACTGGGCAAGATATCCGGCCGCGCACCCTCGACGCTCACCGACGAGTCCATGCTGTCCGCCGCGGCGTCCGGGGCAACCTGCGGTTGGGCCGGAATGGTAAGCCGCGGACCCGCGCCGTTGGGGGACGCTTCATCCTCGTCCGGGGTGGTGGACACTCCCTCGCTGAGCGCGGACGCCCGTGGCGGAGCTTCCACAGCCAGGCGGGGCGGCAGGACGGTCGGCAGTCCGGCAAGGTCGGCCGCGAGAATGACCTCCGTTCCGGCGAGCCCCACCGAACAGAACATAGTGACCTGGTCGTCATCGGTCCGGCCGCCGGCAGCGCCAACGAGCACCTTGCCAAGCTCCACCATGCTCCGCGTGCTGAGGGCATGGGGCTGCGGGTTGCCGTGGACCTGCGCGAGCGAATCCGTGACCACCAGGTGCACGCGGTCGAGCAGGTCAAGCGGGATCTCGTGCGCGGACAGCGTCTTTGGTCCGACGCTGGTCACGTGCATCCCGGGCTCGAGCCATGCGCTGTCGAAGACCGGCGTCGAACTGTTCGTCGCCACGATAACGGCATCACGGTGGCGGAACGCTCTCCGCGCGCTGTCCACCGCGACGGCATCGACGAGCAGCTGCTCCCGGCAGCGTGCGGCGAAGCACTCTCGCCAATAGGGGTTGCGGCTGTAGACCTTGATGTGCGACCAGTCGCGGACCGCCGTCGCAGCCCAGACCTGAGCCCATGCCTGGTGGCCGGTTCCGATCACTCCAAGAGTGTTCGCATCCGGCTTGGCAAGCGCGTCGATGGCGACCGCGCCGATCGCTCCCGTCCGGCGTCGGCCCAGCTCGGCTCCTAATACGACCGCAGCGAGCCGACGGCTCTCGCTGTCCCAGACCGCGACGACCTGCTCGGAGTCGACATGATCGTAGATGCGGACGCCATGGACGAGGCCCTCGAGCGCCCCCGCCGTGTAGACGAGCCGGCCGGGCGCGATGTCGTTGTATGCCCGCGCCGGCGCGCTCAGCCGCCCCTCACCATGTGCGCTAAGGGCGCGGCGGGTGACGGCGATCGCCCGGCTCGCCGTGCACGAGCGAGCGACGTCGGCGTCGGTAAGGATCAAGACCACGGCAGGCGCTCCACTCGATCCGGTATCAAGTCGTCTAGGAAGCTGGCGCCCTCTCGACTGCCACCTACTAGACAGGCTCCGACGTTAGCGGACGACCGGGCCGAATGTGGACCTCTTGGCCGGTTCGAGTGTCGCCGGCGGTGCATCCATCCCGATTCCTCACTTCAGGTGGTGGCCGAGGGGCGGACGGTCCCGCTCAGGGAGCCGAAGCCAAGCCGGGAATCGGCCGGTCCCGACGCCGTGGCCCGGATGGTTACGGTATCCCCGTCCTCCAGGAAGGATCGCCGCGAGCCGTCGGCAAGGATCACTGGCTCGGCGCCGTTCCAGGAGAGCTCGAGGAAGCTGCCGCATTGGTCGCGGGCCGGCCCAGAGACCGTTCCGGAGGCATAGAGGTCCCCGGTTCGGACCGAGGCGCCGTTCACTGTCATGTGCGCGAGCTGCTGCGCCGGCGTCCAGTACATCTCGGCGAACGGTGGGCGGGACACGACCGTGTCGTTCCACTCCACCTCCAGTAGCAGCTCAAGCCCCCAGGAGCGGTCGTCGGCCAGATAGGGCAGCACCGGCGGCTCCTGCGCGGGTGCGGTCACGCGGGCGTGCTCAAGTGCGTCCAGTGGCACGACCCACGGTGAGATCGACGTCGCGAATGACTTACCGAGGAACGGGCCGAGCGGCACGTACTCCCATGACTGGATGTCCCGTGCGCTCCAGTCGTTGACCAGGACCGCCCCGAAGACGTGCTCCCGGAAGGAGGCTACGGGCACCGACTCGCCCAGCTTCGACGGCACACCGATGACGAACCCAACCTCCGCCTCGATATCGAGGCGAGTGGACGGGCCGAAGGAGGGCTGCGCATTGCGGGCCACCCGTCGCTGGCCACTCGGCCGGACGATCGGCGTCCCCGACACGACGACCGTGCCGGCCCGCCCGTGGTAGCCGATCGGCAGGTGCCGCCAGTTCGGCGTCAGTGGCTCACTGTCCGGGCGGAACAACCGTCCGACGTTCTCTGCATGGTGTCTCGACGAGTAGAAGTCGACGTAGTCCCCGATCTCGACCGGCAGGTGCAACGTCACCTCGGACTGTGGCACCAGATAGGGCGAGACCGCATCGCGATACACCGGAGCGGAGAGCAGCTCCGACAGGCGTTCCCGGACCGCGCTCCAGGCCGGCCGACCTCGCGACATGAACTGATTGAGGGACGGCATGGCGAAGTCGTTGGAGTACGGAACATGGACGCCGCTTGCGGCAAGCGCGGCGACATCAAGGACGCACTCCCCGATGGCGACACCGACTCGCGGTCGTCCGTTCCGATCGCGCGAGTTCGCGGCGAAGACGCCGTAGGGCAGGTTGGAAAGTGGAAAGTCCGACCCCTCCGGCACGCCGATCCAGGTCGAGGGTGCGTCCGCTTGCGAAGGCCGGGTGAATCTTAGGGGGTTATCCCGCTGAGGCGCTCGACGTGACGTCTCGCGGGACGGCGTCATGTGACATCCTGCGCGACCACCGGTGGCGGCTCATATCTCTCGATCAGCCCGAGCGCTGCGAGGTCGTCGACCGGCTCGTCTACGCTGCACGTGCCGAATCCCGTGAAACTGCTCCGGATGGCGGCGGCTGCGCTCGCGTCCACGCCGAGCGTGGTGGCGACCAGCGCTGCTGTCTCCTTGCTCGCGAGAATCTCGATGAGATCGTCGACCGAGCCGCCTTCCGTCGCCGCGTGGGTGGCGAGGAGGATGTTGAGGAAGCCGTGATGCTCGAAGCCGCTGTGTTGGTCGCCGTGGCGTACGGCCTGATGCAGCCCGGCGGTGCATTTGAACGGAGCGCCCTCGGTCACGCTTGCCCGGACGAACTCGGCCACCTCGATCTCGCTCGGGAAGGCATCGGCAACCAGCCCACCCGTGCGAAGCTTGACTCCGTAACCACGCGCGGCGACCAGCGAGAGTGCGTCTCGCCAACCGGCAATCCGGGGGAGCTCGACGAACGCCGCGATGTCATCGGTCAGTCGGGAAAATGCGCGCACCGCCTCGTGTGCTGCGGCAGCGGGGTCGCCATCGACACCGATGGGGACCTCGATCGCGGTAAGCCTCAGACGGGAGTCGTCCGCGCTGGCACTGACCGCGTCAGGCAGTCGCTCCAGACCGGTATCAAGGATCAGGCTGACCGCGAAGCGGTCATCGTCCACGAGCTCAGCCTGCAGCTCGTCGAGCCGCGAGGCCGGGCATAGAAACCGGCCGACCAGATCCGCGTAGTCTCCGGTGCGATGATGGCGATGCTCTTTGACCGCGGTTGACATCGGCATGTTGCCCGGGGGGAAAAGCGATGCATCATCAACTAGGGCAGCCAAAAGCGGGCTCACTGCTCCGGTTGACATGTCCGTGACCTTACCGCAATGTTCTTCTATAGGACAATGCTGTCCGATAATCGGACACACCTGCTAGACGGTCGAACGGGGCCAGGAAGGCATCGAACCATGCCGTACTACCGGGCGGTGGGGCAGATCCCGCACAAGCGACACACGCAGTTCCGTAGGCCAGACGGCGGGCTCTATGCAGAGGAGCTGATGGGGATCGAGGGGTTCTCCAGCGAGTCCGCGCTCCTCTATCACGAGGGTCTGCCGACGGCGATCGTCGACGTTGAGGAGTGGACGATGCCGGCCGACACCTCGACGCCGAACCATCCGCTCAAGCCGAGACACTTTACGACCCACAAGCTCGACACCGGCGGGGCTGACGCCGTGAACGGGCGGCAGCTGTTGCTCGCCAATGGAGATGTCCGGGTTTCGTACGCGGGGGTCGACTCACCGTCGGCCCTCTATCGAAATGCGATCGGGGACGAGTGTGTTTATGTGGAGTCCGGCCGAGCGACGGTCGAGACGGTCTTTGGCGCGCTCACGGTAGCCAAGGGTGACTACGTGGTGCTGCCGACCTCGACGACGCACAGGTGGATTCCGGACGAATCGGCGGATGGCGGACCGCTCCGGCTCTTCGTCGTGGAGGCGACCGGACATATCGCGCCGCCGGGCCGCTATCTCACCAGACGCGGTCAGTTCAACGAGTTCTCGCCCTACTGCGAACGTGACCTGCGTGGGCCGACCGAGCCGCTGGTCGTGCCGGGCGAGGACGTCGAGGTTTTCGTACGCCATCGAAGCGGCGGCACGCGCTTCGTTTACGCACGCCACCCGTTCGACGTGGTCGGTTGGGATGGCTGCCTCTACCCGTACGCCTTCAACATCGAGGACTTCGAGCCGATTACCGGGCGAGTCCACCAGCCGCCGCCGGTGCATCAGACTTTCGCCGGCCCGAACTTCGTCATCTGCTCGTTCGTTCCGCGGAAGTTCGATTACCACCCGCTGTCGATTCCGGCTCCGTATAACCATGCGAACGTCGACTCCGACGAGGTCATCTTCTATGTGGGCGGCGATTTCATGTCACGCAAAGGCGCAGGTATCGAGCTCGGGTCCATCTCGCTTCATCCGAACGGCTTCACGCACGGCCCGCAGCCAGGATCGGTGGAGGCGTCGATCGGCAAGGAGGCGACCGACGAGTGGGCGGTCATGGTTGACACATTCCGCCCGCTCGAGCTGGGCGACGCGGCGCTGGCCTGCGAAGACACGGCGTACGCATGGACCTGGGCCGGTCGGCGCAACGACGGCCCGGATAGCACCACGGGGTGACACGCCGCGGGCGACTCCCCGGCCGCGCTCGGTCGGGGTAGGGTAGCGGCCCAACATTCGCCGCGCGCCCTGGAGGAAGCCGCCGCCGTGTCACGTACGCGCTTAGCCCTGATCGGAATCATCGGAGTCGCTCTCGCCAGTCTCACCGGAGCTGTTGTCTTAACATCTGCGTCGGCCACGCCCGCTCCGCGCAGGATCGTCGCCGGCTGGTTGCCGTACTGGAGCATGGACAGCTCGCTCGCCACCGCCACCTCGAACGCCGACCTGTGGAGCGACGCATCTCCGTTCTGGTACGAGGCGACTGGCGCGAGCACGATCACCAACCACCCCGGCGCCGGAGACCCTGCCGTCCGCGATGCGCTGCGGGACCAGGGCATCAAAGTCCTGCCGACGGTTACCGAGACCCTCAACGCACCACAGATGGCCGCCCTGCTCGGCGACGCAAGTCAGCGCAGCGCCCACGTGACCACGCTGGTCAACCTCGTTACCACGAACGGCTACGACGGCATCGACCTCGACTACGAGCGAATGAACTGGGGCACGAGCGACCCGGCCGTGAAGACCGCCGTACGGACCGGCTTCGTCACCTTCGTTAGGGAGCTCGCAAGCGCGCTCGACACATACGGGAAGATGCTGGCCGTAACCGTCGGAGCGCGGACGAGCTCGACCACGGCGAGCTGGGCCGTCTTCGACTACAAGGGGATCGGCGCGGTTGCGGACCGGGTCCGCATCATGACCTACGACTACCACGTCAGCACTCCAGGCGCGATCGCACCGCTGTGGTGGGTCGAGAAAGTCCTTGCGTACGCGGTCACCGAGATCCCGGCCGGTCGCATCCAAGTCGGCGCGCCACTGTACGGCCGCGACTGGGTCTGTGCGGACTCCACATGCGAGACCAGGGCGTCTGGCACGAGCGTTAAGACCTTGAGTTACCGGCAGGCCGATGCACTGCGCGTCAATGAGGAGGCCGCCCGGCTCTGGTCGGCCACGGATGCCGCGCCGTACTTCACCTACCTGGACGATCTCGCCAGGACGCACGTCGTTTGGTACAACGACGTCGATTCGACGAAGGCGAAGATGACGCTCGTCGGGGAGTACTATCTCGCCGGCATCGCCTTCTGGGCGGTCGGCTACGAGGACGCCCGCCAGTGGACGCCGCTGCGCGACTATGCCGTCAGCATCGCAAAGAAGTCGCGGTCGGTCTCCATCGGGAGCTTGCCGAGCAGCATTACCTACGGAACCAAGCTGACGGTCACCGGGACCGTCAGGGATATGTCCGGGACCGTCCTGGCGAGCCAGAAGGTGGTGCTGCAGCGGCGCAGCACTACCGGCTCGACATGGAGCAACGTTGCCACTGCCTGGACATCATCGACGGGCAGTGTCTCGTTCAGTTACACGCCGTCGACCAACAGCGTCTTCCGCCTCTATGCACCGTCGAACTGGACCTTCTACTCGGCGACGAGCAGCGAGAAGACCACATTGGTCAAGTGGAAGGTCACCGCCGCAGCTAGTGACACCACGCCGGCGAGGGGTCAGACAATCAGGATCAGCGGGAAGGTCTCGCCGATCCGGTCGGGCACCACGGTGGAGCGGCAGAAGCTGGCCAACGGCACCTGGGTTCGCATGGCCACGACCACCGTGAAGTCCGATGGCAGCTACTCCTTCTCCGTGCTGATGCCGTCCACCTCAACCACCCTTACCTATCGGATCAAGGTTCCGGGCACGTCGCTGAACGCCACGGCGTATTCATCCTCAATCAAGATCACGGTCGGTTGATCAGGGGGACGCCGTGCGCGAGCTCGTCCCGTGGCCGGCGGCGGGCCTGGGCCTCAATGGGCCGTGGACGCAGACCATCGTCGGTCGGATAGCCGTCTGGTCGCGGGTCGGTGATCCAGTAACTGGATCACGCGTCACCTACCTGGCTGGTCGTGCGGTCACCTAGGTTGCCGGCGGTCAAGGTGACACATATTCGATCAGTGAAGGTGATCATCTGCCGATGACCGGCCCCGCGCGGCCAGGCGCCCGTGGAACCGGGCCAACCCAAAGGGACTACGTACACGTGGAGCTAGGTCCGGCGCATCGTGGCGGATCGAGCCCGAGAAGCGCGGCGACAGTTCGATCAGATCATGGCGACCGGATCGCCTGTGGACGAAATCCCGGCTGGAGCGGCTGAGGCACGGCAGGATGGGCCCGCGACATCCGCCGCCGGGGAGTGTGTATGGGACCTTGGGCCGTCCGACTCGCTGTGTTGCTCGGCACGGCGGCGACCGGTCTTGTCGGGTACGCCGGAGCGGCCACCGCCGCTGCCGATGTGCCGCGGCATCCGGTTGGCAACGAGACGATCAACCAGTCGGTCAACCTCCGGATCCAGCCCGAGCAGATCCAAATCGACTATGTGCTCGACGTCGCCGAGTTGCCCGCATTCTCGCTATGCGAGCAGCAGTTCGGGAGCGCCGGCTGTCACCCAGATCCGAGCCAGGCCGAACGGATGGCCCGCGAGGAATGCGACTACGACGCCGGGTTGATGCGGCTTGCGCTGCCGGCTGGCAGGCGCCCGACGGTCCGGGTGGCCGGCTCGGAGGTGGTCTTCCTTGACGGTAGCGGCGGCCTGTCCACCTTCCGCCTCACCTGCGCGTTCGTCGCGGACCTCGAAATCAGCGCCGAGACCGAGCTGACCTTTTCCAACGACGCCTACTTCGACACGATCGGCATTCGAGAGGTCACCGCGGTCGGCGACGGCACGACCCTGGTGCGGTCTAGTGTTGGCAGCAGGTCGCCGACCCACCGGCTGACCGCCTTCCCGATGGAGGTGCTGCGCAACCCGCCTGACGTGCGTGAGGCGGACCTCGTCGTGCGCCCCGGTGGTCCGCGTCTCGGGGGTTCGGCGGCGCCGGGAGGCAATGGCGACACCGCCACGTCGTCCGGCAGCGACCGCGAAGCCCCAGTGGGAAGCTCGCCGTGGTCGATCGACAAGCTTTCTCGCACGTTCACCGGGTTCGTTACGCATCGGGATCTGACGGTCGCGTTTGTTATCGCGGCCCTCCTCGCGTCGGTGGGACTCGGTGCTGCCCACGCGGTCGCACCGGGTCACGGCAAGACGATGATGGCGGCTTACCTTGTCGCGGAGCGAGGCAGCGGACGGCTTGCCGTCCTCGTCGGGCTCACTGTGACCGCGACCCATACCGCTGGCGTCCTGATATTGGGCGTGGTGCTGTCCGCGACGGCCGCATTGGCCCCCTCGCGCGTCTATCCATGGCTGGGGATTGCGAGCGGCCTGCTTGTCGTCGCGGTCGGCGTCGGGCTGGTCCGCCGGGCCTGGCCAGTGCATGGGCGTGCGCATGGCGACGAGGGCCACGAGCACACGCACGGTCATGGGAACGAGCCCGGTCACAAGTTCTGGCTGGACCACGAACACCCGCGGCGTCCTGGGCCGCGTCTTCGGAGCGTCGTCGGCATGGGCATAGCGGGCGGGCTGGCACCCAGCCCGTCGGCCGTCGTCGTCCTGCTCGGCGGGATCGCGATCGGCCGGCCGTGGTTCGGTGTGCTGCTGGTCGTTGCCTACGGCCTAGGTATGGCGGTCATCCTGGCCGGGATCGGGTTCGCCCTCGTGCGGCTGCGGGACACGGCCGCCCGCCGCGGCAGGTCACTCCGCGTCCCCGGCATCGCTCGTGCACTGCCCCGGCTGACCTCAATCGCTGTAGTCGTGGTTGGCGTCGTCCTCCTCGCCCGCTCGGCGGTCGTCGTGCTTGCCTACCCGCCAGGACGCGATCCGCAGGGTCTAGCCCTGCCTCCGCGGAACAACGTTGGACCGTCGCGGCGAAAATCGGCGTCAGAACGAAGATCCTGGACCGTCAGCTTGACGGAATGATGCGTTCCGCCGACGGCAGGCCGTCGAGCGCGCGGTGCCGGCTGACCAGCAGCATGACCGCGGTCATGCCTCCGAGACACAGCCCGACGAGCGCGCCGGGTATGGGCCGGAACCATCCCGAACCCACCGCCCCGCCCGCGGCCAGGGCCGCCACAACGAGCCCGGCGCCGGCGGCGACGTACCTCTGTGCACGGCCGGCCTCGGTCGAGCGGGCTAGGCCCGACCGCCAGGCGGCGGGGACGGGCAGGCGTGACAGCGCGCCAGCCGCCCGGTCGAGGATCTGTCTCTTATACACATCTG
>JBKOZJ010000191.1:0-24644 GCA_046725875.1 Actinomycetota bacterium
GGGGGCTGGCGCGGCGATGAGGGGGTGGCGCGCGGCTGTCGGGGGCTGGCGCGGCGATGAGGGGGTGGCGCGCGGCTGTCGGGGGCTGGCGCGGCGATCAGGTGGTGGCGCGCGGCGATCAGGGGTTTGGGGTGTGGCGATCAAGCTTTGCGCGCGGCGATTTATGGTGGGCGGGTGGCGAAGTCGAAGGCGCACATGCTGGAGGTCGCCGGGCGGGACGTGACGGTCACCAATCCCGACAAGCTGATCTTCCCGATCGGTGGCTACACGAAGCTCGACCTTGTCCGCTACTACCTCGCCGTCGCCGATGGCGCTCTCCGCGGCGTTGCGGGCCGGCCGATGATTCTCAAGCGCTTCGTTAGGGGCCTGGACGAGGAGGCCTTCTTCCAGAAGCGGGCGCCGGCCAACCGGCCGGACTGGATCGAGGTGGCCGAACTGCACTACGCGTCGGGCCGGTCGGCGGATGAGGTCGTTGTGCGCGATCCGGCCGCCCTCGCTTGGGTGATCAACCTCGGGTGCATCGACCTCAACCCGCATCCCGTGCAAGCCGAAGACCTCGACCGGCCAGACGAGCTGCGAATCGATCTCGATCCGGTGCCGGGCATCGCGTGGGCACAGATTCTCGACGTCGCGCTGGTCGCCAAGGAGGTGCTCGAGGAGCACGACCTGACCGCCTGGCCCAAGACCTCCGGCTCGCGCGGGTTCCATATCTATACGCGCATCGAGCCGCACTGGCCTTTCCGTGATGTACGGACGGCGGCGGAGGCGGTCGCGCGCGAGGTGGAGAACCGAGCTCCTGACATCGCGACCAGCAAGTGGTGGAAGGAGGAGCGGCAGGGGGTCTTCGTGGACTTCAACCAGAACGCGAAGGACCGCACGGTCGCGTCGGCGTATTCGGTTCGCCCGACCCCAGACGCTCGTGTCTCGACCCCACTGGCCTGGGACGAGGTGCCCCGCTGCCGTCCCGAGGCGTTCACGTTCGCAACCGTCCTCGACCGCTACGCCGAGATCGGCGATCCCTGGCAAGGCATCGACGAGTCATCCGGCTCGCTTGACGCCCTGCTCGACCTCGCCAAGCGGCTTGGGCCGGCCGAGAAGCCGCCGAAGGGGAGCGGGCGCCGCCAGCCGACCAGGCCGCTCATCGAGATCGCTCGGGCCAAGACGAAGGGCGAGGCACTGGAGGGCCTAGAGCGCTGGAAGGCGCGGCATCCGTCGGTTGTCGGCTACTTGCGGCCGGCCGACGTCCTGGTGGACGGCATGCGCGGGCGCAGCTCCGTTTGGTATCGCATCCGCGTGAATTTGCAGCATGTCCCCGGGCCCGAACGGCCGCCCCAGGAGCCGCTCGAGGTCGACTACGACCCGTGGGCCGGCTTCGTCTGGCCGGACACACCTACCCCTCCTGGCGAACGGCAGACTCGTCGATCTGCGGGGAGTAGCCGGCCGCGAGGGCGCCAGCAGTCGACGGAGGCGTGATCATATCGACGGTTCCGACTGTCGGACGCGGCTCGGCGGCCAGGTAGCCCTCCGTTGTCCAGGGGGCAAGAGCATGGTCAAGTACGAGTACCGCGCGGCCGTTCAACAACACGAATGCGCCGGTTGGTACCGATTGCCAGCTTCGCTCGTGCAGTTGCCGGCGGCGGGTCCGGGGGACCAGGCGCTCGGCGTGCAGCCGCCGGTCGATCTCCATGGCAAGAGGGACTGGCGTACGGTTGCCCGCCGCCCAAGCCTGCCGATAGGCGTTGTATGCCGGGCGACGGCACAGCGCACATGGTCGGTGACCTGCGGCAAGCGCAAGTGCCTCGTCGTGGAAGAACAGCCAGGTGAGCCGGCGTCGCGACCATTGCTCCGCCCGCCAGTCCTTGTATTCAAGCGCGCATGTGATCCACAGGTTACCGCGGTGAAACCGGACAATGTCGGTGCCGACGTGCAGGCAGCCGCGATTGCCCGTCCACGCACCGCGCAGCGGTGTGGCGACGATGTCGCCCAGTGGTGTGACCCGATTCTGCTTCGGCGGGGAATCGTTCAAGCTCGTGGGATCGCCGCGAGGATGGCGTTCTCGCGGTCGGTGTCGAGGCCAACCGGTGGCCGGTCGGGCCTGGGCTCGGGTTCGCCCTCATCGAGGAGCCACCGCCAGGTGTCGGCGACAGTCTGCTCCACCGGGCGGCAGGTCAAGCCCTCGCGGTCGGCGGCAGTGACGTCGCCGTCATGGAGACCGGCCAGCTCGCCGGTCGGCGGTGCCCAGATCGGCAGCTCGGTCCAGGCGGCTACCCCAGCAGACTCGATCATCTCGGGCGCCACCCAGGCCAGCTCGGCCCGGCCACCAGTGGCGGCACAGGCGGCCGCGAGAAGGGTCGCCATCGTCGCGTGGCCTGGCCTGCTCACCACGTTAAAGGCGCCCTCCAGCCCACGGTCCGCGGAAGCGAGCATCCAAGCGGCGAGGTCGCGGGCGTCGATGTATTGCAGAGGTCGGTCCGGGGGGCCAGGCGCCAGAACGGGGCCACCCCGCTCCAGGCGCCGCAGCCACCACGGCAGCCTCCCGATGTCCTCATATGGACCGAGGATCAACCCAGCTCGAGCTAGCAGCGCGGGTCCGTCGAAGTACCGCAGTACGGCGAGCTCGGCGCCTCGCTTCGCCGTGGCGTAGTCGTCGGACGACTCGCCGTCGGCATCGCCCTCGACCACCGGTGCGGTCTCGTCCAGTCCCGGTGGGATCGGCCAGCGGTAGACGGACCGGGTCGACACGAGGCCGTAGTGCGCCACCCGGCCGGTGAGCAGCTTCGCTGAGTCACCGACGACCCGAGGCGCTCCCGACCAGGTGTCGATCACGGCATCCCACTCACCGCCGCCGAGCGCGCCCGCTAGCGCAGACTCGTGTGTCCGGTCCGCGTAGACGGGGGCGGCGCCGGCGGCAGGCGGGCCGCTCACGCCGCGGGTCACCGTGGTCACCGAGTCACCGCGCGCGAGAGCGGCTTCGACCACTGCCCGTCCGACGAAGTGCGTTCCACCAAGGACGAGAAGTTTCACCCTTTGACGCTAGTGGCGGTCGGGGCCGGCGCGGTTCTTCGTTCGCGGAGAGCGGACCGCGGGCCTCGGGGCCGGATATGTGCGGCCCTTCCACGCGGCTCCAGCGCCACGGTAATGGGCCAGAGCTGAGTCAACGGTCATCGCAAGGTAGAGCACTGCGACCACCGGAAGTACGAGAGCGATCCCTGCGGACTGGTCGTAGTAGCGCAGCATCGGAACGTACAAGCCAGCCATCAGCAACCACCCGGCGCCGCCGAGTGTTGAGATGACGACGCTCCCGGAGAGCAGCCCGGTGACGGCGGACACCGGCGGAGCCAGGAAAAGCACAGCCAGTCCCAGCACCGTCCCGACAAGCAACACAACCGAGTGACGTAGCTGTGCATATGCACTGCGACGGACCATTGTCCATAGTGCTGCCAGACCTCGGTACGGGCGGACCGACTCGACCCGGTCGCCGAGGCCGAGGAAGATCCGCCCGCCGGCCCGCTTGACCAGCTTGGCGAGTGCGACATCGTCGATAACCGCCCCGCGGATAGCGCCGAACCCTCCGGCGCGTTCCAGGATCTCCCGGCGCACGAGCACGCAGCCGCCGGCAGCCGCCGCGGTTCGGCCCGACGGCCGGTTGGCCCAGCGGAAGGGATAGAGCAGCGCGAAGAAATAGACGAACGCCGGGACGATGAGCCGCTCCCACGCCGTCTCGCTGCGCAGCCGCGCCATCTGAGAAACAAGATCGCGGTCGTCGGCGGCCCGAACGAGCGACGTCACTGAGTCGGTGGCATGGGCGATGTCCGCATCTGTGAACAGCAGGAAGTCCGTCTCGCCGGCCTCCCGGAGGCCGGCGTGGAGTGCCCATACCTTGCCAGTCCACCCGGCGGATGGCTCGCCGGACTCGACGACCGTGACCGGACGGCTACTTGCAGCGGCCAGCGCATGAGCTGCGCCCGCGGTCCCGTCCATTGATCCGTCGTCGACGAGGATCACTCGCAGCGGGCCGGCGTATTCCTGAGCCAGCACGGTAGGCAGGGTCCGCGGCAGGATCGCGGCCTCGTCTCGGGCCGGAATCACCACCGCCACCGCCGGCCAGACCGGCGGAGCCGTGCCGTTCGGCAGCCGTACGTCTGCTCGCCAGTAGGCGCCACGGAACAGCGCGAGCCACATCCAGGCGGCAAGGGCAACGACCGGGGCCACCGCGAGGACCGTCATCGCCAGAACGAAATGTCGCGCACGACGTGAGTCTCGGTGTCGGTGACCATGGGAAGGTCGACGATGGCGTCGATGATCGGTTCCAGCGCCGCGAGATCTTCGCCTTCCACGATCGCGACCACGGGCGGTCCACCATAGAGCGCGTCGGCTCGGGCAACTCCCGTGATTTTGCGAATGGCTTGGCACGCTGCCCGCGGTCCGGGATTCGTCGTTGACACGAAGACATACGCTGCGATCGCCATCACCGTAGGCTAGGCGACCCGCCGACATCGATGAGTTCCGCGGCACAGTTCGGTCCTATGTATGGGCTCGCGCTGACAGAACGAGAAGATCATGGGCAACCTGGCCAAACCGGGGCTCAGCTCCTTTGAGTATGCGGTCGGTCGCAACGGCGCTCGCGTTGCTAGCAGGTCGGCTGGCCGTGGGACAGTGGTGCCGTGAGCGGTGGTGAGGAGCGCGACGGGGTGTCGCTGACCAATCTCGACCAGCCGCTGTTCGATGGCGCAGAGGCAACCAAGCGGGACCTCGTCGACTATCTCGATGCGGTTTACCGCCAGCTCATCGGCGTCTTGGAAGACCGGCCACTGTCGGTGATCCGCGTACTGCGCGGCCAGGCTCCGTTCATGCAGAAGAATGTGTCGAAGTACACGCCAGCCTGGGTGCCTCGCGTCAGCGTGTGGGCGGAGTCGTCGAGGCGCGAGGTCGCCTACGCGCTCTGCAACGACCGGCGCACCCTGCTGTGGTTCGCCAACCAGCGAGCCGTCGAATATCACCCGACGCTGGTCCGCGCCGACCGCTGGGATAGGCCGACCCATGTCGTGCTGGACATCGACCCGCCGGCCGGCGATGGATTCAAGCGTGCTGCCGTCGCGGCGCACCTCGTGCGGCGGGCCCTGGCGGGACTCGGGTTGGCGGGAGCCGTGAAGACGAGCGGGGCGAAGGGGCTGCACGTGTTCGTACCCCTCGACGGGGCGACGACGGAGGAAGCAGCTGCCGCCACCCGCGCAATCGCCGCTCGGGCCGAACGTCTCGACCCAACCGTGGCCACGACCGCCTTCATCCGCGAGGACCGAGGTGGCAAGGTCTTCATCGACTCGACTCGCTCGGGCGGAGCCTCGGTGGTTGCGGCCTACAGCCCACGAGTCCGCGCCGGCGTGCCGGTGTCATTCCCGGTCGGCTGGGACGACCTCGATCGCATCCTGCCTGGCGACTTCACGGTTCATACCGCGCCGAAGCTGATCGGCGACGGCGATCCGTGGGCGTACGACATGCCAGCACCGCAACGGCTGCCGGCCGAGCTGGTCGACGAGGGCCGCGCGATCCCGATTGCCCGCGTCCAAGCAATGCACGAAGGCAAGCGTCGCGCGCGTGCCCGCCGCGCCTGAGGCCACCACCTTTGAGTGTGGCAAAAGCTACGCAGGCGCGCTGGCTTCGCTGCAGGCCGTGTCCGCGGTCGTCCTCGCCGTGGGCGTCGTCGTCTGGGCGTGGTGGGAACACAGCCGAAGCGGGGTGATGGAGCCTCACCGACACCCTCCTGGTGATCAAGGTGGCGATCGGCATGTTCGCGGGGTGCTGTCGGCGCGTTGGCGGTATCGGCCGCCGGAAAGGACGACCGCGGCACGCCATCCCCGTCGCGGGGCTGCAACACAGCAGTGGGGCACGGCATACGCGCAGATGGTGGGCTTCGTTTACATGCCTTGGGGGGCAGGTACCGTGTCCTCGGACCTGGACCAGATGGGCAACCCCGGTCAGACAGCGGGTCCGGAGGTGGAGCGTGGATCCTGACGTCGGGGGCGACGGCGACCGTCGGTCAACGCTTCCAAATCTCCGGCTTGATGATCTTCTGGAAGAGCTACAGGCCCGGATCACGGCGATCCGTGCGACCCGTGATCGCGTACAGAGCCTGCTCGACGCCGTGCTCGCGGTCGGTCGGGGCCTCGAGCTGGAGCTGGTGCTCCAACGGATCGTCGATACGGCCGCGATATTGGTTGATGCGACCTACGCCGCAATGGGCGTCCTAGGTGAGGGCGGGGAGATCGTTCGGTTCCTCACGGTTGGAGTCACACCGGAGCAGATCGAGCGCATCGGCCCTTATCCAAAGGGCCGCGGCATCCTCGGTGAGCTGATCCGTGATCCTCGACCGCTTCGTCTTCATGACATCAGCAAGCATCCCGCATCGTTCGGCTTTCCACCGAACCATCCGCCGATGAAGACGTTCATCGGCGTGCCGGTTCGAGTCAGGGACACGGTCTTCGGCAACCTCTACCTGACCGAGAAGCGCGGTGGCGCCGACTTCGACGACGAGGACGAGCAGCTGCTCATGACGCTCGCCACCGCTGCGGGGATCGCGATCGAAAACGCGCGGCTCTACGGCGAGGTCCGCCGGCGGGAACACTGGCTGAAGGCCAGCTCGGAGATCTCGCAGCGACTTCTCTCGGGCGCGGAGACCAAGGAAGTCATTCCGCTGTTCGCCGCCGAAGCCATGAACGTCGCGGACGCCGACTTGGCCGCAATTGCCGTTCCAGTCGCGGGCACCAGTCGCCTGGTCGTCGAGGCCGCGGTGGGACTGCATGCGGATCAGGTGGAGGGGACCGCGCTTCCCCTGGAGGGAGGTTTCGCGAGTGAAACCTTTCGATCCGCCAAGCCGCTCGTCACGCCCGACGCGCGGGCCGACGAGCGGGGCAGACTTGCGTTCGACTCGGATGGTGTCTTCGGGCCGGTGCTCGCGATGCCGCTGGGCGAAGAGGGCCACCCGCGCGGTGTTCTCCTCGTTGCCCGGCGAGCCGGTAGCGTCCCGTTTGCCCCCTCCATCGCCGAGACGCTGTCTGCATTTGCCGGCCAGGCGGCGATCGCGCTCGAGCTTGCGGTAAGCAGGAAGGACGCCGAGCAGCTCACCGTCTTCCAGGATCGCGACCGGATCGCCAAGGACCTGCACGATCTGGCGATCCAGCGGCTGTTCGCGACCGGCATGACGCTCGAGGGTGCCAGCCGCCTGATCGACAACCCGTCTGCGGCAGAGCGCGTTGGCCGTGCCGTCGATGACATCGACGAAACCATCAAGCTGATCCGGACCACAATCTTCTCGTTGCAGCAGCGGGACCAGGAGCTGGAGAAGCAGAGCCTGCGCGCGCGAATCCTGAACGAGGTAGAGAGCGCGACCGAGGTTTTGGGCTTCGCACCGGCCCTGCGGCTCGAGGGTCCGATCGATACAACCGTGAGCGGGCAGACCGCCGAGAACGTGATCGCCGTACTCAGGGAAGGCCTCTCGAACGCCGCTCGACACGCGTCCCCTAGCCGGGTCGAGGTCAGCCTCGTCGCCGGCGCTGAGGTGACCTTGCGGATCTCGGATAACGGGGTTGGGCTGCCGGGGACGGTCAACCGGCGCGGTTTGCGCAACCTTGCGCAGCGCGCAGAGGCGCTCGGCGGCCACCTGACTGTCCGCCCAGGCGCTGAGCGGGGAACCCTCCTCGAGTGGCGCGTGCCGTGCGCCTAGTCCGCCGGCCTAGATCGCTTCGGTGACCTCCGGCACTGCGCTGACAGTGTGCTCGTTCGCGGTGATGCGACGACCCGTTACCACCTCGGCTGCAACCCGGAGGAGGTTGTCTCGGTCTCCTGGCGCCCACGGTGTCAGTGCCGCCATAAGCCGCTCGCGCTCGAACGGGTCGGTGATCTCGTGCACATGACCGATTACGGTCACACTCCATCCCGTCCTCGCGACCGGATCGATCTCGTCTGCTTCGAAGGCCACCACCCCGTCCCGGAGTACGGATGCCAGCTTCGTTCCAGGGCCGGTACGGAAGACTACGTGGCCGTCGTCGTAGATGAAGTTGACAGGCTGGATTGCCGGCAGCGCTCGGATGGTAAAGACGACTCGACCGACGGGCGCACTTGCGAGTAGGGCAAGCGACTCGTCGCGGGAAAGGGTTTCGAGATTCACGCCGTCCAGCGTCCGCCGGATGTGGTGTGGCACACAGTGCCGAAGGTCCCGTCCTCCAGGGTCCGACCGGCTGTTCGTTTGATCGTGCGACCGGCTCCTCGGGGGCGGCACGCTAGCGGTGATCGGCGTCGTCCTGCTTGAGCTGGGTCGCGTACACGGCCGCCTGGACGCGGCGTTCCATACCGAGCTTCGCAAGCAGACTTGAGACGTAGTTCTTCACGGTCTTCTCAGCCAGGTAGAGCCGCTCGCCGATCTGACGGTTGGTCAAACCTTCGCCGATGAGGTCGAGGATGCGGCGCTCCTGATCACTGAGACCAGACAGCGGATCGGGGCGTTGCGCGCCGGCGCGCAGCCGCGCCATGACCTGGCTGGCCGCCTTCGGATCGAGCATCGAGCCGCCACTTGCGACCGTTCGGATTGCGTTGACCAGATCGGTTCCGCGAACCTGCTTGAGCACATACCCGGCGGCGCCGGCCATGATCGAGTCGAAGAGTGCCTCGTCGTCGGCGAAAGAGGTGAGCATCAGGCACGCGACCTGCGGCATCTGGGATCTGATCTCGCGGCAGACAGTTACGCCGTCTCCGTCGGGGAGGCGGACATCCAGCACCGCGACGTGCGGACGCAGCGCCGGGATGCGAGCGAGCGCCTCACGGGCGGTCGCAGCCTCGCCGACAACTTGCAGGTCCGGCTCAGCATCGAGCAGATCACCGATGCCACGCCGTACAACTTCGTGGTCGTCAAGAAGGAAGACCCGGATGTCCCCTGCGTGGTCGCTCATGGTCACCAGGCTAACGGCCGTCAGTCGCTGTGCGGTCGGGCCGAAAGTCCCGAACAAGCTGTGATCCCCGAAAGCCGCCCTGCCACGACCGGCGAATCCCCTCAGGCCAGTGTTGCCAAACCGTCCGTTGTCAGTCGGCCTGCCGTAGCAGCGGACGCAGCGCGTCCAGTGTGGCGACGTCTTCGATGGTGGACGGGACCGGTTCGTCGTGGCCCGCGGCGATACCGCGCATGGTCTTGCGAAGTATCTTGCCCGACCTGGTCTTGGGCAGTGCCGCCACGACGTTGACGTCGCGGAAGGCTGCCACGGGGCCGATCTGCTCGCGGACCAGCTGAACCAGCTCCGCCTGGAGCCTGGCCTCGTCGACCTCGCTGCCGACCTTCAGAACCACGAAACCGCGCGGTACCTGTCCCTTTAGTTCGTCGACAACGCCTATTACCGCACACTCGGCGACCGCGGGATGGCCGGCCAGCGCCTGCTCCAAAGCTCCGGTGGACAGCCGGTGACCGGCCACGTTGATCACGTCGTCGACGCGGCCCATGACGTGCAGGTAGCCGTCGGCATCCCGCCGCCCACCGTCACCCGTGACGTAGCAGCCGGGATACCGCGACAGGTACGAGGAGACGTAACGCCGGTCGTCGCCCCACAGCGTAGGCAGGCATCCCGGTGGCAGTGGCAGCCGGATCACGATCTCCCCGTCTACGCCGGGCGGCACCTCAGCGCCGGTTGGGTCGACCACCCGCACGTCATAGCCGGGTACCGGAAACGTGGCCGATCCGGGCTTGGTCGGCACCAGCTCAAGGCCGGCGAGGTTCGCGACGATCGGCCAGCCCGTTTCCGTCTGCCACCAATGGTCGATGACCGGGATGGCGAGGTGGTCGCGCGCCCACTGGTAGGTCTCGGGGTCGAGCCGCTCACGGCCAGGAACAGGTATCGAAAGCCCGAGAGGTCGTGCTCCCCGTACCCCAACACCGGCCGGATCCTCTCGGCGAATCGCCCGGAATGCGGTAGGCGCGGTGAACAGCGTCTTCACGCCATGCTCGGAGATCACCCGCCAGAAGGTCCCGGCGTCTGGGGTGCCCACCGGCTTGCCCTCGTACAGAACTGTCGTACAGCCGGTGAGCAGCGGGGCGTAGACGATGTAGGAGTGTCCGACCACCCAGCCGATGTCCGAGGCCGCCCAGTACACCTCACCGGGTTGGGTGTCGTAGATGAATTCCATACTCCAGCGCAGCGCCACGGCATGCCCGCCGTTGTCCCGGACGACGCCTTTGGGCTTCGCGGTAGTGCCTGACGTGTACAGGATGTAAAGGGGGTCGGTCGCGCCCACCGGCACGCAGTCAGCGGGCTGGGCGGTGCCGACGGTCTCCGCCCAGTCCAGGTCACGGCCCGAGACCAGGTTGGCCGTCGCCTGCGGGCGTTGCAGGATTACGCAGGCCTGCGGCTTGTGCGCGGACAACTCGATCGCCCGATCGAGGATCGGCTTGTACTCCACAACGCGGGCGATCTCAATCCCGCAGGAGGCGGACACGATCACTTTCGGGGCGGCGTCGTCGATGCGCAGCGCTAGCTCGTTGGCGGCGAATCCACCGAACACCACGGAGTGCACGGCACCAATCCGGGCACAGGCCAACATCGCCACGACGGCCTCGGGGACCATCGGCATGTAGATGACGACCCGGTCGCCGGTCGCGACGCCCAAGCTGCGCAGCAGACCCGCGAATCGGGCCACCTCATCCAGCAGTTGGCGGTACGTGAGGGTGCGCTTGGTCGCGGTCACCGGACTGTCGTAGATCAGGGCGGCCTGGTCCGCCCGGCCGGCGGCCACGTGCCGGTCGAGCGCATTTGAAGCAGGTGTTGAGGACCCCATCCGTGAACCAGCGGTAGAACGGGACCTTCGAGGTGTCGAGAACGACCGAAGGCTGCCGATACCAGTCGATGGCCTTGGCTGCTTCGCCCCAGAACCCATCCGGATCCGTGACACTTCGGCGGAACGCTTCTATATAGCGGCCCATCGCGACACCTTCCCTTCCCGGCTTGATCAGCGGCCGGACCGGCAGCACCGACACTTACCAGCCTCGGCAAGACATGCTCCCACCGACCCATAATGTTCCCCCTTGCTCGCTTTACGGACGGGAGCGCCGCTTTAGGACTGGTCTGGTGAAACCGACAGATCGGACGAAATTTCTACTACTAGACGTAAAGCGGCGTTCGGAACCTGACGTCCGCGTACGACCAGTTGGGCGTGTAGCGGGAAAGGGTGCCGCGGACCACGGTGCGGATCGCCTGGCACACCTGAGGCTGAACGCGGCGATCGGTGGTGATCTCGACGTCGATCGTTCCCCGTCGTTCCCGCAGGCTCACGGCCAGCTCTCGGTGGCCCGTCATCTGCTGCGCCACTCGGGCCGCGGCGGTGACGACGGCGCGATGCGCGGTCGCGCCAACCGCGGAGGCCGCCGCCGTGCATGCGTCCACAACCTGCTCGGGGTCACAGGTTATGTCGGCGTCGCTCCACGGGGCGAGCCGCCGGTCGGACACCGGCCCGCAGACGACCAGAGGTGTGCCGTTCCGCACAGCGCACATTGCACCAAGGAACTCCCGGACCGTGAGGGGACCTTCGTGGGTCCGGACGTCCACGGCGACGGCAACGTCGGGATCGGCGAGCGGGCACCGGCCACCGGTCGACGTACCCACACACTGGGCACTGGACTGGCCAAGCGCGTGGCAGTACGTGATCTCATGACCGACCGCGCTCAAGCGGCAGGCGACGTCCGTAGCGCCGCCGGGCAGCTGCTCCGTGACCAGGATCTTCATAGTCCTCACCTCGATTTGTGGTCTTCGACACCGTGGTGCACGATCGCGACCGGGCTCGTGGCGTGATGCAGCACCTGCTGGCTGACCGAGCCGAGCCGGAGACCGGCGAAACCGCCGGAACCGCGGGCACCGACGACGACAAGCTGCGCCCTCCTCGATGCCTGGACAAGCGCGTGTGCAGGTCTGTCCCGGACGAGTTCGGCCCTGATCTCCACGTCCGGGAACTTGGGTTGCCAGGCGTCTACGGCCGCGTCCAGCAGGTCGCGTTGGGTCTCGATCACCGTCTCGTCATCCTGCTCGTCGGCGGCTGGTATGCCGTAGATCGCTGGCGTGCGTGGAAGGGCGCTGATAAAGGCCAGCGGAGCCTTGAGGCGGTCCGCTTCGGCGAGCGCGAACTCGCTGGTCGTGGCCGACTTCTCAGGGTCCTCGACGCCCACGACGACCGTGGCACCTGCCGGTTGCCCACGGCGGGGTGTGAGCGCCCGGGTCACGACGACCGGGGAGGGCGCATGAGCCGCTAGCTGGCTGCTTACCGAGCCAAGCACGACTCCGGCGAAGCCGCCGAGTCCGCGCGAACCGACGACCACCAGCTCGGCGTACCGCGCCTCGGCCAACATGGCGGGCCCTGCGCCACCGGTTCGGATCAGCCCCTCGACGACCAGCCCCGGGGAGCGCGACGACGCCCGTCGCACAGCCTCGTCGAGGATGCCCTGCGCCGCCGCTCGTAGCCCGCTGCTTGGCGGGCCCGCCGGGAACGGGCCGAGCGGAACGTGATCGTACAGGGGCCAGATGAACGCGTGGACCACCCGCAACCGACGGTGCCGGTCGAGTGCCTCACCGACCGCCCAGTCGACGGCCGCAAGAGCGGCCGCGGATCCGTCAACGCCGACGACAACAGGACGTTCGGACAACATTGCGGACCACCTCCGATCCCAATGTCGTTCTGTGGACAGTCGTTGTCCGGAGGCTTCCGGCCCAGATGGGTAAGGGCGAACGGCCCTAGGGCGCCGGCGATCGGCCGCGCGAGGCTGGTGCCAGACGTGGATGGCGGCCATCGAGGACGACCTGCGCAACTTCGTGACCGGCCGGCTGCACATGCTTGACGAGCAGCTTCGATGGCAGTGCGAGCAGGCGATTCGCAACTACGACCCGTGCATCTCCTGCTCCACCCACTTCCTCGATGTCGGCGTGCGGGTCTTGTCTGAGCCGTGGGACGCCGTCGCCGCCTGGCGGACTCAAGGCCGTGGTTAGCGTGACCCGTCCCAGTATCGGACGACTGGAATCCCGGTGCCGCCACAGCAGGCAGCATCGCGCCTCTCGGGCGGGTGGCCTCGCGATCGAGGGCCGGGACTTCTCCTTGGGACTTGCTCGTTGGGGCTTGGACTGCCACCTGCGGTTCGCCGGCGGATGGGCGATATCGAGAATCTCGTGCTCGATGAGCTCGGCTGGGTCGGCTGACCTGCGGCCAGCAACTCGTCGCATAAGGCCAAACAGCAAACGACCCGTCGCCCCCTAGTCATCGGGACAAACTGATCGTATATTTCGCGCATCCAACTCGGGAGGTGGGTCGATGAGCTTCACGAACCGGGAGTGGTGGGCGTTAGTGCACGGGATGGGGCTCGGCGCCCTGTTCCTGCTCGCGTTCGCCGGCGGGCTTGCCGAGCTGTGGGGGCTTCGGCCGGCGCTGGCGACGCGGACCGGTCTCCTTGAACGAGTCCGCCGGCTTCGGATCGGCGTCACCGGGATGGCGGTGGTCGCGTGGGCCACGGTTGTTACCGGAACATGGGTCGTCTACCCGTGGTATCGCGACCCAGCAGAGTCCAGCCCGCGTTCCAAGCTGCTCGCCAACCCGGACACGGAGGACTGGCACAAGTTCGGGATGGAGTGGAAGGAGCACATCGCCTGGATCAGCCCGATCCTCGCCACGACTGTCGCGTTCATCGTCCTCTACTACGGGCCGGCGCTGGCCCGACACGACCGGGTGCGGCGTACGGCGCTGCTGCTGTTCGTGCTCGCGTTCCTGTTCGCAGCGGTGGCGGGCGCCTTCGGTGCGTTCATCACGAAGGTCGAACCAGTCCAATAGCAGGAGGTCCACCGTAATGGCAGAGAACACGGTTGCTGAACCAGGCGGCACATACGAGGAGCGAGAGGCGCTTGATGTCGGTGCTGACAAGCCGGAAGGCCCGGTCTCTGCGGCGATCATCGCCGCCGGGATCGGCGCCACCGCGCTCGGTGTCGTCACCACGGTGGCCGAGGCCAACGAGAGCTTCAACGACTGGCTCTCGTGGAGCGACGATGTCGGCCCGCTCTCCGGCAAGACCATCCTGGCGGTGGCGGCATGGCTGGTCTCGTGGGCGATCCTGCACCTCTTGCTTCGTAACAGGGAGTACGAGACGCGACGCGCCCTCGTAATCGGACTGATTCTCATCGCCGTGGGGCTCGTTGGGACCTTCCCCACCTTCTTCGAAGCCTTTGCACCCGACTAGCTCGGTCGGGTCAGGCCAGGGGGCCCGCTAGCGTTGCGACATGAGCGCCATCCCGGAAAGCGCACGGGCCCTTCTTGCCTCGGCAGCCCTAGCCCATGTCGTCACCCAGCAGACCGACGGCACGCCGCAAGTCTCCGTGGTCTGGGTTGGGCTCGACGGGGACGAGGTCCTAATCGGCACTCAGCCGGGAAACGCCAAGGTACGCAACCTCCGCCGCAATCCCAGGATCATTCTGTCGATCCAGGGAACCGAGCTCGTCCATGGATTCCTGCTCGAGCACCTGCTGCTAATCGGTCGAGCAACGATTGATGAGGCTGGGCCGGCCGCATGGCTCGCGCTGATGGACAGCTTGTCTGAGGTCTACGTCGGTAAGCCGTATCCGTACCGGGCCGGTGGCGACCAAGGAGTCATCGTCCGTGTTGAAGTCGAACGGGTTGCTGGTGTCGGACCTTGGGTCACGCCCTAAAACCCCGTCGACGCGTGGAGGACGTTGGCATCATGCCGCTGACGGTCGGCACCAGTGAACAGCCTGTGGTACTTAAGGCTCCTGGACCTCGCGGCGGATAACGAGGCAGGTGTACGACGCGGCAACCGCGGCGGTCGCGGAGAGCAGTAGATAGCCGACGGAGTAGTCATCCAGGAGGCTGTACATCGCGCCCATAACAAGCGGGGGGAAGAAGCCACCGAGGCCGCCGGCCGCGCCGACGAATCCTGTCACGGCACCCACCCGTTCGGCCGGGACCAGCCGCGCGACCAGCGCAAACACAGCGCCCGTTCCGGTGCCGAGCGCCGCCGCCATTCCAAGGAAGGCGATCGTTCCGATTGGGATGAGCGCCAGCTCGAGGGCGGCCACGAGCGCCAGCGCGGTAACTACCGCATAGCCAGCAGCGAGGACGGGGACCGGATGGAACCGGTCGGACAACCATCCGCCCACCGGCCGCGTCGCGACGGCAAGGAGCACGAACCCTGCGGTACGCAAGGCCGCGTCCGACCTGGATAGATCGTATGCCGTCGTGAGGTAGGTGGGCAGGTAGACGCTGAACGCGCTTCGGCCGCGTCGGTTTCTTCAGCGAGTCACGATTCATTTGTGCGATGCATGGGCTGGAACGGGCTTCCCCGGTGCCATGACCTCCTCGACGGGTCGGCGCTCGCTCCGTGGCGGCGTCGGTCCGTAGCCCATCCGCAGCACCACGTGCGGCATGTGGCGGGGATTGATCAGCGCGCGGACCTGGTCACGGAAAGCGGGCAACTCCAGGGGCTGGGTAAGGAATCCGGTCTGTAGCCCGTCGATGGTCGCGACCAGCAGAACATGCTGCAGCGCCATACCCGCCCGCAGCCAGTCCACGACCGCATCGGCGTCCGTGCTGACCACAGCCAAGGTTGGCGTCGCCTCGAACGTTTCCTCCTGCCGGCCAACGTCCACGCCGCCAAGTGTGAAGTCACGCTGCGGGACCTGCCCGGGGCCCGGTACCGCACCGAACGCGGTCGCGGCCACTCCGTCGGTGCGAGCTGGATCCGCGGTAGTCCAACGGCTCAGCTCCGCGCGGTAGGCGGGATCGCCACCTTGCGCCGCGTCCGCATCGCGGGCGATGGCGATCAATGTGTGCGCGTTCTCGCCGGTCACCACGTGCAGCGCGCCGCCCTCCAGCCGAGCGGCTCGGCCGAGCCGGTCCAGCAGGGCCGCAGGCAACGTCTCGGCGGTCATCGGGCGCCGGCTGCTTCTCCGCCGGTGCAGCGCTGCGTACAGCTGACGGTCTACTGCACCGGTGCGGTGTGAGCCGACAACGTGCACGGTCGCCAGATGCGTGGGAACCGCCGGGCTGGGCAGCCACCGGATCCGGGATCGGCGCCCCAGCCAGGCCAACGCCACCCGCACGTTGAGGACGGCTGCACCGCAGCTGATCACCAGTGCGCGTGCCGAGGGGTCGATCACGTGCAGGCCGCGAGCAGGGTCGGCATGCACCTCGATGGCCTGGGGTGCGGCGACGAACCGCCACGGCTGAGTGTTGTGGATCGACGGTGCGGTGCTCGCCGCGGCCACCAGTGCCCGGTGTTCGCGGTCGCCCAACTCAATGGCATTCACGACGACCTCCTCGGTTCCGTAGCGTCCAGGCTGGGCCTCGACGCATAAACCGCTGCAGGGGCAGAACGTCCCGACTGCCGGGCCATTGGTCCCGGGCGGGCCGCCGAACGGGACCAAAGGAAGCGCCCGCGCGGGTCCGCCGATCTTGGGCTGGTCAGATTCGGCGAGCGTCGCCACGCGACCACGGAGGAGGGTGCTCGTCAACGGCCGGCCCGAGGAGGGTTACGTTCGAGTCATGCTGAAGCGCGAGTTCGTCCTCCCGCCGGAGCACATCTACCCGCCCGACGAGTGGCGCCTGCTCGAGACGAGGTACTCGAAGGACTACGTCGATCAGGCGGAGACGGTCTTCTCACTCAGCAACGGCTTCGTCGGTGTGCGGGGAAGCTTCGAGGAGGGACGGCCAGTGCTCTCTCCCGGGACCTTCGTCAATGGCTTCCATGAGACCTGGCCGATCGTGCATGCGGAGGAGGCGCACGCGTTGGCGCGGACCGGCCAGACGATCGTCAACGTGCCGGACTCGACGATCCTCAAGCTCTATGTCGACGATGAACCGTTCTTCCTCCCGACGGTCAGGACGCACGACTATGCGCGGGTCCTGGACATGCGAGCCGGGACGTTGGCTCGTGAATTCGTGTGGGCGACCGCGGCTGGAAAGCATGTTCGCGTCCGGATGTGCCGGCTGGCTTCCCTGGAGCATCGCCATGTCCTCGCGATGACCTACGAGGTGACCGCCCTCGACCACCCCATCGCTTTGGCAATCTCGTCCCAGGTCGTCAACCGCCAGGACACCCATCCCTTGGACGAACGGCCGGAATGGAGACGGGATGATCCACGGCTGGCGACGGTGCTGCCGCAGCGAGTGCTCAACCCCCGGGAGCGGGAGCTGGACGGCGAGCGGATCCTGCTTGGCTATCAGACGACCAATAGCAAGATGACGCTCGGTGTCGGCGTCGACCACCTAATCGACGCCACCTTCCCGTACCAGACCTCCGGGTCCGTCAAGGACGACATGGCCGAGCTGATCGTCACGGCCGACGCGGTCCCCGGCGCACCGATCCGGATCACCAAGTATGCGACCTATCAGACATCGCGCAGTATTCCAGTGCGGGAGCTCCTGGATCGGTGCGGACGGACCCTCGACCGGATGGTCCGGGACGGGTTCGACTCGCTCGTGACGAAGCAGCGCGACCATCTCGACCGCTTCTGGGACCGGGCGGACATCCGGGTCGAGTCCCCAGAGACGCCGCGGATCCAGCAGGCGGTTCGGTGGAACCTCTTCCAGCTCGCCCAGGCTTCGTGGCGGACCGAGGGCGCCGGCATCCCCGCAAAGGGGCTGACCGGTCAGGGCTACGAGGGACATTACTTCTGGGATACCGAGATCTACGTCCTGCCGTTCCTGTCGTACACCCAGCCGAGGATCGCCAGAAACCTGCTGCGCTTCCGGCATAGCATGCTCGATCACGCCCGCGAACGGGCTCGTGACGTGAGCCAACGGGGGGCGCTCTTCCCCTGGCGAACGATCAATGGCAAGGAGGCCTCGGCCAACGTCCAGTCGGGCACCGCGCAGTACCACATCAACGCCGACATCGCCTATGCGATCAGCCGCTACAGCAACGTCCGCGGCGACGTCGGGCTGCTCGGCGAGATAGGCGCGGAGATTCTGGTCGAAACTGCTCGCCTGTGGGAGGACCTCGGATTTTACGGCGACGACGGGAAATTCCACATTCATAGCGTGACCGGTCCCGACGAGTACACCACGGTCGTGAACGACAACACCTACACCAATCTCATGGCACGGCTGAACCTCAATTTCGCCGCTGCTACGGTCCGGCGACTGCGGGAGGAGCGGCCGGGGGACTACACAGCCCTGGTTCACCAGGTCGCACTGCAGCGCGATGAGGTCGACTCGTGGGAACGCGCCGCGGCCGCGATGTACGTTCCCTTCGACGAGGAGCGCGGCATTCATCTCCAGGACGACACATTCCTGGAGCGGGAGGTATGGGACATCGCCAGTACACCACCGGAAACCTTCCCGCTCATGTTGCACTATCACCCGTTGGTGATCTACCGGATGCAAGTGCTCAAACAGGCCGACATCGTGCTCGCGATGTTCCTTCTCGGCGACGAGTTCTCGGACGAGCAGAAGCGGCGCAACTACGAGTACTACGACCCGCTTACCACCGGAGACTCGTCGCTGTCGGCGTGCGTGCAGAGCATCATCGCCGCCGAGATCGGCAAAGAGCCAGAGGCCCTCGAATACTTTCGCTACGCCTTGCTCATGGATCTCGCCAACGTGGCCGGTAACGTCTCGAATGGAGTGCATATTGCCTCAGCCGCCGGCGTGTGGTCGTCGCTGGTCTTCGGGTTCGGCGGAGTCCGGGACTTCGAGGGTCGGCTCTCCTTCAGGCCGAACCTGCCGCACGTTTGGACGGTGCTCGCATTCTCGCTAAGGTTCAGCGACCGACAGATCCGGGTGCATCTGACACATGACGAGGAGCGTTACCTCATCGACGAGGGCGCCCCCCTCGAGGTCACCATCCGAGGCGAGCCACATCTGCTCAGCCCAGGGACGGCGGTCGTGATCAAGCGGGATCGTCATGACCTCAGTGGCGGCGACGTTTCGAGCGAACAGCAGCAGTCAGCGCGTCGATAGACAACCCCAATGCAGCGCCGCCCACGACGTCGAGCGGCAGATGCGCTCCGACGTAGACGCGCGACAGGCCGACGATTGGTACCGCGACCAGGATGGCCGCCCGACCAGCAGGGCCAAGATGCGGGTACGCCGCGACGCCCAGGGCCACTGCCATGCCGGCATGCCCGGAGACGTAGCCCAGGCCGGACTCCTCCGGCCCTCGTCTCTTCGTGGACGCGAGGAGGACGGTTGGCCGTGGGCGCCCGTAGCAGCGCTTGATTACCTTGGCGACGGCCCAGGTGGCCGATCCACCGACGAGCAGTCGCCACGCCAGCGCCCGCCGCCCGCCGATATACGCTGCTGCAGCCGCGGCCGGCGCAGCGCCGAGGTTTCCGCCTTGCATAACAAGCCAGACCGGCGCATAGAGGCGGTCGGGCAGGGAGTTGATCGCCTTGAATATTTGTTCCTCGGTGCGACCCACCCGGTCGCGCTCGATGCTTAGCCCGGTTAGCGCGAGGCCCGCGAGACCAACGGCGAGCCGGACACGATGGTCACTCGGACGAATACTCACGATGCGTTCAGCTCCACCCCGTATGTGCGGCGCAGGTCGAGTTCCAGCTGGCGCCGGGGGAAGAGAGCGACCGCGCCGCGCAACTCCTCCATCAGCGGGATGTGCGGGCCGCGGTCAAAATCGAACCGATAGCGCACACAGCCGCCGGCAAAGACGTCGAAGAGCGTTCCCGCGTACCGGGGCGAAATGCTGCTCAGCCGGAGGTACGTGCGCGCCCCCTCTGAACGGGGCGGCTCCGGCGTCGCCCCCGCCACATCACAGCTTGCGGCCAGCTCGATGTCGACAGCTCGTCCGCCCCCACGATCCGGAGCCAATGAGAAACGGGTGCGCCCGCTCTCGGCGTCGAATCGCGTGAGCTCCCAGCCCTCGGGAAGCGCAACCAGGCAGGGCACGTACGAGGCGGCTGGGACCGACTGCGCGACGATTGCGAGGCGCCGGGCGGCGCTGCATTCCGGTGCGGACCCCACGACATTTGTGCAAGCGGGCAGCAGGAACGCCATCGCGAGCGCGGCTGCGATTGGCAACGACAGGCGCCGGTGGGACCTCATATCAGCCCAGCCAACTGGACAAACGCAGCAAACACAGCGATCGCGGCGAGCACCGCAGCGAGCACCGCAACGAGCACGCCGACGCGCCGCACGCTCCACAACTGGATCGAGACGGGCTTCCGGTGCGGGGCCAGCCGCCGAAACTCCGCCAACAGGTCACGGCCGTCCTCGCGCAGTCGAACTCGGAGTTGGGTCGGGATCGTAACGCTGCGGCCAGCGGCGAACGCCTCCGCGATGTCGTCCGCGGCGAACTGAAGGAGGGCTCGGGAGTAAACCTGCTGAGCGGAGCTGGCCAAGGCCAGCGTGAGCATCATGTTCGCCAGGTCCACCGCCTCCCGCCATGGTGTCGGCCGTACGGTGGCGAACGCGACGTCGATGAGGAAGACCTCGCCGCCGCGGGTGAGCAGGTTGGATGGCTTGATATCACGATGCGCGACCCCGACCTCCCATAGCCGGCGGATGATCCGCAGCCCGCGGTCGATCTCGGTGTCGGTCAGGGGGGCCGATCCGATCTCGCTACATCCCGCGAAGAACTCCATCACGATGAGGTACTCCCGCTCGGGCGTGATCTCGACAAAGCCGTGCGGCGCGGGCGTCGGCAGCCCGGCGTCGCGCAGGAGCCGAAGCAGGTGATCTTCGTACTCGACAAGGCGGCGCACGGTCGAGAATGGCTTCTCGTCCTCCAGCCTGCCGTAACGGATCGTACGGACGAGCTTGTACCAACGGTCCGACCGCAGGTGGCTGAGCGCGTACAACTTGCCGAAGAGGGTGACCTCGGCGCCGTCCCAGGTGGAGGTATGCAGCCGCAGCGGAGTCGAGCCCGCAGACCCTTCAAGACCGAACGGCTCGATCGCAATGACCTTCAATCCGAGCTGTTCGTCAAGGGCCTTGACGATCGCGTCCCGCCGCTGCTCCGACAGGTCCAGATGGGCTCGCTTGCCCGGGCGATAAGTGACGGGGAAGACGTCGTCCGGCGTCATCAGCCGAAAAACCGTCACCGGGAGCGCCCAGCCGAGGGCGAGCGCGGCGATGACGTCCGTTGGATGGTCGACGGCGAGGTAGAGCCGGGCGAGGCAGAACACGCCGATTATCGCGACGGCAATCCAGACGCTACGGCGGCGCCATCGACCTCGTGGGAGCAGCGTATAAACCACACCGGCCAGGACGACCGCCAGCCCCGCCACTGGCCTCGACGGCTGTGAGTAACCGTCCCACGAGCCCAGAATCGTCACGTCGGTCGGACGCATCCGGCCCAGGACTTGCGATACGCCGCCGGCGACGATCCCCACGACGAGCGCGATGGCGAAGTACACCACGAGATGACGGAACCGGCGTACCACGAGCAGCAGACCGATGGTGCCCCAGGCAAGGGCGCGGACGGCCAGGCCCGATCCGATTGTTGAGATCTCCTCCATGGTGGCGTTCAGGGGGTGCCAGCGCAGCTGGGTGAGCCCACGCAGGACAGCGACGTCCGCCGCGGTCACCCCAACGAAGACTGGACGGATTGCCATACCAACCCAAAAGACGGCCGCCGCCACCCAGGCGGCCACGTACAACACGGTGCTGCGCTCAACCTGGCGCGGGAGCGGCGGTGGCTCTCCTGAGGGGCGTCGACGCCGGCCCGATGGCGCGGCGGCGACTCTAGGTGAGATGGAATAGCCTGTCTGACCTTCCTTACTGGCCGATAGTCTGTCCATGTCAGCACCCCGGCGCCGAACACGGTGCGGTGAACGTGCGGGCGAGGTGGGGGCGGTGCTCCAGCCGAGGACCAAGCGACCGTTGTTGCTCCGCGCGCTGATCGTCGCTGGCATCCTCGTCAGCGCTGCCTGCAGTACAGGCTCGCAGAACGAGACCCCGGTGCAAGAGCCATCCCCGGCTGTTGTCGTCGCGTCGTTCTCGTTCCCAGAGAGTGAGGTCCTCGCCGAGATCTACGCGCAGGCGCTGGAGCAGGCCGGTGTCCCCGTGCGGCGCGAACTGAATCTCGGGCCCCGCGAACTCGTCCAGCCGGCGCTGCGGCAGGGGCTTGTGGATGTCGTACCCGAGTATCTCGGCTCGGCGCTGTCCAGTGTGGCGCGGCAGGCGCCGGTCGATAAACAAGATCCGGCGGCGGTCCGCTCCGCGCTGGAGCGGTCGCTGTCTGGTTGGAGCCTTCGCGTCCTTTCTCCGGCTGCGGCATCGGATAAAAACGGTCTGGTCGTTACACGCGAGACCGCCGATCGGCTGGGCCTGCGAACAGTCAGTGATCTGCGCGGAAGGGATCGACGGTTGACCCTCGGAGCGCCGCCCGAATGCCCAACGCGGCCCTACTGTCTGCAGGGCCTGCGCAGCGTCTATGGGCTGCGATTCGCGCACTTCCTGCCGTTCGATACCGAGACTCAGCGGGTCACCGCGCTGAATGAGCAGGTGGTCGATGTCGCGCTGCTCTTCACCACCGACGGTCATCTCGCCACCGGCGACCTGGTCTTGCTTCGGGATGACCGGCGCCTCCAGCCGGCGGAGAACGTGGTCCCGATCGTGACGTCGCGCGCGGTTGGACGGTACGGTGACCGCCTGGTGCGCACGCTCGACTCCGTGTCGGCGCGGCTGGACACCGCGAGCCTGGTCTTCCTCAACTGGCGGGTAACCGTCGCAGGGAAAGAGGTCGCCGGGGAAGCGCGTGGGTGGCTGCGCAGGCATGATCTCCTCACCCGGCCGGCCTGATCGGTGGGGCACGCTGCACCACCGGCCGTACCCCGTAGGCCTTGCTGGCCGTAGCCTCCAAGCGCGCCGCCGTCCGGCGGACGTCCCGGTGATCGAGGAACTCGCGCAGCTCACTTGGCATGCCGCCGCGATCACTGCCGCCCAGCGCCGGAGGCTGCAAGTCGGAGAGGTCGAAGCGGAAGCCGTCGCCGGCGTCGAGTACGGCCCGCGCAACTGACCGCGTTAGGCCGTCTGGATAGACGGACAAGTCAAGGTTGAGGTTCGGGGACACGAAACCGCCGTCCGCGGCCCAGACGGCGGCGGCCTGTGGAGTCGCCAGGTACCGCATCAGCCCTGCCGCAGCCGCCGAGGGACGAAGCGTGACGGCGACGTCCCCGCCACCCACGACCGCCGGCGGGGCGTTCGCCTTCGACGGGAAGGCGAAGACGTCGGCATCCACGCCGAGCTCAGCCCGAGTGCTGCCGCTGATCACTCCGGCGACGAAATCACCCTCGGCGATCATCGCTGCCCTCGGTGGCCGCGCGAAAGTATTCTCGACCGCCTGCTCGAACCCGGTGCGGCGGGCGCCTTCGATCCCACCCGCGATGTTCGCCGGAGCGAGGATCTTTGCGAGGATCCGCAACGTCTGCTCCACCGACCGGTCGGTCCACGGGATGCGGTGGGCAGCGAGGAGGTCATACCGCTCCGGTCCGGCCAGACGAAGGTAGAGGTTCTCGAACCAGTCCGTCAGCGTCCATCCATCCCTCGCCGCAACGGCGTAGGCCGGTATCCCGGATCGCGTGAGCACGCGGCCGACGGTCACCAGCCCGGCCAGGTCGCTCGGTGGCACGACTCCCGCTTGCTCGAATGCCGCCACGTTGTACCAGATCAGCGACTTGTTCGCCGCCTTGAACCAGACCCCGTAGAGCTGCCCGTCGTGCGATGCGAGCTGCTGCCACACCTGTGAGTAGTTGCGCCGTACTTCTGTCGTGATTGTTTGATCAAGCGGTACGAGCTGGCCGTTCGCGGCCAGGTCCCGAAGCAACCCGGGCTGGGGAAGCAAGGCGAGATCCGGCGGGCGGCCCTCGGCGAGCCGGGCCATGAGTACCTGCGGAACCCGGTCCGGAGCCGAGATGACCCGAACCGAGACCCCGGTCCGGATTGAGAACGGTCGCAGCACCGACTCGAACCGCTGCTGCTCAATACCTGACCACGCAGTGACGATCTCGAGATGAGCGCCGGTGAGATCCGCCGTCGCGTCGTCCCCGCCCTGCAACGTACATTGGGCGAGCAGCGGCACCACCGCGACGGCTAGCACGGCGCCGATCAAGGGTCGCACCACCCCTGGCGTCACATGTCCCACTGTGGTCGGGCCACCACCCTCGCTGTCAACAGGGGGCGTTCGGCCCTATCACCTCGACCGTTGACACCTGAGGGTCTCGGCAGAAGACTGAATGAGCTCCTCGTCAACGTTTGGCATGAGGCGCGGGGAGCTGTATACGGGGGAGGGGTGCGCGGCGTCGGCAGCCGGCCGCCGCACTTAGCGGTTGTAGCGATTTGGCGCGCTTTCCTTCCAAGAGAGGGAAGACGCCATGGACACCATCGCCGCCGACACACCGGGCGCGCAGCCGCGCGGCGCCTCTGCTGCACACACCGAGGACGCGGTCAAGATCTACGGCAGGGGGACGACCGCGGTTCGTGCGCTCGATGGAGTTAGCGTCGGGTTCGCGGATGGCGAGTTCGGCGCGATCATGGGCCCGTCCGGGTCGGGGAAGTCAACGCTCTTGCACTGCATGGCCGGGCTGGACACGCTGACCTCGGGTAAGGCCTTCATCGGTGACGAGGACCTCAGCGCCCTCGGCGATAAGGATCTCACCGTCCTTAGGCGG
>JBKOZJ010000192.1:0-9989 GCA_046725875.1 Actinomycetota bacterium
TAGCGGCCTGGATCCCGAAGATCACCGCGGGCCCAGACTATCAACAGGGCCGGCTAGCGATCGTGATCGCCTGGGACGAGAGCGAGGGTGCGAATCCGCTCATCCCCGCCTTCGTGCTGAGCGCGCACACGGCAGTGGGGACGACGAGCGGGACAGCCTTCGACCACTATTCACTGCTCAGGACCACCGAGGAGATCACCGGCGTTCCACTGCTCGGCAACGCGGCCACGGCTACCAGCATGCGTAGCGCGTTCAACCTCTAGACCGGGCTCGACTAGGTTGCTCACGTGACCGGTGCTGGGGCTGCCTCGCGCCGCATTGGGGTGGTCGGTGGCGGGATCCTGGGCGTCGCGGTTGCCCGCCGGCTGCTGCAGGTCGAGCCCGGCGCGACGGTCACTCTCCTCGACAAGGAGACCGAGCTCGGTCGGCACCAGACCGGCCACAATAGCGGTGTCGTCCATGCCGGCATCTACTACCAGCCGGGATCGCTGAAGGCGCAGCTCTGCCGGCGCGGGGCGGACCTGCTGAAGGAGTTCTGCGCCAAGCACCAGCTTCCTTATGAAGAGCTCGGAAAGCTCGTCGTCGCCCTCAATGAGCCAGAGCGGGCACGGCTATTGGAGATCCATCGGCGGGCTGTCTCCAACGGCGTTCCGGGCGTCCGTCTGCTACACGGCTCCGAGATGCGCGAAATCGAACCCGCGGTCGCCGGAATCGCCGGCCTGCACTCGCCGGCGACGGCCGTGGTCGACTTCGGCGCCGTCGCTAAAGCGCTTGCCACCGAGGCGGAAGGGCTGGGCTTGACCGTCCTCCTCGGCTACCAAGTGGTCGCGATCGCCGAGCGTGCCGGCGAGGTGCGTGTCCGCACGGAAGCGGGCCGACCACGGAACGCGGCCGGCGCGACAGAGGAGCTCGCGTTTGACCTTTTGATTCTCTGCGCCGGCCTCGAGTCCGACCGGTTGGCCGTACTCGCTGGGGACGACCGGGATCCGGCAATCGTGCCGTTCCGTGGGGAGTACCACCTGCTGGTGCCCGACCAGGCAAAGCTCATCCGCGGGCTCGTCTATCCCGTGCCCGACCCTCGCTACCCGTTTCTCGGCGTACACCTCACCAAGCGGCACGACGGGGAGATCCTCGTGGGCCCGAACGCGGTACTCGCCCTAGCCCGCGAGGGATACCGGCGCCGCGACCTCAGCGGGCGGGACCTCTGGGACACGCTGCGGTGGCCGGGCTTCCGTCGCTTTGCCGGCGCGCATTGGCGCACCGGGGTTCGAGAACTCGCCGGCTCGCTGTCAAAGCGGTTCTTCGCCGCAGCGGCGGCTCGCTATCTGCCCGGACTCGCTGCAGGAGACCTGCTCCCCGGCCCGTCCGGTGTACGTGCCCAGGCGATGGCTCGCGACGGCACTCTGGTGGACGACTTTCGTATCTCCGTCCGCGGCCGGGTGATCGCAGTACGGAATGCGCCGTCACCGGCCGCCACCTCGTCGCTCGCGATCGCCGAGCACCTCGTGGAGCTCGTCCTGACCGACCACCGATAACCGACTGTTCGGCATCGCCGGCGACACGAGGCCACGAGTGCGGACGACCTTTGCGTCGTTGTTGTTGGCCACAGACGGCTTCACCATGATCGACGTGCAGTGTGTCGAGGACGGCGTCGTTCGGGGTCGCCCTCGAGGCGCTGGCGGCAGGGATCGAGTCGATGCCCACCCGCCAGTTGCCAATCATCGTCGGCCGCCGCTTCACACCGTTGGGAGTCCGTTGGTGCAGGGCCGGGCTCACCCGTCGGCGGCCGCCTCAGCGCGGATCGTTGTCCAGGATGCGGACCACCGCGGTCGACTCGCCGATGTCGGCGGCGTGGGCTCCGGTCAGCACGACCGAGAACCTCTCCGTGCTCTCATGCAGCGCGTCGTCGTACGTGTCGACTGTGATCGTCTTGGCGGTCTCGCCAGGCCAGAACACGAGCTGCCCGGAGGCCCCGGCGAAGTCGAGGCCTCCTACGGCCGTGCCGGAGACGGTGGTCCAGTCCACCGTCACGATGTTCGTCGTGAGCCGGGACAGCGAGACATGCACGGTCGCGGAGCCGCCCTCGACCACCGACGCGTCCTCCGTGGAGACCCGCGGGTGCCGGCCGTCCGGAACGACCAGCGCGGCGTAGACGTCGTCGACCCCGTTCGTGTCGGTCGCCACGATCGGACCGTCCGACACGAGGACCGCGAGCGTGCCGCCGGCGACCGCGTTGCTGAGGTCGGTCGCCGCGCCGGGCCCTGTCTCCACCTGGCCGGTCGACCGGTCCAGCACGAAGCTGCCGTCCACCTGGTAGCCGACGAACCGGCCGTCCGGCGAGCTGGCCAGCACGGTCCCAACCTCCTGCGGGTGGTCCGCCGTGCCGCTGTCCAGTTGGGCCTCGGCGCCGGTCGTCAGGTTGCGCAGGAACAGGTGCGGCGGCTCGTTGCCGAAATAGGACCCGAGCCGGTAGAGAAGCACGGTCCCGTTGTCAGACAACACGAACGTGTCACTGTCCGCGCCGAACGACTGGAAGATCGTGGTGCCGGAGGTCAGGTCGATGATCTTGATCACGCCGGTGCTCCGCCAGTTCGTATTGAGACCGAGGATCCGGCCGCCGGCGACCAGCTGCACCTGCGACACCCCCTGGCCTTCGGCGGCCTCGCTATAAACGACGCTCGACGTCCCGGTCGCGCGGTCCCAGACGTTCACCCGATACGGGTCCTCCACGTCGAAGACGAACTGCCAGAAGGCGACCTTCTCGCCGTGTGCGGTCACCGACGGCGCGACGAGGCAATCGGTCGTGCCGGGCGCCCCGGTCGCGCTCACGGCCGCGGTGGAGCCGGCGGCGAGGTCGCGCAGGTACACCGCGTCGCCGTCCGGCGAGTCACCGCAGAACACGAGCCAACGCCCGTCGCTGGACAACCTGGGGTGGTTCGACCAGGCCAGCAGGGCACCGTCGACGCCGACCCCCGCGGTGCTCAGCGTTCCCGAGGAGCGATCCCGGACGTAAACGTGGCTTTGCCCGTTCAGGCCCGCCACCAGGTTCGTGGCGGACGAGGCGAAGGCGACGAACCGGCCGTCGGCCGACTCCGTCGCCTCGGCGGACGGCCCATCCGCGACGTCACCGGTCGCGGTCTTGCTGATCAATTCCCACGACGCGACGTCCGCCCCGGCCGGCGAGGCGAGGCCAGCCACTCCCAGCGTCGAGACACCGAGGACGGCGACGAACGCGGTCGCTAAGCGACGGCGAGTCACCATGACAACCTCCAAAGCGGAGCAAATTGCCACTCGAGATGTAGGTTAGCGCCAAAGTAGACATGTGACATCTCGACGGATTGCAATTCCAGAATTGGAAGGCTGGCCGGTCGATTATCGTCGGCTCCGTCCCGGTGAAAGCAGCAGCTTCGCCCAGGACCGCGCGCGTCGTAGTCTCCCGCTTCCTCACCCTGAACGTATGGCGCTAAGGTTATCCACGCTCAACGTGACAGGCGCGTTCGTCGCATTGCCCGCAAGGTAGCTCCAGACCCCAACACCGCCAGGTGTCTGAAGGGCGGCGGTCGCGTCGGTGGTGCTTACCTGCCAGCCGACCGGCTCAGCTGCACCGTCCGCCCAAACCTTGGCTTGGAGGGTCGTCGGTGCGCTACCAGTGACCTGGAACCGAACACGTAGGTTGACCCCCGGCCCATATGCCAGGCCCGCAATTGTTTGCTCGGTCGCAATCACTGTCTCAGCACCAGTGGAATCCGTCCTGCTCAATGAGAGGCCAACGCCGCCACTGGCGAGGAACCTAACCTTAGCCCGATAGCTTCCGGCACTGCTGATGTAACGGCCGACGATCGCGAAGTAGACACCATTCCCGGTACTGGTCTTGTCGGTGCTCACCGTGACCGTGGTGTCCGCGCCGCCTGATGTTGCCTGGGTCAGATAGGCGGCGCGACCCGTAGCCGGCGCCGGTAGGACGATCTTTCCGGCGCTACCGTCCACCGAGAAGTTCGACGATGTCCCGCTGAGCGTCCAGCTGCCACCAACATCAGCAATACCGAAGCCATTCGAGACAGTCCGGGAGAAGGTGTCCGCGGCAACGGTCTGCGAGATCACCGATACGATACGGTTCACCACGTTAGAGTCGCCATCATCGTCCGTCACAGTGAGCCTAACGGTGAAGTCTCCGGCCGAAGGGAAGGTGTGGGTGACGCTCTGACCGGAGCCGCCGGCGCCGTCGCCGAAGTCCCATACGTAGGAGCTGATCGTCCCGTCGGGGTCGGAGGATGACGATCCGTCGAACGTGCACTCGAGCCACGTACACGACCAGGTGAAGGCCGCAGTCGGCGGCTGGTTTGGCGCGACAGTGCCACGACCCACCCCGTAGTGTTCGGTGACCTTGCTCGCACTCAGGACACTTGAGTAGATGGCGACCTCGTCAATGGATCCTTTAAGGAAGTTGCTCGACGGCTTGTTGGGCCATCCATTGAGGTTGTCGCCGCCTACCCGCCAATATCCGTTGAAGGGCTGCCCAGCAGTGGTCGCCGAATCGCTCCCGACGAGCGCGCCGTCCACATACAGCCTCATCCCGTTTGCTGCGCTCAACGCACCGACGACGTGATGCCACTGGTTATTGTTGAAGCCGGTACCGCTCTGGATGATGTGCGCCCCGTTGCTGTAAACCCCGAACGTCAAGCGCCCGTCATTGGTCAGATAGATGTGGCGGTCGTAGCTCGGGCTGTTACCAGTCCTGGACGACCCGTATCCAACGATCTTTCCACCCTGTGTGCTGCTCGTCTTGAACCAGGTCTCGATCGACAGGTCTGGAGGGGCCGGGAGCGCTGGGGTCTGGCTGACCGCGAACCCGCTGCTCGTGCCGCTAAATCCGGAAGCGCCGTCGGAGTCGCCGACAAGTGCGCCAGAGACGTTTCGGGTCACACCCGAGTTTGTCGTCAGATCGTTGCCGCCAGCGTAGTCATAGGCGGTTGTCCCGCTCGTCTCCCCGAGCCGCCAGTAGCTCGTCGCTCCGTCGCCGAGCACGGTTGTGGCGTAGGCACTTGGCGATTGGCTGCCAACCGTCACTGTGTTCGATACTGGACTTGTGATCGAGTTGCCGAGCGGGTCAGTCGCGCGTACGGCATAGCTATGGCTGGAGCCGGGTGTAAGGCCGCCCTCGCTAAGTCCTAGCGGTGGCAAAATCCAGAAGGTCGAGTTGGCGGAAACAGTGCCGATTGGGGTGGGGTTCCCATCTCGCAACACCGCATACGTGAGCTTGTTGTTGTCCGGGTCCCAGCTTGCCCGCCAGCCCACTCGCACCAGGCCGCCCGCCAGCGCCGTGGCGATCGGAGCTGATAGGGAGGAGGACCGCGGACCGATCTTGTTTGGTGCGATTGTTTTGATTGCATAACGGACCAGTCCCTGCTGGGCGACCCCCTCCACCTGCGGGAATTCACCACCGAGGGCCACGTACTTGTCGTTTGCAGCAACGGTCCACGCGGCTTGACCCTGGCCGGTATATGTGCCGGCGATCAGCGATGGGAACCAGTGCAGCAATGACGGAGCCGGGATGCCGTTATAGTTCCACCCGTACGAGTCTGGTCCTTTGTTCGTGCCGGTCGCATATGTTGTACTCGCGAGCGCACGGTACCACTTGCGGGGGTTGACATCGGGAAACGCTCCGATGGGAGAGCAATCGTGAGCGTGTGAGACACTGTAAACGACCTGGCCGATGGGAAAGACATCATAAGTGTCGCCGTGGCAGTCTGTTAGCCACTTGATCTGACCTGTCAGTGGATCAGCAGCGAACGTTCCTTCGAATTGGGAGCCCGATCCGAACGCATAGCCCGCTCCATAGATCCATGAACCATCGGTGCGAAGGCTGGTGATCGCTCCATCTGATCCCGCATCGCGAATCGTCGCATTCGCGGCCCACTGGAGTGTCGCGCCGGTCGTCGCATCGAGCGCCCCCATGCCCCAGGCATAGACACCGTTGAGCGTCGTGAAGTGGCCGCCGACCACAACGCGGCTGCCGTCCGGCGCGAGCACCATAGTGGTGAGCTCGCCGTCATCTGCAGTCGGCTTCCACGTCGATATGTTCGATCCAGTGCTCGCCGTCACCGCCGCCAGCCGCGTCCGCGCCGATCCGTTGACATTGAAGAAGTTCCCGCCAATGTAAACGGTCGAATTCGTGGCTGCGATACCACGAATACGTCCGGAAACACTGGGCTTGAACGATGTATCGAGTGTTCCGGTCGCGGTATTGAATGCAGCAACATGGTTTCGCGTTTGCCCGTCGACAGTGGTGAAGTCACCGCCGACGTAGACCCGAGAACCGTCCGGCGATACCGTGATCACAAAACCCTGGGCGTTTAGCGAATGGTCGAAGGCCGTGATCAGATTGCCGGTCGTGATGTCGTACGCGAGCAGATTGGAGCGGTTCACCTCCTGTGGGCTGCCTGTCGCCGTTCCAGGCGGCCGCGCCTTCGTGAAGCTTCCGGTCGCGTAGACCGTGCTGCCGACAAGGACTTGGCTCCACACGACACCGTTGATCTGCCATGTTGGGAGTGGATCAACACTAACAGTTGCCGGAGTCCCAACGGGCGGCACCGTATCCGCTCCTGCTGGCGAAACGGCCTGGATGCCGAGCCCCGCCAGCAGCCCGGCCACCCCAACACCAACTCCAAGGACCCGACGCCAAGTCCTCCCGCGCGTCATTGCCGCAGTCACGTTATGCTCCATGGCCACCGACCCCCTAGCCCCCCGTTGCCCCGGCGACTGATCGCAGTCTAGTGCCGGGGGCCCATCGAAACCATCCGGCGAAGTAACGATCCGAGGATCGGCCTCCCGTGTGAGAACAATCCGCCACCTCAGGTGACTCCTTGTACCCGAGTCGTAGTGCGAGAATGCGCACGTGACTGGGACTTCGCGCCGAACAGTGGTTCTGGCACATCCATCTCCCGACCTCTATGGGTCGGACCGCATGCTCATCGAATCGGTCCGCGCAGTGAACGCGGACTGCCATGTCGTGGTCGCCCTGCCGTGTGACGGACCCCTGGTCGATCATCTTGTGCGTGCGGGTGCCGAAGTTGCGATACTTCCGTTTCCGGTGCTCCGGAAGTCGCTGCTATCTGCTCGCGGGATGATTAGCCTTGCTCTAGCCACCTGCCGTGCCCTTCCCCGGCTTGTGCGTCTCATTCGAGGCCGCCGAGCCGAGGCGGTCTATGTCAACACAGTCACAATACCTATTTGGTTGATGGCTGCTCGGATCGCTCGAACACCCGCGATCTGCCACGTACACGAGGCCGAGGAGGGTGTGAGCCCCTTGCTGCAGTGGCTCCTAGCCCTTCCGCTACGGCTCGCTGGAAGCGTCGTGGCGAACAGCCACGCAAGTCGGTTAGCTCTTGCAGACGCCGGTCTTCGCGGTGGTAAGCGTGTCCAGGTCGTATACAACGGCATGGTGGGGCCGGCCGAGGTCGTACCTCCTCGAGCGGAGCGACCAGGAAGGCTGGTCGTCGTCAGTCGGCTTTCCCCGCGAAAGGGAACGGACGTGGCGGTCGATGCGACGCTGCGCCTCCGCGAGCAAGGCTTCCCGGTGAGCTTGACGCTCGTCGGCGGCGTCTTTCCTGGATACGAGTGGTTCGAGGAGAAGCTGCGCCGCATGGCGGCAGGCTCCCCCGCGATCAGCTTCGCCGGCATCCACGACTCCGTTTGGTGGGCCTTTGCGGAAGCAGACATTGCGCTCGTTCCCTCGAGATGGGAGCCATTCGGGAACGTCGCGGTCGAAGCGATGCTCGCCGGTCGCCCTGTTGTTGCAAGCGATGTCCAAGGGCTAAGAGAGATCATCCGCGATGGTGAGACGGGACTACTCGTTCCAGCCGACGATGCTGCGGCGCTCGCAGGCGCCGTATCCTCTCTTCTTGTCGACTGGCCCAGAGCAATGAGATTGGCCGAGGCCGGCCGGGCCGATGCGTTGCACCGCTTCGACCGAGGGCGTTACCAAGCCGACATCAGACGGGTAGTGCACAGTGTGACCGGACGCAGCACGATGAACTCTCGACCAAGATTGGCCGGAATGCCCGATTAGGTCGATCTTGCTACAGGGCGCGCCGATACATGCGAGGGGAGGATCTTAGTGGCGGTAGGCAGCCCAAACCCAAGTCCCGACACTGGTGAGACTTCCTCTATTAGGGGCGTTCTGGATTACGGACGATCTTCTCTCCCCATCGTGTCGATCCCGGCGATTGCGGGCGGGGTGAGCACGATCCCTCGCACGCCTCCGCGTTCGAGATCGTCTCGTGGGGTTCGGGGATAAGGGAGACGATGCACACAGTGCAAAGGGTGGAAGAGTTCTGGCGACCCTACAGCCCAATCATCAGCCGATCATTTAGCTAACCCTGTGATCAGTCGTCACGCTCAACAGCGGAATCCAGGAGCTAGCTCGCGCCAGATCTCATCGGCGAGTGGTGCCGTTGCTGTTCAATTCGTCCTGGCGGGCGGAAGCTTTGTTCTGCAGGCCGTCGCCGCCCGAAACCTTGGCGCGGCTGGCTACGGTACGTATGCCGTCCTTTACTCGATTCTCATCGTCATGACCGCGATCCACACCAGCTGGGTTGGTGACAGTCTTACTGTCTTTGATCGTTTCGATCGTCGCATCCGGTCAGCGCTTTGGATCTGTTTCCTCCTGTCCATCATGGGCGGAGTTGTCCTCGCGCTCGGCGCCTCCACCGTAATGACGGGCCTGTCGATCGAAGCCGTTGTACTCTTCGTCACGGTCACGGTCCTATGGCTTGCAAATGAGACTGGTCGGCGGATCTTCGCTGCACGAATGGAGTTCTGGCGCCTCGCAATCAACGACATCGCCTGGTATGTGGCCACGCTCGCGTCGATCGCAATCCTCGCCTGGCAGGGGATAACCATCAGCTTGGCTTCGATCCTTGGCGCAATGTGCATCGGTCTCATGCTTGCTATTGTTCTGGCCCGCGTCCGCCTACCGAGGCGCGAGTACGCCTTCGTCTCCATGCGCGATGCGGCCGTGACCGAAGTGCTCGGATTCGCGGGATGGCGCTCGGTGCAAGCCGGTTTGCGTCCCCTAACACTGTTTCTTGCCCGGCTTCTCATCGTCGTGCAAGCGGGCCCAGCGGTCCTCGGGGGAATAGAGGCTGCGCGCCTTCTTATGGCACCTGGCATTACGATCATCAACGGATCAGGTTGGTTCTTGCTGGGCGACTTCGCGATCGCTCAGCGCACCGGCCAGCCGGTGAGAACGCGCCGAGCGCTGCGCGCGACCGGCATCCTGGTGGCTGTGACGTCAGTTCTCGGCGTTATTTCGGTAGCTTCGGTGACCTGGCTCGAACCACTGCTCACGGCGGACTCCTTCGCGGTCAGCCGTATAGCGCTCGTGGGATGGGCCATCTACACGGTTTGCTTCGCGTGCACGATGCCGATGGGGAACCTTGCAGCCGCACGGCGACAGTCACGCTTGGTCTTCGCGATCCGGGGCATCGAGACGATCATCGGCCTGCTTGCGCTCACCGCGCTGCTCGCCATCTCGGCAGACCTTGCGCCGCTTGCGCCGTACTGCCTCGGGGCGGGCGGAATCGCATCGGCCGCTGTTCTGTGGAGCCGCCTTCGGCGACAGGACCCGGCTGCGGCCTCGACCACACCGGTGGATAGTGGATCGGCAGCCCGCCCCACTGACCCCGAAGCCGGGTCCGACACACGTTCGGCCGTTGCCAGGGTAAGCGCCCAGGATGATGACGGATCTGATCGTGGAATGTCGGCGGAGACGTCCTTGTAGCCCCGCTCGTATACTCGGTCGCCTATTGCGAGTGACCAACTGACCAATAGCAGAAGGCCTAGACGTGGCGATAACCATCCCCCGTTCGAATCTGCGGCCCCTCGCCGGGCCGCCTGCATTGTTGCTCGCCGCCTTGATGGCGGGCGGGCTTGTCGCCTGTTCAAACGGTGCCGGCGAGGCTGGGGCAGCACCATCGAATTCGGCTACC
>JBKOZJ010000193.1:0-36920 GCA_046725875.1 Actinomycetota bacterium
GTCTTCCTCGACCTAACCGGGCGCCCGCTAGGCAATCCGCCATGGGCGTCTGCTCCCGCGCGGGGCGACAACCTTCCTAGGTCTTCGCCCGATGAGCCGCGTCGCCGGGCAGGTTAAGTCATGTACGAGCCAAGGCCAGGCGCGGCAGCGCCGCTCCGGATGGCATCCGGTCAGGCGCTCCTCGAGACCCGGCTGCTGCTTCGTAACAGCGAGCAACTGCTGCTGACCGTCGTGATTCCGACGCTGCTGCTCGTCGTACTCACCAAGGTCCCTATTGTCGACGTCGGGACCGAGCGTCGGGTCGATTTCCTCGCGCCTGGGATCCTCGCGCTCGCCGTGATGTCCACAGCGTTCACGGGGCAGGCGATCGCGACCGGTTATGAGCGGCGGTATGGCGCGCTGAAGTGGCTGGGCACCACGCCACTGCCCCGCTGGGGGTTGCTCGCGGGCAAGACGCTCGCGGTGCTGGCCGTCGAGGCAATCCAGGTCGCCCTGCTGTGCCTTGTCGCACTCGCCCTCGGCTGGGAGCCGCATGGCTCGCCAATCGGCGTGGTGGTCCTGCTCGTCGTCGGCACGGCCGCATTCAGTGCGCTCGGCCTGCTCCTGGCCGGAATGCTGCCGGCCGAGGCCACGCTCGCTGCGGCGAACCTGGTCTGGGTGCTATTGCTGCTCGGCGGTGGGGTCATCGTGCCGCTTGACCGCTTCCCCGACGCGGTCCGTCCGGTGCTCGAGGCGCTTCCGGTGACGGCGCTTTCGACCGGCCTGCGCGACATCCTGCAGGACGGGGCGGCAGTCCCGTGGGCAGCGGTCGGCATCCTCCTCGCCTGGGCGGTCGCGACCGCGCTTGCCACTACGGCAACCTTCCGCTGGGAGTAGCTGCAGGCGGCGGGCGGCGGGCAGAAACAGCCGAAACAGGAGTAGAAGTTGTTCAGGGAATTGCGCAACCTCCCTGAGAGTGGCCAAACGGATGGCTACTACTCCTGTTTCTGTCGACCCTCCCGGCGGATGCCTGGCACCAGGCAACTCTCTACGCTTGGTTCGTGCCTTCCGTCCCGACCGAGCCGACCTCGGCCGCATCAGCTCTAGCTGCCGACGCCATGGTGCGGAACGAGACAGTCGCCATCAGCCCAGCACCCGGCCGAGCGGCCGCTGCCACGGGCGCCGTCGCCCCGGCATCGGAAGTCCGCGCCGCGTCGGCCCGGACGCGACGGGTGTTCCTGGCCGGGATCATCGCCCAGATCGGGATCGTGATCACCGGGGGGCTGGTCCGGCTCACGGCGTCCGGGCTCGGCTGCCCCGAGTGGCCGCAGTGTTCCTCGGATTCGCTCGTGCCACGCGCGGAGACCGGCTATCACCAATACGTCGAGTTCGGCAATCGCATGCTCACCGGGGTCGTCGCCGTCGTGGCGCTCGCCTGCGTCGTCGCGGCCTGGCGGCACCGGCCGCGCCGCCGCTCATTGGTCGCTCTCGCGTCGGTGCTGCTCGGCGGTGTGGCGACGCAGGCCGTGCTCGGCGGAATTACGGTCCTGACGGAGCTGCATCCGGCGACCGTGGCGGCACACTTCCTGGTCTCGATGACGCTGGTCGCGTTCGCCGTCGCGTTGTACGAGCGTTCCGGAGAAGGTGACGCCGCACCGATCTCGCTGGTCCGTAATGAGGCAAAGATGCTCGGTTATGGCTTGCTGGCCACCGTTTCCACGGTGCTCGTACTCGGCACGGTGGTGACCGGAAGCGGCCCGCACTCGGGCGACGCGGAGGACACCGCTCGGTTCGGCTTCGATCCGCGCACCGTCGCGTGGCTACACGCCGACCTGGTGTGGCTGTTCATGGGCCTCGTCGTCGCGATGGTCGTGCTGCTACGCGCGACCGACGCTCCGCCCCTGGCGAGGCATCGAGCACTTGTCGTTCTGGCGATCGCACTTGCCCAAGGCGCAATCGGTTACTTCCAATATTGGACCGACCTGCCGGTCGCCGCCGTTGCCCTCCACATGCTCGGCGCTTCGCTCCTCATGGCCGCCGTCATCCGCCTGATCTACGCGCTGCGCACCCGGCCCTTGGCGGCGACCGGCTAGCCAGTCGCCGACGGCAGGGTGCCCGTGATGTGGACCGGGTCGCCGGGCCGGACGCCGGCATCGGTGAAGGTGCCCCCCGGTGCCTCGACAGCGAGGTCGAACGGCTCGGGCGAGGGGTAGCGCCGGCACTTCCATGGATCGACCGAGCCGCATGGTTCCATCTCGGCGACACCGACGACACCACCGTCGGCGGCCCAGACGATCGAGAGCGGTACCTTGGTCCGGTACATCCAGAAGGCGCCCTCCTCCGCCTTCGGGAACACGAAGATCATTCCGGTGCGGCTCGGCACCTCCTCCCGGTCCATCAAGCCGAGTTGACGTTCCTCTGCGGTGGCGGCGACCTCGACCTCCAGCGGGCCAGCCTTGCCAACGGTGACCGAGACGGTCGGGCGAGCACCGCCGCTGCCCGTGGGCGGGGCGGTCAATGGCGCGGCGCTCGGCCGGTCGCTGCCGCTCCCGCCGGAGACCCCGCACGCCGCAAGAGCAAGCAGCGCGACGGCCGTCGCTATGGCGGCCCGCAGGGTACGCACTTTTGCATCATGGCCTATGTGGCCCGACCTTCCGCGGGGCTTCGGCGAATGAAAGGCACTTTGCTGCGAATAGCCGGGAGATGAACGGCACCCTCACTCGAACCTATCGACCGAAGGTGCCGTTCATGCGAAACAGGGGGGCGTTAGCGGAGGACGGCGTCGATCGCGACGGTCACGAAGAGGAGGGCGAGGTAGCTGTTCGACCAGTGGAACAACCGCATCGGCCGGAGCGAAACACCTGCCGCCCCCGCCCGCGCCCGCCCGTACAGACGATGCGCCTCGACCAGGAAGACCGACCCGAGCGCCGACGCGACTACGACATAGACCGTGCCCGTCCCGGCAATCGGCCACAGCGCCAGGGAACAAGCGACCATCACCCAGCTGTAGAACACGATCTGCCGCGTGACTGAGCGCTCGGTCGCAACGACCGGCAGCATCGGCACCTTTGCCACCGCGTAGTCGTCCCGGTAGCGCAGCGCGAGCGCCCAGAAGTGCGGAGGCGTCCAGAAAAATACGACCAGGAAGAGCACCACCGGCGCCCACGCCAGCGACCCGGTGATCGCCGTCCAGCCGATAAGCGTCGGAAAGCACCCGGCGGCCCCGCCCCACACGATGTTCTGCGAGGTGCGCCGCTTCAGCACGATTGAGTAGCCGACCACATAGAAAACGTTCGCGGCGAGTGCGAGCCACGCGGACAACCAGTTGACCGCGAAGCCGAGCCACACCGTCGCCGCGGCCCCGAGGCTGACGCCGAACACCAGCGCCGCACGCGGGCTGACCACGTGCGCTGGCAGCGGGCGGCGGCGGGTGCGGCGCATCGCCTCGTCGATATCCCGGTCGATCACGCAGTTGAGGGTGTTGGCGCTGCCGGCCGCCAGGGTTCCGCCGACTAGGGTCGCGAAGACCGGAGGCAGCGGCGGGACTCCCCCGGCCGCCAGGAACATCACCGGCACCGTCGTAACCAGCAGCAGCTCGATGATCCGTGGCTTGGTCAGCGCGACATAGGCCCGGACGAGCGAACCAAGGGTTCGACGGCTACTCGAGTCACCGGGGCCGGGCGGGCGGCGCGCCGCCGGCAGATCCATTTCCGCCGGCGCGCCATCCGGCCGCGCAACAACCGGTCGCGACCGACGCGAGGTCGACAGAACGGACACGCGGCCCCCGGGCGAACGGCAGATCGGACTTCGGCGGCACCACTGTAGTCCGCTGGCTATTCGCCCCAGCCGTTGGCCATCGGTGCCACCAGCTCAGACCAGAAAGCGCTCGGTAGGCTCGGCAAAGTGACTGCCGAGACAACCCTGAACTGGACAGACGTCGATCGGCGGGCCGTCGACACGGTCCGGACCCTCGCCATGGACGCGGTAGAGAAGGCCGGCTCGGGTCACCCCGGCACGGCGATGAGCCTTGCTCCAGCGGCTTATCTGCTATTCCAGCGCCTCCTCCGGCATGACCCGACCGACGCCAGCTGGCTGGGGCGCGACCGGTTCGTCCTGTCCGCCGGGCATACGAGCCTGACGCTGTACATCCAGCTCTACTTCTCGGGCTACGGACTGCGGCTGGACGACCTGAAGGCGCTGCGGCAGTGGGGCAGCCTGACGCCCGGCCATCCGGAGTACGGGCACACGCTCGGCGTCGAGACCACGACCGGGCCGCTCGGGCAGGGTTTCGGCAACGCGGTCGGCATGGCGATGGCAGCCCGGCGCATACGCGGTCTGTTCGATCCGGATGCCGAGCCAGGGGCGAGCCCGTTCGACCACACCATCTGGACCTTTGCAAGCGACGGCGACATCGAGGAAGGCGTCAGCTCGGAGTCGGCCTCGCTCGCCGGCCACCAGCGGCTGTCCAACCTCGTCGTCCTCTATGACGACAACCACATCTCGATCGACGGCAATACGAACGTCGCGCTGTCCGAAGACGTGCTCGCCCGGTTCGCCGGCTACGGCTGGCACACCCAGCGGGTCGATGACGCCGAGGACGTCCATGCCCTGTTCGACGCGTTCATCACGGCGCGCGATGTCACCGACCGACCGGCCATCATCGCGGTTCGGTCGGTCATTGCCTGGCCGGCGCCGCACGCGCAGAACACGGGCAAGGCGCATGGTGCCGCTCTCGGCGCCGCGGAGGTCGCGGCGACCAAGCGGGTCCTGGGCCTTGACCCGGACACGACCTTCGCAGTGCCTGACGACGTGCTCGATCACGTACGGAAGGTCGCGCAGCGCGGCCGGGCGCTCCACGCCGAGTGGGACAAGACGTATACCCGGTGGCGGGAGGCGAACCCAGAGCGCGCGGCGGATCTCGACCGCATCCTCGCCCGCAAGGTGCCCGAAGGATGGGCCGCGAAGCTGCCGGAGTTCGAGGCCGGCACAGCGGTCGCCACCCGCAAAGCGTCCGGAAAGGTGCTGACCGCGATCGCCCCGGTGCTGCCCGAACTCTTCGGTGGATCCGCCGACCTGCACGAGTCGAACAACACATACATCGAGGGTGAGTCGTCCTTCCTCCGGTCGGAGGCCGGAGCGGACAACTCCAGCCCGTACGGAAGGAACATCCACTTCGGCGTCCGCGAGCATGCGATGGGCGCGACGATGAACGGGATGGCGCTCTACAAGCTGCGCCCCTACGGGGGCACCTTTCTGATCTTCAGCGACTACATGCGCCCGGCAGTGCGGCTCGCCGCGCTGATGAAGTTGCCGACCATCTATGTCTGGACGCACGATTCGATCGGGCTCGGCGAAGACGGCCCGACCCATCAGCCGATCGAGCAGCTGTGGGCGCTGCGCGCGATCCCCGGGCTCGACGTGGTCCGGCCGGCCGACGCCAACGAGACGGCGGTCGCCTGGCGGACCGTCCTCGAGCACACCGACCGACCCGCCGGCATCTGCCTGACCAGGCAGAACCTGCCGACCTTCGACCGGTCGCCCGGGACTGGGTTCGCCTCCGCCGAATGCATGGCTCGCGGCGGATATGTACTGGTCGAGGCGAGCACGGGCCAGCCGTCGGCGATCCTCATCGCCACCGGGAGCGAGGTCTCGATCGCGGTCGAGGCGCGGGAAAGGCTGGAAGCCGAGGGGCTGCCGACCCGAGTGGTCTCGATGCCCTGCGTGGAGTGGTTCGAGGCCCAGGAGCATGCATACCGGCAGTCGGTGTTGCCACCCGATGTGCGGGTACGGGTCTCGGTCGAGGCGGGCGTCGCCCAGGGTTGGGCGAAGTACGTCGGCGACGCCGGCGAGAGCCTCAGCCTCGAGCACTACGGTGCGTCGGCACCCTACGCGGTGCTTTATGAGCAGTTCGGCCTGACGCCGGACCGGGTCGTCGCGGCGGTACGGTCCAGCCTCTCGAAGATCGGTGCGACGAAGGGGTCGACGACCGGGAACTGACCGGGACCGGCCGCGGTTTACGGAAGCGGACCGGCCGGACGCGCGGAACGTGGCCAGGGCCGGACTGCGGAAGGAGAGCGACATGAACGAGACGCTGAAGAAGCTGTCGGCCGAGGGTGTTGCGATCTGGCTAGACGACTTGTCCCGGCACCGGCTGGCGTCGGGGAACCTCGCCGAGCTGATCCGCGACAACTTCGTCGTCGGGGTGACCACCAATCCGACGATCTTCCAGAAGGCGGTCGCCGGGACGGACATATACGACGAACAGATTGCCGGGTTCGCCAAGCTTGGCATGTCCGTCGGCGAGGCGAGCCATCTGCTGACGACGTACGACGTGCGGTGGGCGTGCGACGTCCTGCGGCCCGCCTACGACACGACCGATCGCCTGGACGGCCGGGTTTCGATCGAGGTCGACCCGGGCCTCGCTCACGAGACCGACAAGACCATCGCCGAGGCGCGGACCCTGTGGTGGCTGGTGGACCGGCCGAACCTCTTCGTCAAGATCCCGGCCACCCGGGCGGGCCTGGCTGCGATCAGTCAGTGTCTATCCGAAGGTATCTCCATCAACGTGACCTTGATCTTCTCGCTGCAGCGCTACGTGGAGGTAATGGACGCCTTCATGGACGGGCTGGAGCGCGCCCAGGCAGCCGGCCGGGATCTGTCGTCGATCGCCTCGGTGGCGTCGTTCTTCGTGAGCCGGGTCGACACCGAGGTCGACAAGCGGCTGGACAAGCTTGGCACCGACGAGGCTCGGGCGTTGCGCGGGAAGGCCGCGATAGCGAACGCGCGGCTGGCCTTCCAGAAGTACGAGGAGGTCCTCGCGAGCGAGCGGTGGCGCCGGCTCGAGGCCGCCGGGGCGCGGCCGCAGCGGCCGCTTTGGGCCTCGACCGGGGTCAAGGACCCTGCCTACGACGACACCCGCTACGTCGTCGAGCTCGTGACCCGGGGCGTGGTCAACACGATGCCCGAGGCAACGCTAAATGCCGTTGCCGACCACGCTGAGCTGCGCGGCGACACAGTGCGCGGCGACTACGCGGCGGCGCAGCAGACCATCGACGCGCTCGAGCGGCTCGGCATCTCCTACCCGGACGTTGTCCAGGCGCTGGAGGACGAGGGTGTCGAGAAGTTCGCGAACTCCTGGAGCGAGCTGCGCGCCTCGATCGAGTCGGAGCTGCAGCGCCTCGTGAAGACCTGACTAGCAGCCCCTCTACCAAAGCCCGGAGGAAAGGGGTGGAGCCCCATGGTGGATCGCAGTGGTGAACCGAGTCGCGGCAGCGGCAGCAGACCTGGCGGCCCCCCGGCAGGCGTTGCGCTGGAGGTCGGCGATGGTGAGCTGTCCGCGGCGGCGCTCCATACTCTGGCCGAGCTTACCGAAGCGGAGGTCGCCGAACTGCTGAGCGCGGCCGATCCCACCCTGTGGGGGTCGGACGCCGAGGCCGCGGCCAGCAGCCGGCTTGGCTGGCTGGCCTTGCCCGAGACCTCGCGTGCGCTCCTGCCCGACCTGGACCGAGCGCGGAACGCCGTGCGGGACGCCGGACTCGACCACGTCGTGCTCGCGGGTATGGGTGGCTCCTCGCTCGCGCCGGAGGTCATCACCAAGACGGCGGATGTCGACTTGACGGTGCTCGACACGACCGACCCCGGGCAGATCCGGAGGGCGCTGGCCGACCGGCTACGGCAGACCGTTGTCGTCGTCGCGAGCAAGAGCGGCTCCACGGTCGAAACGGACAGCCACCGCCGGCTCTATGAGCGGGCCTTCCGCGACGCGGGAATCAGCCAGGACGAGTTGCCTCGGCACTTCGTCGTCGTCACCGACCCGGGGACGACTCTCGAGGAGTACGCGAGAGAGGCGGGTTACACCGTCATCACGGCCGATCCAACTGTCGGCGGCCGCTACTCGGCCCTGTCCGCCTTCGGGCTAGTGCCAAGCACGCTCGCGGGCGCCGAGGTAGAGCCACTGCTCGACGCGGCCGGCGACTTGCGGCCCTTCCTCGCCAAGCCCGAGGACAACCCGGGACTCCTGCTCGGCGCCGTGCTCGGGGCCGCCGCCACGCAGCTGGAGAAGGACAAGGTGGTCATCGCCGACGGCGGCTCCGGACTCGTCGGATTCGGCGAGTGGGCCGAGCAGCTGCTCGCCGAGTCAACGGGTAAACAAGGCATGGGCTTGCTGCCCGTCGTGGTCGAGGCGCCTGGCGCACCGGGGTGGGCAGATGCCGGCGATGACGCGCTGCGCGTGCTCCTCACCGGACCCGGCGACCAGCGCCGGCTTTCCTCCATCGCGGGCGCGGTTACCGAGGCTGGACCACCCGGCCTCGGCCCACCCGCGCCCGTCGTGGTCGGACCGCCGAGCGATCTAATGCCACCGCCGGGCCAGCATTACGAAGGCGCGGACGTGCGGGTGTACGGCTCGCTAGGAGCGCAGTTCCTCCTTTGGGAGTATGCAACCGCGGTAGCCGGTCGAGCGCTCGGCATCAACCCGTTCGACCAACCGAATGTCGCCGAGTCCAAGGAGAACACCCAAAGGCTGCTCGGCGAGTCCGGCGACGGTCCCCTGCCCGAGGGTGAGCCCGTCTTCCAGTCCGACACGGTCGCCGTCTACGCGCCCGGTGTCGGCGCGATCCCGCTCAGCCGCAGTCAGCATCTCTCCGACATCATCGACACGCTGATCGCCGAGCTACCGGACCGCGGCTACCTCGCAGTGATGGCCTACCTCGACCGGTCCGCGGACGCCGCTGCCGTGAAGCTGCGCGCCGCGGTCGCGGAGCGGACCGGCGGGCGGCAAGTCACCTTCGGCTGGGGACCGCGATTCCTGCACTCGACCGGGCAGTACCACAAGGGCGGGCCGCAGACCGGCGTCTTCCTCCAGATCACCGGCGCCATCCGGGAGGACGTGGACGTGCCCGGCGAACCGTACTCCTTTGGCCGGCTCCATCTCGCCCAAGCCCTCGGGGACTTGAATGCGCTCGCAGTTCGCGGCCGTCCCGTGGTGCGTGTACACCTGAAGGACCGGGAGGCCGGCCTGCGCGCCCTGCTCGATGCGGCCGGTAGCACAGAGTGACGGCGAGAGCGCGATGACCGAACAGACAGTACCGGATGTAGGTGAGCAGCAGCCCAGCAACCCGCTGCGGGACATGCAGGACCGGCGGTTGCCGCGGATCGCCGGGCCGTGCGGTCTTGTCATCTTTGGGGTCACCGGCGACTTGGCCCGGAAGAAGCTGATGCCGGCGGTCTACGACCTCGCCAACCGCGGGCTGCTACCGCCCAGCTTCGGCCTGGTCGGCTTCGCCCGTCGGGACTGGGAAAACCAGGACTTCGCTCAGGTGGTCTATGAGGCGGTCAAGGAACACTCGCGGACGCCGTTCCGGGACGAGGTGTGGAAGCAGCTCGCCGAGGGCTTCCGCTTCGTGTCCGGTGACTTCAGCGACGACGCCGCCTTCAAGACGCTCAGGGACACCGTTAGGGAACTCGACGAGGAGCGCGGAACCGGGGGGAACCACGCGTTCTACCTGTCGGTGCCGCCGAAGTTCTTCCCCGAGGTCGTTCGCCAGCTCAAGGAACACGGCCTGGCCGAGCCGGTCGACGCGCGCGCCGGTCACTCGGATGGTGCCCGCCCGTGGCGCCGGGTCGTCATCGAGAAACCGTTCGGGCGCGACCTCGCCAGCGCCCAGGAGCTGAATCGGATCGTCGGCGAGGTCTTCCCACCCGGCGCGGTGTTCCGGATCGACCATTACCTGGGCAAGGAGACCGTCCAGAACATCCTTGCCCTGCGGTTCGCCAACGAGATGTTCGAGCCGATCTGGAACCGCGGCTTCGTCGACCACGTGCAGATCACGATGGCCGAGGACATCGGCATCGAAGGGCGCGCCGGCTACTACGACGGCATCGGCGCCGCCCGCGACGTGATCCAGAACCACCTCATCCAGCTGCTCGCGCTGACCGCGATGGAGGAGCCAGTCGCGTTCGAGGCCCGTGACCTGCGACTGGAGAAGATGAAGGTGCTCTCCGCAGTGCGGCTGCCCGAGGACCTGGCGCTCGGTACCGCACGCGGTCAATACGCCGCCGGCTGGCAGGGCGGGGTCTATGTTCCGGGCTATCTCGCGGAGGACGGCATCCCACCGGGCTCGCGGACCGAGACCTACGCCGCGGTCAAGCTGGAGGTGGACACGCGGCGCTGGGCCGGTGTCCCGTTCTACCTCAGGACCGGCAAGCGGCTGGGCCGCAGGGTCACCGAGATCGCCATCGTCTTCCAGCGCGCGCCGCACCTGCCCTTCCTGGCTACCGCAACCGAGGAGCTCGGGCAGAACTCATTGGTCATCCGCATCCAGCCGGACGAGGGCGTGACGGTGCGTTTCGGATCGAAGGTACCCGGCTCCGCCATGGAGGTACGCGACGTCACCATGGACTTCGCCTATGGCAAGTCGTTCACGGAGTCCTCGCCGGAGGCGTATGAGCGGCTGATCCTCGATGTTCTCCTGGGTGACCCGCCGCTGTTCCCGCGGCACGAGGAGGTCGAGCTGTCCTGGATAATCCTCGACCCGATCGAGGACTTCTGGACCGCCGGCGGCGCGCCGGACGGCTACCCGGCGGGCACCTGGGGGCCCGCGTCGGCCGACGAGATGATGGCCCGAGACGGCCGGTCATGGAGGCGGCCGTGATAATCACGCTGACCGACACGACCGCGAGCAAGGTTCAGGCCGCACTGGTGGAGGAGCGCCGCCGGGCCGGCAGTCCCGCCATGGGGATGGTGCTGACCCTCGTCGTCGTGAGCGATGAAGATGGCTACGAGCCGGCGCTTGTCGCGGCGGGCGAGGCGGCTCGCGAGCACCCGTCCCGGATTGTCATCCTCATCGCATCACCCAGCGGTCCGAGCGCCCGGCTCGACGCCGATGTCAGCCTCGGGGGTGACCAGGGACCGGCGGAGACCATAGTGCTGCGGCTCACCGGACCGCTCGCCGCACATGCCGACTCGGTCGTGGTACCGCTGCTCGTGCCCGACGCGCCGGTCGTGGTCTGGTGGCCGGGCTGGGCACCGACCCAGCCGTACGCGGACCACCTCGGCGCGCTCGCCCAGCGCCGGATCACCGATGCGGCAGCGCAGGCGGTGGGGCCACAACCGAACCGTCCCCGGGCGGGCGACCCCGCCGAGCTCCTGGTGAGCCGGGCCGAGCACTACGCTCCCGGCGACACCGATCTCGCCTGGACCCGGCTCACCCCGTGGCGGAGCTTGCTCGCCGCGACGCTCGATGCCCCCTATGCATTGATCGACCACGCGTCCGTCGAGGCCGAGCCCGGCAATCCCTCGGCCGCCTTGCTCGCTGCGTGGCTCTCGAACCGGCTGCGCGTACCCGTACGCAACGGCGAGTCGCCCGGGCCCGGGATCACCGAGGCGAGCCTGCACAGCGCGGACGGCGATATCACCATCAGCAGGCCGGATGGCGTGCTCGCCAAGCTGTCCGTGCCGGGTCAGCCGGAGCGGTCGGTCGCGCTGAAGCGGCGCTCGCTCTCCGAGCTGCTCGCCGAGGAGCTGCGCCGGCTCGACCCTGACGAGATCTATGCAGCAACGTTGCGCGAGCTCGCCGAGCATCGCCTGCACGCCGTCGACACATTCTGACCGGACAGGATCGATGGTCCGCCAGTCATCGGGAGGTGGGTACATGAGCACCCCGACGGTGATCGTGCACCGGGACCCGACCTTGCTCGCACAGGCCGTCGCGGCGCGCCTGGTGACCCGGATCGTGGACGCGCAGGCCGCGCAGGACCGGGCGTCGGTCGGGTTGACCGGCGGAGGCATGGGATCGGCGTCGCTGGCCGCAATCGCGTCGTCGCCCGCGCGTGACGTGGTCGACTGGCGGCGCCTGTCCGTGTGGTGGGGCGACGAGCGGTTCCTCCCAACCGGGGACTCGGAGCGTAACGAGACGCAGGCGCGCGCCGCCCTGCTCGACCACGTCGACCTCGACCCCATAAACGTGCACCCGATGGGAGCCTCCGACGGCCCGGACGGCAACGACCCGGAGGCCGCGGCGGAGCGCTATGCCGAGGAGCTGCGCAAGGCGGTCGGTCCGGGCGACCACGGCGACGTGCCGGCGTTCGACGTGCTGTTGCTCGGCGTCGGCCCGGATGCGCACATCGCGTCCTTGTTCCCCGAGATGCCCGCGTTGTACGAGGAGGAACGCACTGTGGTGGCCGTGCACGGCGCGCCGAAGCCGCCGCCGACCCGGCTGACCTTGACCTTCCCGGCGATCCACGCCGCCAAGGAGGTGTGGCTGGTCGCGGCGGGCACCGATAAGGCGCGCGCGGTCCGGCTGGCCCTCTCGTCCGACGCGGGACCGATCCAGGTGCCGGCCGCCGGAGCACGCGGCCAGCTGCGCACGCTGGCCTTGCTCGACCGCACGTCGGCGGCCGAGCTGCCTCCGTCGCTCAGCCGCCTCGCATCTCCCTAGTTCTGGTCGAGTTCTGGTCGAGCCCATTTCCTTCATGACTGCCGAGGCCGCTTGGCGGGCGCCGGACACTCGGCCGGACCATTCACCTCTTCTGGGAAGCCCCCAGACTGCGGCGCCTACCTGGCGCGGTTTTCACTCACTGGAAGCGCTTACTAGCGCTTGCTAGCGTCGGTAGTTCGGCGGCGAAACCACGATCGAGGGAGCGTGATGGGCGAGCGGCCGGGTGGCTGGTGGCGGCGTGCGGTGATCTACGAGGTCTATATCCGTAGCTTCGCCGACGGCGACAGCGATGGTGTCGGGGATCTCCTCGGCGTTCGACGGCGGCTGCCCTACCTGCGGGAGCTCGGCATCGACGCGATCTGGCTGACTCCGTTCTACCGGTCGCCGATGGCCGACGGCGGCTACGACGTCGCGGACCACCGCGACGTCGATCCCCTCTTCGGCACAATGGAGGACTTCGACCTGCTCCTCGAAGCCGCGCATGACCTCGGTCTGCGGCTGATCGTCGACATTGTGCCGAACCACACGTCGGCCGAGCACCCCTGGTTCGTCGAGGCGCTCGCCGCCGAGTCAGGCAGCAGACTGCGCGACCGGTACATCTTCCGTCCCGGCCTCGGAAAGGATGGCGCCGAGCCGCCGAACGACTGGGAGTCGGTCTTCGGCGGTCCAGCATGGACCCGGACAAAGGGCGCCGACGGGTCCCCTGGTGAGTGGTATCTGCACTTGTTCGCACCGGAGCAGCCCGACCTCAACTGGGCGAGCCCCCACGTCCGCGCCGAGTACGCCGCGATCCTACGGTTCTGGCTTGACCGTGGTGTCGACGGCATCCGAATCGACGTCGCGCACGGGCTGGTAAAGGATCCGACCTTCCGGAACGCCGGAGTGCGCCGCCGGCGGGAGCGTCCTGGCGCCGAGCCGGTACCGTACTTCGACCAGGATGGCGTCCACGAGATCTACCGGGAGTGGCGGAACATCCTGGAGAGCTACCCGGGCGAGCGAATGGCGGTCGCGGAGGCCTGGGTTAGCGGAGCCGACCGGATCGCCCGTTACGTGCGCCCGGACGAGCTGCACCAAGCTTTCAACTTCGACTTCCTCAAGGCGCCGTGGGACGCGGCGAGGCTGCGGGCCGTGATCGACGGCTCGTTGGCCAGCACGGCCGCCATCGGCACTCCCTCCACCTGGGTGCTGTCCAACCACGATGTCGCCCGCCATCCGACCCGCTACGGCGGCGGGGTACGGGGGTTCCGCCGAGCGCGTGCGGCGCTGCTGCTGATGCTTGCCCTGCCGGGCTCGGCCTATCTCTATCAAGGCGAGGAGCTCGGTCTACCCGAAGTCAACGACCTGCCCGAGGACGTACTCCAGGACCCGATCTGGCGGCGGTCCGGCCACGCCGACCGCGGCCGGGACGGGTCCCGGGTCCCGATGCCCTGGTCCGGCGACCGCCCGCAGCTTGGCTTTACCACGGCCGGTGTGCGGCCGTGGCTTCCCATTCCGGATTCCTGGCGGCGGCTTGCCGTCGACCGGCAGGAGGAGGACCCGAACTCCACCTTGCTGCTCTACCGGGCCGCGCTCCGACTTCGGCGGGAGCATCCCGCGCTCGGCGACGGCACCTTGATCTGGCTCGAATCACCGCGCCAAGTGTTGAGCTTCCAGCGCGATCCTGGCTTCGTCTGCGCGGTGAACCTGGGAGATGAGCCCGTCGCGGTTCCGGCCGCCGGCACACTGGTTTGCGCCAGCGGGCCGGTGGAGCAAATGGACCATGGCCGGCTGCTGCCTCCCGACACAGCAATCTGGCTGAATACCCGCTGAGGAGCCCGCGGACGAGGCCGGGCCCGCCCGATCAGGTGGTAGCGGCGGCGGGTACCCGAGCCGGCGGCGCAGTCGACCCGCGGACGATCAGCTCGGTGCGGAAGACGTACTCATCGGAGGGCGTGCCCTCGCCACGGATCAGGTCCACCAATGCGCGCACCGCCGCGACCGACATCGACCGCACCGGCTGCTGGATCGTCGTCAGCGCCGGCTCGGTAAAGGCCAGGAGCGGCGAGTCGTCGTACCCCACAATCGACACCTCGCCCGGTACCGCAAGCCCCCGCTGGTGCGCCGCTCGAATTGCTCCCAGGGCCATCATGTCGGACCCGCAGACGATGCCCGTCGCGCCACGGTAAAGCAACCGGTCGGCGGCCGCCTGCCCACCCTCCACGCCGAAGAGGGACAGCGCGACCAGCTCGTCGAGCTCAGGTTGCGAGAGCCCGAGCAGCCGCTGCATGGCCGCGCTGTACCCCGCGATCTTTCGTTGTACAGGAAGGAAGCGGCGCGGTCCGCTGATCAGTCCGATTCGCCGGTGACCGAGGGACGCGAGGTGAGTCACGGCGGTTTCGCTGGCGGAGCGCTCGTCGCTGGACACGAACGGCGCCTCGATGCCCGGCATGTAGCCGTTGATCAGCACGATCGGCAGGTGCCGCTCGACCAGCCTCTGGTAGCGCTCCGGTCCGGTCGTGGTGTCTGCGTGGAGGCCGGACACGAAGATGATCCCCGAGACGCCGCGGTCTAGCAGCATCTCGACGTATTCGTCCTCGGTAACCCCCCCGGGCGTCTGCGGGCAGAGCACCGACATATAGCCGTGCTGGGCCAGCATCCTCCCGATGGCCTGCGCAAAAATCGAGAAGATCGAGTTCTCGAGCTCGGGCACGACCAGCCCGACCAGACCCGCGCTGCGGGCGCGCAGCCGCTCCGGGCGCTCGTATCCGAGGACGTCGAGCGCGGTGAGGACTGCCTGGCGCGCGTCGGCACTAACCCCCGGACGGCCGTTGAGTACCCGGGAGACCGTAGCCTCGCTCACTCCGGCCCGTCCGGCAACGTCAGCCAATCGCGCTCGCATGCGGAAAGGTTACGCATAAATGACATATCGGCTGTAACGTTGCAGCACAGTTTCACAAGATATTTCGTTACTTGGAAGAATCCGGCTAGATTCCGGGGCCTTTTAGTGAGGCAGAACTCGGCACCGCGACGGGCGCCGTATGACACAGTCCCGATGTGATGAAGACGCAGTACTACACCGCGACGAGTATCGACGGATTCATCGCGGACGAGCACAACTCGCTTGATTGGCTCTTCGCCGTCGAGCGAGACACCGACGACTTTCCGGCGTTCTTTGCGAATGTAGGGGCGTTCGCGGCCGGTGCCACCACCTATCGCTGGCTCCTGGAGCACGAGCGGCTGCTGGACGAGCCGGCCAACTGGCGCCGCTGGTACGGCCAGACGCCGGCCTGGGTGTTCACGCACCACGACCTACCCGCCATACCCGGCGCGGTCCTGACCTTCGTGAGTGAAGACGTCCGGCCGGTTCACGCGGCCATGGTGGAGGCGGCACGTGGCAGGAATATTTGGCTCGTCGGTGGCGGTGAGCTGGTGGGGAGCTTCGCCGACCACGGGCTGCTCGACGAGGTCATCCTTGGCGTTGCGCCGGTCACCCTTGGGGCCGGGGCACCGGTGCTTCCCCGGAGGCTGGGGTCATCCCAGCTCAAGCTGCGGGACGTTCGCCGCAATGGGCAACTCGTACAGCTCACCTACGAGGTCCGGAACCCTTCGTAAAGCCGAATCCCTTGGTTCGTGACGTGCCGCGCGTCCGGCGCAGCACGACCCGGCGGCCGCCACCGTCGCTGGTGCCCGATCGAGCGGCGGCCACCGCGGGAGACGAACTCCGGCGGCCGCCGTTATCGGGGTTGGGCGGGGACGCCCCCTCAGTCGGACGCTGCCGTCACCACGGACGGCCCGTCGTCCGCAGCTTCTCCAAGGCTTCGGCGAGGATGGCCTCGCCGTCTGCCTCGCTGCGCCGCTCGCGCACATATGCCAGATGTGTCTTATACGGCTCGGTCCGCGGTGGCGCCGGCGGGCTCTCGTGGTCACGACCGGCTGGAAGGCCGCACCGCGGGCAGTCCCAGGTGTCGGGAATCTGCACGCTGCTGTCCTCGGCGAAGCTCGGCCGGGTCTCGTGCCCATTCGCGCACCAATAGGAGATCCGGAAGCGAGGAGCGGAATCGCCGCGCTCCGCCTCCCCCATCGGTCCGGCGCCAACCCGGCTGCCTCTGATGGCGTTACCACTTGCCACTGACGTACTCCCTGCGAATGGTGACTACGGTTGGCACGGCCAAACCAGTGTAAGGACGAGTAGGTGCGAGAGTGGTGGCCTTCCTTGCATTGAGCTTGCACTTGCGACCCGGAAGCCGGTGCCAGCACAGCATTGGCGCGAGCAGCTGGTGACCCACGCCTCCGGTCGCGACCACTCACGTGTTCTTCAATAGCAGACCAAGAGCGATGATCGAGGCGGCCCACACGACGCCGATGAAGTAGGTGATTCGATCGAGGTTGCGTTCGACGACAGACGAACCGCCCAGCGAAGCGGACATGCCACCCCCGAACAAGTCAGAGAGGCCACCGCCCTTGCCCTTGTGCAACAGGACGAGCAATACCAGCAGGCTGCTGGTCACGATCAGCACCAGCGAGAGCGCGATGACCACGGTCGCTTCCAGATCTTCGTCGGGATCAATGGTCCAAGTTGCTGCCCGGCCGGCGTGAACCTCGGTCAAGACGGCTAGGCACGGCCAGCCTACGTCACCATGAGAGAGATTCAGCTCACCGCGGCCCGGCCACCTCCGACTTACTCGCCCGGCCGCGGGTCGTCCGAAGCCCGGCGGTGCTCGGGCTCGCCCAGCTTTGCGCCGCAACGAGGACTCGCTGCGGTTTCCCGCGCTCGTGAGCGGTGGCTAATCATCGCCTTCCAGATCCCGATAGCGGCAGATACGGACGAACTCCTCCGGATCGAGGCTCGCGCCGCCAACCAGCGCCCCGTCCACGTCGGGCGACGCCATGATCCCGGCGATGTTGTCCGCCTTGACCGACCCGCCGTACAAGATCCTCATATGATCGGCGAGGTCGCCCGAGTAGAGGTCGGCCACGCGCGATCGGATCGCGCTGCCGGTCTCCTGCGCGTCCTCAGGCGTGGCCACCTCGCCGGTCCCGATCGCCCAAACCGGTTCGTACGCGATCACCACCCGGCGGGCCTCAGGCGCGGTGATGCCGGCTAGGGCGCCCTCGAGCTGGCCGAGCGTGTGCGGGATATGCCGGCCTTCGCGGCGGACCTCCAGGCCCTCGCCGATGCAGATGATCGGTGCGATGTCGTGCCTTAGTGTGATCTTCACCTTGGCGTTGACGGTCGCGTCGTCCTCGCAGTGATACTGCCGCCGCTCGGAGTGGCCAACGACGACGTACTGGCAGCCGAGTTTGGCCAGCATGCCGGCGGAGACCTCGCCGGTATACGCGCCGTTCTCATGCGCCGACACGTCCTGGGCGCCGTACTGGATCAGTAGCCGGTCCCCCGCGATCAGCGTCTGAATCGAGCGAAGATCGGTGTAGGGCGGGAGAACTGCGACATCGACCGCCCCGAAGTCCTTTTCGGTGAGCGAGAATGCGAGCTTCTGGACATGGGCGATGGCCTCGAGGTGGTTCAGGTTCATCTTCCAGTTGCCGGCCATCAGCGCACGCCGCTGCCCTTCCCTGCTCACTCAATCCTCCAGGGCGGCGAGGCCGGGCAGCCGCTTGCCCTCGAGGTACTCCAAGGAAGCGCCGCCGCCGGTGGAGATGTGGCCGAACGCGCCGTCCGGGAACCCAAGCTGCCGAACGGCCGCGGCCGAGTCGCCGCCACCCACGACCGTCAGGCCGTCGACCCTGGTTAGTGCCTCCGCGACCGCGCGGGTGCCGTATGTGTAAGGCTTCATCTCGAAGACACCCATCGGCCCGTTCCAGAAGACGGTCCGTACATCCGCGAGCCGGGCCGCGAACAGCCGCGCCGAGCCGGGCCCGATGTCCACCCCGATGCGGTCGACTGGGATCGCGTCGACCGGATAGACGTCGTGCGGCGCGTTTGCGGCGAACTCGGTTGCGGCCACCACGTCGGTCGGGAGTACGAGCTCCACGCCGCGCTTGTCCGCCTCGGCGAAGTAGCCGCGCACCTCGTCGAGCTGGTCTTCCTCGAGCAGCGACTTCCCGACCTCGTATTCCTGGGCGGCGAGGAAGGTAAAGACCATGCCACCGCCGATCAGCAGCCGGTCCGCAATCTGCAGCAGGTTGGCGATCACACCCAGCTTGTCGGAGACCTTGGCGCCCCCCAGGATGACGGCATAAGGGCGCTGAGGGTTCTCGGTCAGCCGCCGGAGCACCTGCACTTCGGCGAGTACCAGCAGCCCCGCGGCGTGCGGCCGCAGCCGCGGTACCTCGTACACGGACGCGTGCTTGCGGTGAAGCGCGCCGAAGCCGTCGCCAACGTACACGTCAGCTAGCCCGGCGAGCCGATCCGCGAAGCCCGCCCGGGCCGCGTCGTCCTTGCTCTCCTCACCCGGCTCAAAGCGCAGGTTCTCGAGCATGGCCACCTCGGCGTCGGCCAGCGCACCAACCGTCTGCTGCGCCGACTCGCCGACCACGTCGGTCGCGAGCTGTACCTGAGCATTTAGCAGGTCGCCGAGCCGGCGAGCCACCGGAGCGAGTGAGAACTCGGGCTTGACCTGGCCCTTCGGCCGTCCGAGGTGGGCGCAGACGATCGTCCGCGCGCCCCGGCTACGGAGCTCATTGATCGTCGGCAGGCTCGCCCGGATCCGTCCGTCGTCGGTGATGACGGGTTCGGTTCGGTCGTCACCGCGGTCGAGCGGAACGTTCAGATCCGCCCGGACGAGCACCCGCCGCCCGCGCAAGTCGCCCAGGTCATCGATCGTCTTCATCGCTCCCCTTCCCCCGCCGTTCCGATGAATGTGCCGTTCGCTCGATAGGTTCGAGTCAACGGCACATTCATCGGTAGGCGGATCGAGTGAACGGCCCGTTCGATCGAATCGGCCGGACGGATGTGGCGCTACAGCAAGTTCTCAGGCAACGTAGTGGACCACATCCACCAGGCGGTTGGAGTAGCCCCACTCGTTGTCGTACCAGCCGAACACCTTGACCTGATCGTCGATCACCTTGGTGAGCTGAGAATCGAAGATGCACGATGCGGGGTCGGTGACGATGTCCGTCGAGACGATCGGGTCCTCGGTGTAGGAGAGGATGCCGGCGAGCGGTCCATCTGCCGCCGCCTTGAACGCCATGTTGACCTCCTCCTTCGAGGACGGCCTGGTCAGGTCGGCCACCAAGTCGGTGATCGAGCCAGTTGGCACCGGCACTCGAAGGGAATAGCCGTCCAGCTTCCCGTCCAGTTCGGGCAGGACCCGGCCGATCGCCTTCGCGGCGCCCGTAGTGGTCGGCACCACGTTGATCGCCGCCGCGCGCGCCCGGCGAAGATCTCTGTGCGGGCCGTCCTGCAGGTTCTGGTCCTGCGTGTAGGCATGGATCGTGGTCATCAGGCCGCGCTCGATACCGAACGAGTCATTGAGGACCTTCGCCATCGGGGCCAGGCAATTCGTCGTGCAGGACGCGGCCGAGATGATCGTATGCTTCTCCCGGTCGTACATATCCTGGTTCACACCCATAACGATCGTGACGTCCTCGTCCTTTGCCGGGGCGGAGATCACGACCTTCCTGGCACCCGCGTCGATGTGCTTGCGAGCGTCGCCGGCCTTGGTGAAGCGGCCGGTCGACTCCACGACCACGTCGACCCCGAGATCCGCCCACGGGAGGTTGGCCGGGTCGCGCTCGAAGTACGACCGGAGGACCCGCCCGCCGACCGACAGCTCGTCATCGGTGACCTTAATCTCCTCCTCCAGCCGGCCGAGGATCGAGTCGTACTTGAGCAGCTGGGCGAAGGTCGCGTTCTCGCCCAGATCGTTGAACGCCACGACCTCTATGTCGGCTGCGTTCTGGGCGAGCACCGCACGGAAGAAGTTGCGGCCGATGCGCCCGAAGCCATTGATACCTACTCGGACCGTCACGAAACGATCTCCTTGCACCGAGATGGAATTCGCCGCTGACGCTGGCTGTCTCAACGCCTCCGAGCCTACCCAAGCCCCGATGACCAGTGCTTGCGGGAACCATGATCGGTCGTTCTCCCGATTGGCTAGAACGTGCCGTTCAATCGGAACCGAGACCAATGAATGTGCCCTTGACGCGAACCTTTCGAGCCAATGGCACATTCATTCCAGACAGAGTGCGGGCGGTGTCAGGTGGAGAGGAGCTCGGGCGACAGGCTGGACTCGGTGTCGGGGATGCCGAGCTCGGTGGCCCGGCGGTCGGCCATTGCGAGCAGCCGCCGGATTCGGCCCGCGATCGCGTCCTTGGTCAGCGGTGGGTCGGCCAGCTGACCAAGCTCCTCCAGGCTGGCCTGCCGGTTGGCGATCCGGAGCTGCCCAGCGGACGCGAGGTGCGGCGGCACATCGTCGCCGAGGATCTCCAGCGCGCGCTCGACTCGCGCGCCGGAGGCCACCGCCGCACGCGCCGAGCGGCGCAGGTTGGCGTCGTCGAAGTTGGCGAGCCGGTTGGCGGTCGCGCGCACCTCCCGACGCATCCGCCGTTCCTCCCAGGCGAGCACGCTCTCGTGGGCGCCGATCCGAGTTAGGAGAGCACCGATCGCATCGCCGTCCCGTACCACCACGCGGTCCGCGCCACGTACCTCCCGCGCCTTGGCCGGTACCCCCAGCCGGCGGGCGGCCCCGACCAGCGCGAGCGCGGCCTCCGGACCCGGACATGTGATCTCGAGCGCAGAAGACCGGCCCGGCTCGGTGAGCGAGCCGTGCGCGATGAACGCCCCGCGCCAGGCGGCGGCCGCGTCACAAACCGCGCCGGACACGACCGGCGGTGGCAGGCCACGCACGGGCCGGCCCTGCCCGTCGACCAGCCCGGTCTGGCGGGCCAGCGCGTCGCCATCATGGGCGACCCTGATCAGCCAGCGGTTGTGCTTGCGCAGGCCCCCCGGTGCCATCACCGCGACCTCAGACGCATGCCCGAAGACCTCGGCGATGTCCTTACGCAGTCGTCGTGCGGCGGCGCCGGTGTCGAGCTCGGCCTCCACCACGATGCGGCCCGTTACCACGTGCAAACCGCCAGCGAACCGCAGCAGCGAGGACACCTCCGCTTTGCGGCAGCACTGCTTGGTGACGAGGAGCCTGGCGAGCTCGTCCTTCACGGATGCGGTCATCGCCATGGGCTCAGATTGTTCCAGACAGAACGGCCGCGTAAGCGCCAGCGAGTCGGATCGGGTCGTGCCGTGGCGTACCGTCGCCGAGCGCGACCGGGGCAAGCAGCACGCTGGCCCCAAGGCTGGCCGCGGCGCCTTCGAGCCCAGATATATCCGTAACCGCCGTCTCGTCCGCGACCACCGCGTCGACGCGTAGCTCCGGAGCATGCCGGCGCAGGACGTCGAGGTGCGCCGCGGGCGAGAACCCCGTCGTCTCGCCAGGCTGGGGGGCAAGATTGAGTACGACGCCACGCCGGGCGTCGGTCTCCACCAACGCCTTTCTGAGGTCCGGCACGAGCAGATGCGGCAGCACGCTGGTGAACCACGAGCCAGGACCGAGGAATACCCAGTCCGCGGCCGTGATCGCCTCTAGCGCCTCGGTGCATGCCGGCGGGTCCGCGGGGATGAGCCGGATCTCCTCGACTGGCCACGGTGAGGTGGCAACGGCCTCCTGACCGCGCACGACGGCCGCTCGCATCCGGCCGTCCAGCGTGGTGCCCCGATCGACCACGACACGGACGGTGGCCTCGATGTCGAGCGGCACCGCCGCCATGGGTAGCACCCGACCCCGCGCGCCAAGCAACCGCGCCACCCAGTCCAGCCCGCTGACTGGATCGCCGAGCCGCTCCCAAAGCGCGACGATGAGCAGGTTGCCGACTGCGTGGCCCTTCAACTCACCGTCGTGCGCGAACCGGTGCTGCAGCACCTCACTCCATGTGCGACCCCACTCGTCGTCGCCGCACAGCGCCGCCAGCGCCATGCGGAGATCTCCGGGCGGCAACACCCCGAGCTGCCGGCGGAGGCGACCACTCGACCCACCATCGTCGGCCACCGTCACGACGGCGGTCAGCCGATCGGTTACGTGGCGAAGCGCCGCGAGGGACGCCGCCAGCCCATGGCCGCCGCCAAGCGTGACCACGCTCGGCCGGGCCTTCGTGGGCTCGATGTCGCGAATGATGGGCGCACCGCTCACGATGTCGCCGTCCTCCAGCGACCCCCGGTCGCTACGCCCCATTGTGCGTGGAGCCGTAGCGAAGCCGACAGCGGGTTGCCGCCCGTGCCGCGCTGTTGTATTGCCGGCCGTCCGGTCATTCGCGGCCCATGTCCCTGTGTACGACCTGGGTTTCGACGCCGTCCTCGATGAGCCGCCGGGCTAGCTGCTCGGCAATCACGATGCTGCGGTGCTTCCCTCCGGTACATCCAACCGCGATCGTGACATAGCGCTTACCTTCCCGGCGGTAGCCCTCCGCGAGTATCTGGAGGACTTCGGCATACCGCTCGAGGAACTCTTTCGCACCGTGCTGCTCCAGCACATACTTCCGGACCGCTGGGTCGAGCCCGGTGCTCGGTCGCAGCTCCGGCACCCAATGCGGGTTCGGCAGAAACCGGCAGTCGACGACGAGATCGGCGTCGACCGGCAGCCCATACTTGTAGCCGAAGGACACCACCGTGGCCCGCAGTCCCCGCTCATCCTGCTGTCCAAAGGCTGCGTCGATCTTGCTGCGCAGTTCGTGGACGTTGAGCACGGACGTGTCGATCACCAGGTCGGCCTGGCCGCGCAGGTCGCGCAGGAGCTCGCGCTCGCGCGCGATACCGTCGATGATCCGGCCGTCGCCCTGCAGCGGGTGCGGTCGTCGGACATTCTCGAAACGCCGCACCAAGGCATCGTCGCTGGCCTCCAGGAAGACGATCCGCGCATCCACATCACGCTCGACCACCTGGGCGAGCGTGCTTTGGAGGGCGTCGAAGAACGACCGCGAGCGCACATCCACAACGACTGCCAGCCGGGGCACCGATCCCTGAGCTCTGGTCGCCAGCTCGACCATGGGCGGGATCAGCGCGGCTGGAAGGTTGTCCACGACGAACCAGCTCTCGTCCTCCAGGGCGTTCGCCGCAGTCGTGCGACCGGCTCCCGACATGCCGGTGATGATCACCAGCTCCGGTCGATCGCTGATCTCAGTCATCCGGTGTCCTGGTCAAGGACCTCGCCGGTCGCAGTGTTGATCGCCGGGCCGGTCGGCTCCGGCTCCGCGAGTGCGGCGGCGATCGCCTCCGCCGTACGCCGACCGATCCCCGGCACCTCCGCGATCTCCTCTACGGTTGCCGCGCGGAGGCGGCGCAGCGAGCCGAACCGGCGCAGCAGGGCTCTGCGCCGCGCCGCACCGAGGCCCGGTACGCCGTCCAGCGCGCTGGTCGTCATGCTCCGCGACCGGCGCTTACGGTGGTAAGCAATCGCGAACCGATGCGCCTCGTCCCGTACCCGCTGCAGCAAGTAGAGGCCCTCGCTGGTCCGGGGCAGGATCACCGGATCGGGCTGCTCCGGCAACCACACCTCTTCGAGCCGTTTGGCCAGGCCGCAGAGCGAGACATCGTCGATGCCGAGCTCGGCGAGGGCTCTGGCGGCAGCCGCGACCTGAGGCGAGCCTCCGTCGACCACGACCAGGTTCGGCGGATATGCAAACTTTCGCGACCGGCCGGTGTCCGGGTCGATGCCCGCCGGCACTCCACGAGGTCCGGCCGATTCACCGGTGGTGCCTTGCTCCGTCGGCTCATCAACCTCGTCAAGTCCCAGGTCGAGGGCGCCGGAGCGCTCCTGCTCCTCTAGATAACGGCGAAACCGGCGGCTGATCACTTCGTAGATCGCCGCCACGTCGTTCTGTCTCGGCTCACCGCCTTCGGCGGCGCGGAGACCCCGGATCGCGAACCGCCGATACTCCGACTTGCGGGCGAGCCCGTCCTCGAAGACGACCATCGCGGCCACCACGTCGCTGCCATGCAGGTTTGAAATGTCGAAGCACTCGATCCGAAGTGGGGCCTCCGGGAGCCCGAGCGCCTCCTGGATCTCGTGCAGCGCCCGGCTGCGGGTAGTGAGATCGCTTGCGCGCTTTGTCTTGTGTACGGCAAGCGACTCGGTCGCATTACGGGCAACGGTGTCGAGCAACGACTTCTTGTCGCCGCGGCGGGGGACCCGCAGGTCCACCCGAGCTCCACGCCGGCTGGTCAGCCACTCGTTCAGCGGCGCCCGGTCGGCCGGCAATTCAGGAACGAGCACCTCCTTCGGCACGGTGTCGCCGGACTCGCTGCCGTAGAACTGCTGCAGGAAGTCCTCGACGAGCTCGCCGCTGGTCACGTCCTCGACCTTGTCCACCACGAAGCCGCGCTGCCCGCGAACCCGGCCACCGCGCACATGGAAGACCTGGAAGGCAGCCTCCAGCTGGTCTTCGGCGAGGGCGATCACATCGGCGTCGGTGCCGTCGCCGAGCACCACGGCATTCTTCTCCATGGCGCGCTCGAGCGCTTTGATGTCGTCGCGCAGCCGTGCCGCCTGCTCGTACTCCAGATTCGCCGCGGCGACCTGCATCTGCTTCTCGAGCCGGCGCATGTAGGTCGCCGTCTGGCCGGCCATGAAGTCGCAGAACTCCTCGGCGATCTGCCGGTGCTCCTCGGCCGACACGCGCCCTACACACGGCGCCGAGCACTTGCCGATGTAGCCCAGCAGGCAGGGGCGGCCGACCTGATGCGCCCGCTTGAACACCCCGTTGGAGCACGTCCGGGCCGGGAACACCCGCAGCAGAAGGTCGAGCGTCTCCCGGATTGCCCACGCGTGCGCGTAGGGCCCGAAGTAGCGTACGCCCTTGCGCTTCAGACCGCGCATCACCTGCAGCCGCGGATACTCCTCATCGAGGGTGACCGCGAGAAACGGGTAGCTCTTGTCGTCCCGATAACGAACGTTGAACCGGGGGTCGAACTCCTTGATCCACGAATACTCGAGCTGCAGCGCCTCCACCTCGGTGCCGACGACCGTCCACTCGACCGATGCGGCGGCGAAGACCATGGCCTGAGTACGGGGGTGCAGGCCCACGGGATCCTGGAAATAGGACGCCAGTCGCGACCGGAGGCTCTTCGCCTTGCCCACATAGATGACCCGGCCGCGCTCGTCCCGGAAGCGGTAGACGCCGGGCGAGTCCGGCACCGAACCTGGTGCCGGCCGGTAAGTCGCCGGGTCAGCCACGGTTGACCACCCTACGCCGCGGTGCCTAAACGACGGCCGATGAGGAACATCCGCGGGCGCGCGCTCGAGCTGCCCATCGGCGCATTCGCTGCTATGCGAGCAGGATCTCGCCGCGCGTCACGGTGATCATCCTCTCGGGCAGCGGCGTTGGCGCAGGCCCGCCTTCCACGGAGCCGTCCGTGATGCTGTAACGGCTGCCGTGGCACGCGCAGCGGATGAGCCCTTCATCAACGCTCGAGACAAGACACGCCTGGTGAGTGCAGATCGCGCTGAAGCACTTGAAGTCACCCGTCCTGGGCTGGGTGACGACGACCTTCTCGGCATTGAAGATGCGGCCGCCCCCGACCGGGATGTCTGCCGCTTTAGCTAGGGGCTCACCACCGGTGGACGGTGAAGTCTCCGACGAAGATGGGGACGCCGGAGGTGTTGTCGCGTTCCGGGAGCCGTTCGTCGCCGCCGCGTGGCCGGCTGAGTCGTCACCACCGCATGCCGCGAGCACCCCGCCGCTTGCCACCACACCGGCGGCGGCGAGCCCCCGCAGTATCTGGCGCCGGGACGGCGGCGCTTCGTCTGTCCCCGTTGGGAGCCGTGAGCCGAGATGAGCCTTGATCGCTTCAGGCATTCACAGTCGCTTCCTATCACCAACTACGTGACCATCTCTGCCGAACAGCACGGAGCTTCTGCGGCCACCGTTCACCCGCCGGGCCAAGTCCGAGCTCATTCACAGCCTCATGAGTCCGGGACTCCGCTAACGGAGTGCCCAAAGCTGACAGCGGCCACCAGGCATGACCTGGTTACGCCCATCGGACTTAGCGGGAAAACGGCTGGTCAGTCGCGGCCTTCCGGGCCCTCCTGACGGGCTTCCGCGCGCGGTCGCTGGGTCTCGCCGGACCACGCCGGCCACAGGCGCCGGGCCACGCTGGCCTCGAGTCGACCGCCCAGATGCATCGACCGCCACACGCCGCGGTAACCGGGTAGAACGCCCGATGCCACCAGCATGTGGCCAAGGATGAGCCCGGTGACCGGGTACGTCGTCCACTTGTGAACCCGGGCGAGCAAAACAAAGGTGGGGCCGCCGTGAACGAGGGCGAGCCCTGCTCCGGTTCCCAGGAGCAGGGCCAGACCAAAGATGACGGTGACGTTGAGTATGCGTTGGCCTGGGTCGAATCGACCCTGATGCCAGCCGAACCGGCCGGTAAAAACAGCGGCCGGCCAGCGGGTGAACCAACCAAGCTCCGATCGGCGCAAACGAAGTGATTCGGCGACGAACGACGGGATGGATCTAGCTGCGACCAGCACCCAGACAAATGCCAACCCGGTGATGATCCAGCCAACCAGCTTGTGCAGGGAGATGTCCGACATCCCGGCGAGCCTGGCAATCGGGCTGGCATGGCCCTCCTGGCCAGCTAGCAGCCACCAGCCGGTGGCGAGCAGGATCAGGGCGCCGAGATAGGTCCCCGCGTGAAACCACCGCGCCGGGCGCCGATACCTCTCGACCACGCCTACGCCGGCCGTTCGCCGCCGGCGATCAGTAACCATTCCCACTGTAGCCACCGGAGCTTGACTCGCTCGGCGTTCCGCCAGAGCCCCCGGTTACGGTTACGGTGATCTCGGCCTCGGCGCCCGCCGGCGAATGGTCCGCGTGCTGCAAGGTGACCCCGATCGTGTGCTTCCCCGGCGAGAGGTCCTTGACCTCGGTCTGAGTGGACGTCACCACCTCGTAGTTGTTGGTTTTGCCGTCTACGAAGAGGTGCACGTGGTCCTTTCCCGAGTCGGTCGGGCCGATCTGTTCGCTGGAGGTGAATGTCAGGGTGAACGGCACCCTGACGGTGGCAGTGTCAGACGGCGCGGTGACTTGCAGCGTCGGCCCGCCGCCGCCGGAAGACGAGCCGGAGGAGTCGTCCGAGCCGCATGCCGTAGCAGCGAGGGCAAGCAGCGCGGCGACTCCGATCATGAATGCGAATGTGCGGGGTCGCATGGGTTGCTCCTCGAGGAAAGCTATGTCCTGTTGTTTTCCACGTCGACAGGGGTGGTGCCGTTCACCTTCAGCCGCATCGACCCCCTTCCGTGTGCCGTGATCAACTGAACTGTGTGTCGCCCGCGCTCACGCCGATCCGGGAGAGCCCGTCCCTGAGGTGCTCGGCGGTCAACTCGCCGAACCAGCGGTCGACGATCCGTCCGGACGCGTCGACCACAAGCGTGTCCGGAATCCCCTGCAGCCCAATCCGGGACGCGAACGTCCCCGCCTCGTCGAATACCTGGGGATAGGTCACCTTCGAAGCGGCGAGAAAGCGAAGCGCGGCGCTGCGGCTGTCGCGCGAGTCGACTCCGAGGAAGAGGACGCGATCGCCAACCGCGCGGTTTGCCGCCTCGAGCAGCCGGGCCTCCCGACGGCATGGTGCACACCATGACGCCCAAAAGTTGATGACTTCGGGACGACCGTGCACCGCGGCCGCGGAGACCTCGTTCTGCGGGCTGGCCAGGCAGGGCAACATCGTCGTCTTGACTCCGATGATCGGCCTTCCCGCCCCGGTCGGGCAGGCACCAAGAACCGGGGCATTCCGGGTCGCGATGGACTGATCCGAGGAACCACCACACGCGGCCGCGACGAGAACCAGCATGGCAGCTGCGCACCATCGTCGAGACCAAGGAGTGATCCGCGTCATAGTTCACCTCGGTGCGGCAATGAACTAAAATTGCTGGTCAGGTCGGTTCCGGAGGTTGCACAAGAAGATTGCAGTGGCTGGTAACCGCGTTCTTGCCATCGACGACGAGCCGCGCGTGGTCGATTTCGTCTCGCGTGCTCTCCGCGGCGAGGGCATCGACGTCGACACGGCCACGACCGGCGAGGACGGGTTTCGACTCGCGGTCTCGCGCTCCTACGACGTCATCGTTCTCGACCTGTTGATGCCGGGAACGGACGGCGTCTCGGTCCTGCACCGCATCCTGCGTCGCAAGCCCGACCAGTCGGTCATCGTCCTCTCTTGCCTTACCGACACGACCTCCAAGGTCCGTTGCCTGGAGATAGGCGCCGACGACTACCTGGGCAAACCGTTCGCCCTGGACGAGCTCCTTGCCCGGGTGAAGGCGCGAATGCGGGACAAAGCGCCCGCCAACCCGCAGACCCTGGTGGCGCGCGGGCTGGTGCTGGACCCGGTGCGGCAGGAAGCAAACGGCGGATCCGGACCCATCCCGCTGACCAGGCGCGAATCGATGCTGTTGGCGGAGCTCATGCGTAACGCCGGCCAGGCGGTTTCCAAGGAGCGCCTGCTCTCGACCGTGTGGGGATACAGTTTCGGCCCAGGATCGAACGTCGTCGATGTGTACGTGCGACGGCTGCGCGCGAAGCTCGGATTGGATGCCGTCGTGACCGTACGCGGCACGGGCTACGGGGTGGACATTGATTAGGCGGTGGCCTGCACTCGCGCGGCGGTACTGGGTCGAGCTGGTCTGGTGTCTCTTCGTGCTGGCCAATACCGGCGCGATCCTGATCTTTCGCGACTGGGCCACGGTGCCGTTCCACTTCATCTGGATCGGGCTGTCACTGCTCTACGGATGGCGCGTCTGGGGTCTGCGCGCCACCATCTGGGCGCTCGTCACGGTGATAGCGCTCACGGCAGCCGCGTTGACCATCGACGTGGCGGTGGACGACCAGGCGCCCGACGAGCTGACCGAGATCCCGCTGATGGCCACCGTGTTCGTGGTCATGGTTTGGTACGTCCGGCGCAACATCGCCGCCAAGGAGGAGATCCGCCGGGTCTCGGAGCACAACCTCGCGCTGCTGCAGCAGGAGCGCCACTTCATCGAAGACGCCTCGCACGTGCTGCGTACGCCGCTCACGGTCGCCCTGGGACATGCAGAGCTTATTTCGCGAACGACGGGCGACCCGATGACCGCCCATGACTCGAAGGTCATCGTCGACGAGCTGAAGCGGCTGAAGAGCGTCTCCGACCGGCTTCTAGAGCTTGCCGCGACAGAGCAGCCGGACTTCGTGCACCCGGTCGAGACATCGATCCGCGACCTGATCACGGACGCGCACTCGCGCTGGTCGGCAACCAACCCGGCAGTGGAGTTCGGCCGAGTCGTCAACGCGTCCCTGCCCCTCGACCCGGCCCGGATCCGGGACGCGCTGGACGAACTGATCGGCAACGCCGTCGGACATTCACCGCCGGGAACCCCGGTCAAGCTGTCGGCGCGGCGGCAGGACGGCACCGTGGTGGTGGCGGTGGCAGACCGCGGGCCGGGGATCACGCCGAGCGAGCAGGCTCGGATCTTCGACCGGTTCTCCCGCGTCGACGGGGCCGATCGACGCAACGGGTTCGGCCTCGGGCTGGCCATCGTGAAGGCCATCGCGGAGGCGCACGGTGGCTCCGTGGACGTGCGCAGCGAGCCGGGCCGCGGCACCACCTTCGAGCTGCGGCTGCCGATGGCCGGCCAGGAGCATGAGAGCCGGCAGCTCCAGCCGGCGCCGTCGCGCCGGTAGGGTTCCTCCTGGCGCATTCGGGCAGACGACGGCCCGATCAAGCGCAGCGGCGGCCGCGGCCGCACCGGCCTTCGGGCGCCGGCCGGGTCTCGGTTCGTCGTACAGGTCGACGACATCCCCCTGCTCCCGCTCACCCGTCGTCCGGATGAGGCATATCGACCGGTTGGTCGAAGGCGTGGTAGCGATCGTCCATGAAATGAGTGGGTGCCCACATCTGAGACCTCAGCACTCGGCCGGTGGCCCGATCGATCCACAACGTGAACCAGACGGTCTCCGGGTTGTCGCCATGCCCGCCGAAGAACGACACGCGGGTCACTGGGACACCGCCAAGCGACCGATGCTCTACGACATGGGCATTGACGAACGGCTCGAACGGGGTCCACGCGAAATACGGCACTGGAACGAGCGCGCCCTCCGACCGTAGTTTCCACGGCGCCCCAGGACTACTGCGCACGTAGACCTTGGACCCGAGCCACAGTGTGTCCTGCGGACCGTCGCCGAACCACGTCCGCAGCCACATGGCGTGCGGCCGGGCGTAAACATAAGCACTTCTGATGCCGGAGAGCACCTCGTTCACGCGGTAGCTGTGCACGCGATCCATCTGAGCGGTCGCCCGTTCCAGGAGCGCCGTACCATCCGGGGCGGGCAGCCTCGGAAGGACAAACGCAGCCGTCCCGCCGCCGTCTCCCGCCACCGCCACCCCTACGCGCTCGCCGCCGCGCAGGTCGACAGGGACGGTCCAGCAGGACGGCCCGCATGCCACAAACGGATACGAGCGACCGCGGACCGACAGCCGGACATCCCCGAGGCCAGCCGGTGACGGGGCGATGTAGGCATACACCTGGTTCGAACCTGGGCGACCAGGACGCACGGTGAGGCCCACCATCGTGTCGCCCGCCCGCCCGCCGATCGAGTAGTCCCCCGGCCGCGGGAACGGAGACATCTCGGCGGCTCCGGCCGTCGCCTCGCGGGACTCCTCGGCCTCACCGGCCTCCCTAGGCACCACCGGGAAGGCAGCGAGCGCCGCGGCCGCGGCCACGACGACCAGCGCGACGACCGCCTCGCCTCGCACCATCACCCGCAGCCGCCGCCAGGCGAGAAAAGACAGCGGGATCATGGCGGCGACGGCGAGGCCTTTCGCGAGGAGGGTTAGGCCGTATGCAGTACTGAGCACCTCGCCGGGCCCGCCCAGCAGCTGGGCGGCCTGCACTACTCCCAGACCCACCGAGATCCCGAACGCCCATGGCGCGACCGTCGAGAACCGGGGCAGCAACGCCCGGCCCACGGTCGGCCAGCCGCCGGTCACGCGCACGAACGCCAGGGCCATGATGCCGCCGGCCCATACTCCGGCGGCGGCGAGATGAGCGGCGTTGACGGCCATCCCGGCCCACGCCGGTTCGACGTTGGCGGCGTGGCCGGCCACGGCGACCGCGCCCACAACACCGGTAAGGAGGACCGGTGACAGGCGCCCCCGCACAAGGGCAATGATCAGGATGCACAGTTCGAGTCCGATCCGAGCGACCCGGGCCCAGCCGGTGACACCGATCGTCAGGTAGTCCCGTAGTCCAGACATGGACAAGCCGGACGTGGCCACCGCCGCCTCCGCGAGGACCACGGTCGTGCCGCCGATCAGAAGCGCGGTCGCGACGGGAACGGCGGGGGGACGCATCGGGATCTCGGGTCCGAGCCGGCGCAGTACCACGAGTCCGCAAGCCAGCAGCAGCACGGCGTACTCGATCGCGCGGGCAGCTGCGGTAAGCCCGTCGCCACGCGAGGGTTGGGGTGAGCCGCCCGTGGCCGCAGCGCCGGCCGGCACCCCGACGCCGAACCGGAATGCGCCGGTGATCGTATGTCCGTCGACATGGCTCACCGTCGTCCACTCGACCCGATAGACGCCGGGCGCGTTGGTCGACAGCGGCACCCGGATCGTCGCGCCGGAGACCGAGTCCTGGAAGCGGCGACCGGTCGGGTCGACGACGGTGGCGTGCGAGAGCCGGGCCACAAGGGGCTCGTCGAAGGTCAAGACGACGACCCCGGGCGTCGCTCCCAGCGTCGCACCCGCGGCCGGGCTCGAGGAGACGAGGATCGCGTGCGCCTCGGCCGGGGTCGGGATGATCAGGAGCCACCCCACGCCGATAATGCAGCACGCTAGACGCAGCGACCACCGTGTGCCGCGCCGAGCCGATCGCATCTCAGCGCATCGCGATGGCCAGAATCGCCAGCCCGGCCAGGACCACCAGGACCGTGATGAACACGGTCGCGTGGTATTGCGTCCGGCTCGGCTCGGGCAATCCGGCGGGGTTGCAGTCTTTGCAGACCGACCGGCCCCATGCCGTCGGCTTGCCGCAACGGACGCACTGGTCGAATGAGCGCATCGTGACTGCCGCCCTTCCCGGGGCCGCCTGCCGTTCAGGCATGATGCGGTCCACCTGCGAGGTCCGGGCTCTCCTCATGCGGCTCGGCCTCATCATGATGCCGCCATTGCTGGCGGACGTCGAGGATCCAGCCGATGCCCGCGGCGATGAAGAGCGCACCGCCGCCGACGAGCGCCCAAAGCGGCCCAACGGCCCCGACGACCAGGCCGATCGTGGCGAGGGCGATCACCAGCGGCCAGATGGTCGGACCGACATGGGGTTCGGCGTCCGGGCCACCTAGTGGCACCGCGGCGGCCTCCGCGGCGAGGGCGACCCGGGCCCGATGCACGGCAGAGACCAGGTAGGCGCCGACGAGAAGCGCACCCCCAGCCACGATGAGCATCAGCGTAGTGCCCTCCCACTCGTAGGTAACCGCGCCGTAGATCACGCCGGTGACGAGGAGGAATCCGCCGAAGCCGAAGATGATCCTCGAGAACAAGTTCATGGGCAGCCACCTCCGCTCGGCCAATGCCGGGAGCGACCCAAGGCACCCATATCAGCCGGCCGGCGCCAAGTAGAGGATCAGGTAGATCGCGACGCCGAGGGCGACGACGAAATACCAATAGATACCCGCGGCCTGCACCGGATCTCGTTGCAGCGCCAGCTCACCGGCCCAGGCGCGGACGAGGACCAGGGACAGCAGCACTACTCCGCCCACCACATGGGCCAGCTCCAGTCCCGTGATCGTGTAGAACAGGGATTCGTAGATCCCCTCCCCCACGCCGAATCCCAGCCCCTGGTAGCCGGCCGCCAGGAGGGCAACAAAGGCCACCGCACAGGCCACCGTCACACCGAGCCAGGGCATCATCCCGCGCGGGTAGTCGGGTCGACGGATCTTGCGCAGCACCCGAGACATGGAGACACCGCTGAGGAGCAGCACGACGGCCGCGATTGTCGGCTGCGCGAGCGCAGGTCCGGTGGCGCCGGCCGGCGGCCAGACATCCGCCTCCGTGTACGCCGTCATGTAGATGCCGAAGAACGCCGCGAAGAACACCCCTTCGGAGGCCACGAAGATGGTCATTGCGGTTACCGGACTGCCCGCATTTCGTACGGCCCGCCGGTCCAGCAGCTCGGGCGATGGCGCGGCGCCAGACTGGGTGCTCATGCCGTCACCCCTGACTCGGCAGTGGTGCTCAGCCGCAGGTCACGGACCGGTCGTTCGGACCTGATCTCGGGGAGTCTTTCAAAGTTGTAGGGAGGCGGTGGCGAAGTCGTAGCCCACTCCAGCGTGTTGCCCTGCCATGGATCGGCCGGTGCGGTGCGCGGCCTTCGCAGGGTTATGACGAGATTGGCCAGCGCGACCAGCATCCCCAAAGCGATGATGAAGGCGCCGATGGTCGCAACCACGTTGAGTGTCGTCCATCCCGCATCGCTGGGATAGAACGCGACCCGGCGCGGCATGCCCTGCAGGCCCAGGTAGTGCATTGGGAAGAACGTCAAGTTGAACCCGATGAACTGGAGCCAGAAGTGCGCGTAACCCAGCCGCCGGTCGAGGTAGCGGCCGGTTATCTTCGGGAACCAGTAGTACATCGCGGCCATGATCGCGAAGAGGCTGCCGCCGAACAGCACGTAGTGAATGTGCGCGACGACGAAATACGTGTCGTGGATCGCGTAGTCCATCGCCGGGGAAGCCATCCACACGCCGTCGATCCCGCCGATCAGGAAGAGCGCGACGAACCCGAGCGCGAAGAGCATCGGCGGCTCGAACCGGAGCTTCCCCCGCCACATGGTGAACAGCCAGTTCAGGAACAGCACGCCGGTCGGCACGGAGATTACCTCCGTGGTCACGGAGAAGAACGAATCATCGACGAGGCCGGTGGTGTACATGTGATGGCCCCACACGGTGAACGACAGGGCTACCACGAGCATCAGGGCGAGAATGACTCCGCGATAGCCGAACAGCGGCTTGCCGCTGAATACCGGGATGATCTCGGAGACGATTCCCCAGGCGCCCATGATGAGCATGTAGACCTCGGGGTGCCCGAAGAACCAGAACGTGTTCAGGTAGTTGAACACGCTGCCGCCGTGGGCTGGATCGAGGAAGACGGTTCCGAGGTGGCGGTCGGCGAACAGGATTATGAGCACCGCCGTCAGGGCCGGGACCGCCAGCACCACCAGGATCGAGGTGCTTAGCGTCGCCCAGGTGAAGATTGGTACCCGCGTCATGCTCATTCCCGGCGCCCGCATCCGGAGCACCGTCACGATGAAGTTGATCGCGCCGAGCAGTGAGCTGGTTCCCACCACCAGCAGGCCCAGGATCCAAAGATCCTGCCCGGTTCCCTCCTGCAGCGCGAGCGGCACGTAATTCGTCCAGCCGGCCGCGGCCGGGCCGTCCTTGGTGAGATATCCGGCGAGGATCGTGAGTCCACCAACGGGCAGCAGCCAGAACGACAACGCGTTTATCCGGGGGAAGGCCATGTCGAGCGCGCCGATCTGCAGCGGCACGAAGTAGTTGCCGAAGCCGGACAGCAGCGGGAGTATCACGAGGAAGATCATGATCGTCCCGTGCATGGTGAAGGTCTCGTTGTACGCCTGCGGCGAGAGAACCGTGTTGTCCGGTTGCGCCAGCTGCGTCCGGATCACCATCGCCAGAGCGCCGGCGATGGCGAAGAACGCGAACGAATTGAAGAGGTACAGTATTCCGATCTTCTTGTGATCGGTGGTCGTCAACCAGGCGAGTGCCCGCGCGGGGCGCGGCTGCGGTGCCCGTGCCGGCGCCCGAGCGATTACCGTCATTGTCGTACCACCCCTATCTCGAGTCCTCCACGCGCGCGGTTATTTCGCCGGCCCGATGATCAGGGTTCCGCTCATCGCCGGACCGTGGATGTCGCATTGGAAGTAGTACCTTCCGGGCTTCAGCGCCGGGACGGTGAAGGTCTTGGTTACTGGTCCGGTGAAGTCCGGCGTGATGTAGAACTGGTGCTTGGTTTTCGGGCTGTCCCAGATCGCAAAGTTGTGGGCTATCTGGTTGTCCTCATTCTTGATCGTGATTTGGAACGGCTTTCCGGCCAGGACTGCGAGGCAGTTCTTGTCCCAAGTGATTTGGTGCGCGACCAGCTCTAGGGTCGACCCGGTCGGTTTGCACTCGCCCCCGTGGGCCGCTGCCTTCTTCTGCTGCTCGACCCAGGAAAGGAACTCCGCCTGGGGCACGACCTTGACTACGAAGGTCATCTGAGCGTGCCATAGCCCGCAGAACTGCGCACACTGGCCGCGATAGGTCCCGAGCTTTGACGGTGTGACCGTGAAGACGTTCGGGTGCCCTGGTACCGCGTTCTTCATATACAACAGGTCAGGCACGTAGAACTCGTGGATCACATCCGTGGATCGAAGCTCGATCCGGGTCGGCGTGTCGACCGGCAACTCCATCATGAGTGGCTGCTTGAGGGTCTTCCCAGTGACCGTGAACTCCTCGTTGACGTAGTTCGCCGACCACTCCCATTGGAATGCGTTGATCACAAGCCGTTCACCAGGGTTCGGGTCGTTGCGATCGACCCGGGCTACTGCCACCTCCCCGACCGCAAGCAGCACGATGATGACCGCGAGCGGCCCGGCGAAGAATGCCGCCAGTGCAGTGTTGTTGCCGGCGTGCTGCACCGGCTCGGACTCGTCACCGCGCCGCCTGCGGAACCGGACCACTGAGATGAGCAGCATGCCCTCGACGAACAGAAACACCGGGAGCGCGAGCCAGAGGACGATGTAGAAGAGTCCGTGCACGGTCTCGGACTTCGACGAGATCCCCGGCTTCACGCAGGCGGATGTCAACAGCAGCGACCCGAGGAGGCCTACCATCCGCAGCCGCCGGCTGAAGCCGGTGGCTGCGGAGGTCGTTGTCCGACGGGTCCGCTCGCGGTAACGCGCGGGCCAACGCATCATCTCAAGAGACCGTGAATCCCTTGACCATGCCGATGGAGGCGTGCACGGGGCCGGTGCCGCCGCCGGCCTTACCGTCCTCCCAGCAACTGATCACGTAATTGCCGGGCGGCAAGTTGAACGACCCTACGCTGGTTCCGCCGGTGTCGACGTCGGCGATCTCCCCGAACCCTAGGTAGTCCCCTTCGCCGTCGGGGCCTTTCGCCTTGGCGGAGGCCACCACGTCGTCCGCGGTCTTACCGGCGGGGACGCCGAGCAGGACCAGCTCGTGGGTGATGTCGAAGGTTTCCTTGTTGGAGAAAACGATGTTGAACGGCTGGTTCGCCGGCACCGTGTCCGGCATGCCCTGATAGGTGAAGTTGGCCACCGACACCTGGTAGGTCTTCGGGGCGGCAGCACCTTGCGCAGTGGCCGACGAGGATGCGGTGAACGCCTTGACCATGCCGATGGAGGCGTGCACGGGGCCGGTGCCGCCGCCGGCCTTGCCGTCCTCCCAGCAACTGATCACGTAATTGCCGGCCGGCAGGCTGAAGGTATGCACGCCGGTACCGCCGGTGTCGACGTCGGCGATCTC
>JBKOZJ010000194.1:0-8431 GCA_046725875.1 Actinomycetota bacterium
ACCGGCCCGGCCAACCCGCAGTACTGCGCGCCGGGCGTCTCGCCCCAACGCTGCGAGGAGTGGCTGGGCACCCTCGGCCTGCGCCAAGACCTGACCTACCACCCCACCAGCCACTTCTGGTCACTGCAATGGGCCGAGGCCGGCATCTTCGTTGGTCTGGCGATACTGCTCACAGGGTTCTGCTTTTGGTGGATCCGTCGACGTGTAGCCTGAACCGGCTCCCACCCTGAAACGGAGGGTGGACGCCAGCAAGCGCGGGCCCCGGGGACATGCTGTCACCCGGGGTCTCCGGCATCGGCGAACGAACAGCGGCAATCTAGAGGACGGAGGTCGCTCGATGACGTTGCGTATCTCGCTCATGCTGGCCGTCGAGGATGCCGGCGAGGCCGCCGCCTGGTACGAGCGCGCGCTTGGCGCGACCGAGGTGTGGAGCCTCGGCTCTGTCATAGGCCTCCGGATCGAGGACGCGCCGTTCTTCCTCCACGAGCCGACGAGTACGGGATTCGTTAGCCCACTGGCCAACGGGAACACAACCGTACGCGTCGAGGTGTTCGTCGACGACCCGGACGAGTTCGTGCGTCGGGCCGCGGAAGCCGGCGCCGACGGGTCGATGGTCGCCGTACGCGATCATCAGGTCCCCTGGGGCATCCACCGGCAGGGAGGCTTCCGCGATCCATTCGGCCATATCTGGCTGGTCGGCGACAAATCACCGCTCGACCCGTACCCCCAAGTCCGACGCTGAGCGTGCCTCGAAATGCTCGGCGGTTATCGCATCGGGCCGGGCCGGACGAATCCCGTCTCGTAGGCGATGATGACGAGTTGGGCGCGGTCATGCGCGTCAAGCTTGGTCATTGCCCGGTTGATGTGGGTCTTCGTGGTGGCTGGGCTCACCACGAGGTGCTGTGCGATCTCATGGTTGGACAGCCCGGCGGCGACCAGCGCGAGTACCTCACGCTCCCGGTCGGTGAGAGACAGGAGGCGGCCCGGCGGCGTGGCGGTGAGGTCTGGCTGGGCCAGATAGTTGGCGATCAGAGTGCGAGTTGCGGCCGGGGAGAGCAGCGAATCGCCCGCGTGGACGGTGCGGATCGCCTCCAACAGCTCGTCCGGCTCGGCGCTCTTGCCGAGGAATGCGCTTGCACCGGCGCGCAGCGCGCCGAACACGTAGTCGTCGATCTCGAACGTGGTCAGGATCAGGACCCGGACCCCCGCAAGGTCCTCGTCGCTGGCGATGAGCTTGGTGGCGGTGATGCCGTCCATGTCCGGCATCCGGATGTCCATGACCACGACGTCGGCGCGCGTGCTGCGGGCTAGCTCGACCGCCTCGCGGCCGGTGCTCGCCTCACCGACGACCTCAATGTCGCCGGTGCCGTCGATGAGAACCTTGAAGCCGCTGCGCATGAGTGCTTGGTCGTCGGCAAGGAGGACCCGAATCGTCACCCGACCAGCACCTCGTGCTTCGATGAAGTCAGCGGAAGGGTGGCCGCAACCCGAAACCCGCCACCCGGTTTCGGCCCGGCGGTAAGGGACCCGCCGACCGCGGCCACGCGCTCACGCATCCCGACGAGCCCGTGCCCGTCGCCGTTGTCGGCCGGCGGCGCTGGACCGTCATCGTCCACGATGATCCGCAGCTCGTCGGGCCGATGGCTGATATGCACGACGGCCCGCGCAGTGCCCGCATGCTTGCGGACGTTGGTCAGCGCCTCCTGGATTATCCGGTACGCGGTGAGGTCGACGGCGGGCGGCAGCGGCAGTTCGGCGCCTTCCGTATGGTGCTGGACCGACAGGCCGGCGCGGTCCAGCGACCCGAGCAGCTCGTCGAGCCCGGCCAACCCTAGGATCGGCTCCGTGGGGGCGGGCGGATCGCCGGGTTGCCGCAGGAGGCCGATGGTGGCCCGAACATCGGCCAACGCCGCTCGACTGATTTGCCGGATCGTCGTCAGGGCTTGACGAGATTGCTCTGGCCGGTCGTCCAGCTCGTGGGCGGCGACCCCGGCCTGCACGTTGATCAGAGCGATGTGGTGTCCAACCGTGTCGTGGACATCCCGCGCGATGCGCAACCGCTCCTCAGCGACCCGACGCCGAGCTTCGGCGTCGCGGTCCTGCTCGGCGCGCCGGGCTCGTTCTTCGAGCACGGCAGTGTAGGCGCGGCGGTTTCGGGATGCCTCGCCGGCGGCGACGGCAAGCGCGCCGAGTGCGGCCAACGCCAGGTTCTGCGCACCGAGCAGCGACCATGACCGAGCCGGCGCGACCAGAGCATGCAGCCCCACGAACGTGACGACGGCCAGCGTAGCGACGGTCGGAGCGAGCCGCCGCGGCGAGCGGTCGGCCACCGTGTAGAGGGCGACCAGCGGCGCGACGAGCACCACCTCCTGCCCAGCACTGATCCGCAGATACGCTTCCGCGGCTCCAAGTGTCACGACCAGAACCGGGAACGGCCAGCGACGCCGCCACCCGAGGGCGCCGGCCGCGAGCGCAGCCACGCCGACCGCGTGCGGACTCAGCTCTCCGGCATCCGGTTCCGCGGCCGCGGTCAGCAGGGTTACCGCAAAAACCACCGCGGCAATCGCGATGTCAGCGTGTCGATGCCACCGGAGGACGACCCCGGCCTGTCGAAGCGGGCTGCACAGCTGGCCCATTACCTCACGGTAGGCGTCTGTCGTCGTCCTGACATCACCCCTGCAACGTAAGGGCGGTGCCGCGCCCGCGGTACGCACCATACGGCGGCCGCGGTAGCTCGGAAATCGGTCGGCTGGGCGACGACGCCCTCCCACGTGACCGGAGAGGCTGTCGACCATGCGAACTCTGAGCACCTCATTGCTGGCCGCCCCCCATGGCGGCGGGGGAGTCGGCATGGCAGTCATGATCACAGTGATGGCGGCCGTGGTCGGCGCGGGCTACTGGGTCGTGCGCCGTCGCGAGAGGTCCAGCACTGCTCAGAAGTCAGAATCTGAAGCCTGGCCCCCGCCCTCAGGCGAGCGGGAGGAGCAGTCGTGACCGCCGCGCAAATCTCCGTCCGTGGTTTGACCAAGCTGTTCGGCGACATCCGTGCAGTGGACGGCCTAACCTTCGATGTGCCGGCCGGACGGGTAACCGGGTTCCTCGGCCCCAACGGTGCGGGCAAGACCACCACGCTGCGAATGCTTCTTGGGCTGGTCCGCCCGACCGGCGGCACTGCGCTGATTGGCGGGCGCCCGTACGCCGACCTCGCGGCCCCACGCCACATGGTGGGCGCGGTGCTAGAGGCGACGGGGTTCCACTCAGGCCGCACCGGCCGCAACCAATTGCGGATCTCAGCAGATGCCAGCGGAATCGCGGCCAGCCGAGTCGGTGAGGTTCTCGACCTCGTCCGGCTGAGCCGGGACGCGGATCGTCGGGTCGGCGGCTACTCCCTCGGCATGCGCCAACGGCTCGGCCTCGCGGCCGCGCTGCTTGGTGATCCGCAAGTGCTCATCCTCGACGAACCGGGAAACGGGCTCGACCCGGCCGGCATGGCGTGGCTCCGTGGTCTGCTGCGCGACCTCGCCGCCCGGGGGTGCACTGTGCTGATCTCCAGCCACGTCCTCGCCGAGATCGCCCAGACGGTCGACCAGATCGTGATCATCAGCGGGGGGCGGCTGCGCTACGCCGGCACGCTCGATGAGCTTGGCGACGAGTCGCTGGAAGCAGCGTTCCTGCGCCTAACCACCGACCCCGAAGGAGTGCTCGATGCTGTTCGGCAATGAGCTGCTCAAGCTCCGCACCATACGCAGCCCGTGGCTGGTGCTCGTGGCCGCCCAGCTCGTCATCGTGGCCGGCGTCAGCGGCCTGTTCGCCCAGGGCGCCGACATAGACGATCCGGACACCGTGCAGGGCGCGCTAGCTCATGTAGGCCTGATTTCGCTATTCACCCTCGTGCTGGGGATCACGGCGGTAGCCGGCGAGCACCGGCACCAGACCATCACCGACACCTACCTGTCGACCCCGCGCCGCGGCCGCGTATTCGCCGCCAAACTCGGCATCTACACCGCCGTTGGGGCTGGGTTCGGCGCCATCAGCGCCGCCGTGGCCACCGCGGCCACCGCCGCGTGGCTGGCCGCAAAGGGCGGCTCGCTAGACCTTGGTGACCCCGACGTATGGCGGGCCCTCGGAGGCGGGATCGGCTGGGTTGCCGCGTTCGCCGCGATCGGAGTGGGGCTCGGCGCACTCGTCCGCAACCTCGCCGGTGCAGTTGCGGCGGGGCTGGCCTGGATCGCCCTCGTCGAAGGCATCGTCGGTCAGCTCCTGGGCGACAGCGCCGCCCGCTGGCTGCCGTTCCGCGCCGGATCCGCGCTGAGCACGGTCGGAATGAGTGATGACGCCTCGCAGCTCTCCCAGCCGACCGCGGCACTCCTCCTCGCCGCATACGGGATCGCCTTTGCCATCGCCGGGCTTGCCGCCGTCTCCCGCCGCGACGTCGCATGAGAGACGCCAAGCTCGCCAACAAATGGGAGTAGGTCGTGCAGGAGGTGCTTCACCGGCTCATCCAGCGCCATCATTTCGCGGACGGTCAGGCATATGACCGGCACGCCGGCCGAATCTTTGGAGGCATGTATCGGCGGGTCGCCGATGATGTTGCGACGGCAGCGCCGCGCGGCGGCGTGGTGCTCGATGGTGGCTGCGGCACCGGCCAACTTGCCGTAAGCATCGCGTACCGGCGGCCAGACCTGCTGGTGTACGGGTTAGACCTGTCGACCGGAATGATCGGGGCAGCCGAGCGACGCGCCAAGCAAGACGGAGTTGCCGGCCGTGTGCACTTTACGGTCGCCGACCTAGCGGCTCTGCCCTTGCCCGATGCCTGCGTCGACCTGGCCGTGTCAACCGCAAGCTTGCACCACTGGATCGACCCGGGGACCGTGTTGGCCTCCCTGAACCGGATCCTGCACCCGCGCGGCCGGATCCTCCTTTATGACCTGCGCTGGGTCCGCACCAATACCGTGAGATCCGCCGCCCGCGATCAGCACGGCCAACTTGACCGCGTACTCATCCGCACCGGCGCATTCCCCGTCGCGCTCTTCCAGCGTCTTGCGATCGAGCCTGGACCGCAGCGGGCCACACCATAAGCCAAGCGGATCCACCTGAACCATGGCGCGATTGCCGGCAAGTCGTCGTTCGCGGGAACCCTTGTTGCTGCCATCGGCGTCACGCATCGGCGATCTGCGCCGGGGCGTCTGCCTTCGCTGTTGGCTCGCCGGCGGCTTGAACCGGTTGGCGCTCGATCTCGCGTTCGCGGACGAGCCACAGGGCGAGGACTGCGCCGGCGAAGCTGAGGACCCCGCCGAGCATTAGCACATCGTTGAGTCCTAGGAGGAATCCCTCACCAGCGGCCTCCGCCAGCGCCGGCCGAGTGCCAGCAGGGAACGCCGCAAGAGCGTGGTCGAGGGTGCCCGAGGAGGCGGCCTCGAGGAGCTCGCGTGGACGGTTCCCGACAGCTGCCGGGGTCCCCGCCGTCAGCTCGCTGATCTTGTCTGCGCCGCGTCCGACGAATATGGCGCCCCAGACGGCGACGCCGACAGCGACCCCGACCTGCCGGAAGGTGTCGTTGATCCCGGCCGCCATGCCGCTCCGCTCCTTCGGGACGACGCTCACGGCTACTTCTGCGATTACTGGGTTGAGCAGTCCCGATCCAGCGCCCGCCACCAGGAACCCGCCGAGCAGCGTCGTCCACTCGGAGCCCGCGTCGATCCCGGACATCAGCAGCAGACCGAGACCGGTGAGACCGAGGCCGCCGCAGAGCAGCAGGGACGCGGGAATGCGCCCGATCAGCGCGCCCGCGATCGCGCTGCACAAGAAGATCATCACGGTGGTGGGCAAGTAACGCAGCCCGGTTTCGAAAGGCGAGTGCCCAAGGTAGTTCTGGAGATACAACGTCAGGTAGAGGAACATCGCGTAGAGCGATGCGGACAAGGCGAACGCTGCAACTTGTACGCCGGTAAAGGATGGAGTCCGGAAGAGCCCGAGGGGAAGCATCGGTTCGCGGACGTGACGCTCGATTGCGATGAACGCCAAGAGCAAGGCGGCTGAGCCGGCGAAGAGCGACACGATGAGCCTGCTGCTCCAGCCCTCTTCGTTCCCCCGCAGGAGCGCGAGGACGAGTAGGAAGAGTGCGCCGCTGAAGGTCGCGACCCCTGGCCAATCGACGCCGGTCGCCGCGGGGTCGCGGCTCTCCCGCAGCCGGAGATAAGTGATCGCGATCGCCGCGAGGCCGATCGGGACGTTCAGGTAGAAGATCGACTCCCAGCCGAGCGCGTCGGTGAGAGCACCCCCCACGAGTGGGCCAATCGCGACGGCGACTCCGATCGTGGCGCCGTACACGCCCATCGCCATCCCACGCTCGCGGCCGGCCCGAAACTCTTGGGCGATCAAAGCCAGGGAGACGGCGAACATCACCGCTCCGCCCACGCCCTGCAGTGCACGGGAGAGATTGAGGGAGGTCGGCTCGGGCGCGAGCGCACAGAGCAGGGAGGCGACCGTGAAGATCACCAGCCCCGCGGCGAACACCCGGCGGCGCCCCAGCCGGTCGGCGAGCGACCCCGCAGTCAGCACGAGCGCCGCGAGGGTCAATGCGTACGCGTCGATGACCCACTGCAGATCCGTGAAGCTGGCGTCGAGGTCCGCGCGGATCGAAGGCAGTGCCACGTTCACGACTGTGATATCGAGCAGGAGCATGAACGTCGCCACGGAAACAGCGAGCAGTGTCCACCACTTACGCTCCACCGCGGCTCAGCTCCCTGTCACATCACCGATATCGCATCCGTCATCTCTATAGGACGGACCGCGAGGTGGAGATGTGACGGTGGACGAGCAGGACTGGGCTGCCGAGCGATTCGAGGAGCACCGGACGCACTTGCGCGCAGTCGCCTATCGCATGCTCGGCTCGCTCAGCGAAGCGGACGACGCTGTGCAGGAGGCCTGGATGCGGCTCAGCCGGGCCGGCCCTCATGGCATCGACAACCTGGATGGATGGCTCACAACCGTCGTCGCGCGGGTCTGCCTAGACATGTTGCGGGCGCGCAAGGCGCGGCGTGAAGACTCTTTCGACGGTGTCTACGTCCTCGAGCCGATCGTCAGCTACGCGGACCGGCTTGATCCTGAACAGGAGGCGCTACTCGCCGACTCCGTCGGTCTCGCCCTGCTTGTGGTACTTGACACGTTGAGCCCAACCGAACGGCTCGCGTTCGTGCTGCACGACATGTTCGGAGTTCCCTTCAGTGAGATCGCGCCCATGGTCGGACGATCTTCCACTGCGGCCAGACAGCTCGCGAGCCGCGCCCGCCAGCGTGTACGGGGGGCGGCCGTTCCCGACCCTGACATCCACCGCCAACGCGAGGTCGTCGACGCTTTCTTCGCCGCCGCCCATGGCGGTGACTTCGAGCGACTCCTCACGGTGCTCGACCCGAATGTCGTGCTTCGAACAGACCGTGCCGTGCCACCGGGTTCGCCTGTGGTGTTCAGGGGTGCGCAAGATGTGGCCGGGCAGGCGCTGTTCTTCTCACGGCTGGCACCGTTTGTGCGACCGGCGCTCGTGAACGGAGCCGCCGGATGGGTCGTCGCTTTGCACCGACGGCCGTTCGCGGTCCTTGGCTTCACGGTCGTACACGAGAAGATCGTCGAGATCGATGTGATCGCCGATCCCGAGCGCATCAACCGGCTCGACGTGGCGGCCTTCGATGAGCGGTGAGTACCACCTCCGGGGCCCATCGCTCCGAAGGAGACGAGAAAGGACGCGAAATGGCAGCGATCAGTGGAAGCACCCAGATAGCCCGCCCTCCCGAGGAAGTCTTCGCCTACGCAACCGACTTCGCGCACTTCCCAGAATGGCAAGGCGGCGTCGTGTCGGTGAGCTCGGAGGCTGAGACGCCACCTAGGGTGGGCTCGCGGGCGGTCATCACGCGACGAGTCGGCCCCCGGCGGTTGACGGCCCCCGAAGAGGTCACCGAGCTGAATGCACCCAGGACCTGGTGCGTGCGTGCGGTCGATGGCGCGGTCGAAGCACGCGCCAGGGGTGTCGTTGAGCCGCTCGAAGACGGCCGACGGTCGCAGGTCACCATCTCCCTCGACTTCCACGGTCACGGGGTCGGGCTCCTGCTCGTTCCGTTGGTGATCCAACGGCAGGCGCGCAGGCAGCTACCGAGGAACCTGCAGAAGCTAAAGGCGGTTCTCGAGCGAGGCGCATAGCCGACGTCGCCTCGCCCTGTGAAGGCGCGACTCGGCGGGCGCGATCGAGGAACCTCCATCGGAGCTTGCTCGGTCAGTCGATCTCGGGGAACCGGTCCTGATCAGGCGGCGGAGTCGGTCCGGTTGGCGGGGAGGAGTCCGTGCTCGCGGGCGTGGTCTTCGAGCAGGTCGCGCAGCTTGTGCCGGCCGCGGTGCAGCCGGGACATCACGGTGCCGATCGGGCTGTCGGTGATCTGGG
>JBKOZJ010000195.1:0-31505 GCA_046725875.1 Actinomycetota bacterium
CCCAATGGCAGCGGCCAGCTCACCACGATGCGAACGCCGCACAACCTGATCCGGTTCGTCCGCTGCACACTCATCCGAGATGACATTCGGCCCTGGGCGGCTGCCGAAGTGAGGGTATATCGCTGAGTGAGTACGGCTGCGGCGAACCGACCGGAGGTGGGTCGTGCGGGCGACGCTGAGTCTCGGACGCATCGCGGGGGTCCAGGTCGGGATCAACTGGAGCGCCCTGGCGATCGTGGTGCTGATCGTTGTCGGGCTGGCGACCGATCAGCTGCCCAACGAGTATCCGGGCCGCAGTACGCTCGAGTACGTGGCGGCGGCGTTGGTCACTGCCGTCCTATTCCTCGCCTCGCTGCTGGCGCACGAGCTCGCGCACGCGATCGTTGCCCGCCGCAATGGTGTCGAGGTCCAGAGCATCGTGCTCTGGCTGCTCGGCGGCGTCGCCCAGCTTGAAGGCGAGCCGCGCACGCCGGGCGCCGACTTCCGCATCGCGGTAGTCGGCCCGCTCACCAGCCTGGCGGTGGGCGTGGTCTTTGGCGGGATCGGCGCCATCGTGGCAGCGCTCGGCGGGGGTGGGCTGGTCGTCGGCGTGCTCGCCTACCTGGCCGGCACCAACATCCTGCTTGCCGTCTTCAACCTGATACCAGCTGCGCCCCTGGATGGTGGTCGGGTGCTGCGGGCGGCTTTGTGGCGGCGGAGCGGCAACCGTGAGGCCGCTGCGATAACCGCGGCCAGGGCTGGCCGCTTCGTCGGCTTCGCGATGGTCGGGCTTGGACTGCTGCAGACCCTCCTCACCGGCACGTTCAGCGGGATCTGGCTTGCCCTGATCGGGTGGTTCCTGATCAGCGCGGCGACCGCGGAGGAACAGCAGGCCCGAATGGGAAGCCGGCTGTCCGGCGTGCGGGTCGCCGACGTGATGACCACGGACCCGGTTGTGGCGGACAGCACGATGACACTGGCCGAGTTCGTCGACAGGCTGGCGATGAGCCACCAGTTCTCCTCGTATCCACTCGTCGACGGCGGTGGCCGACTGACCGGGCTCGTGACGCTGAACCGGGTGCGGGCCGTCCCCGCCGGCCGCCGGTCAGGCACCCGATTGCAGGACATCGCGTGCCCGCCCGAAGGCGTGCCCACAGCTCGCCCCGACGAGCCGCTGACGGCGCTGTTGCCGCGAATGCGAGACTGCGCGGACGGCAGGGCCGTGGTGCTCGATGACCACGGAAGAGTGATCGGCATCCTCTCGTCAACGGACATCAGCCGCGCCCTCCAGCTGGCGGACCTGCGCTCGTTCCACGCGTACCCGCCACCACGCGGAGCCGACCTCACCACGGTCCACCCGGATCAATGAGAACCCGCAGGCGCTAGCGACGGCGGCCGCCGGACCCAAGCTCGTTCCGCCGGTCCCGCCAGCGCTTGAGGAGATCGGGCATCTCCTCCCGCATGAACTCGAAGAACTGGCGTGTCTCCGTTAGCCGTTCGCCCACGGACGAATCGGCTCCGACAACGGCAATGCCTTCGTCGAGGGCCTTGATCCAGCGGCCGAGGATCTGATCACGCTGCGCCAACGACTCGTACCAGGGATCCGCAGCCAGCCCATAGTGATCGCGGCGCTCGCCCGGGTCCCGGCCACGCTCGATCATGTGCACCTGAGTGAGGTACCGGACCGCGCCCGAGATGGCTGGCGGGCTGACCCGCAGACGAGATGCGAGCTCGCTGGCTGTGAGCTTGCCATGCTCGGCGACGAGCAGCGCCGCAAAGACCCGGGCGGGCATGCGCGGCAGACCAGCCTCGACCAACGTGAGGGCGAACCGCTCGACGAAGCGGTCGACCTCGGTGTGATCATTCCCGCTGCTCACCTCGGCTGCCATGTCGATACCGCCTCAGACGTCCATCGCATTGACAGATTCTTTACGTTCACAACTTCATGAAGCTATTTATATTCTGTGATTATGACGACCGCAATCACCGCATCCCAGCTGGTCAAGACGTTCGGCCAGACCCGTGCCCTCGACGGACTGGAGCTGTCCGTCGAAGCCGGGGAGGTGCACGGGTTCCTTGGGCCGAACGGGTCTGGCAAGACCACGACGATCCGTGTCCTGCTTGGGTTGCTCCGCGCCGACTCGGGCACGTCTTCCGTACTCGGCAGGGATCCATGGCGGGACGCGGTAGAGCTGCACCGCCGCCTCGCGTACGTGCCCGGCGACGTCAGCTTGTGGCCGAACCTGTCCGGTGGTGAGATCATCGACCTGCTCGGCGACCTCCGCGGCGGAATCGACCCCAAGCGTCGCGATGAGCTGCTCGAGCGGTTCGATCTCGACCCGACGAAGAAGGGCCGCACATACTCGAAGGGCAACCGGCAGAAGGTCGCCCTCGTCGCCGCTCTCGCCTCCGACGTCGAGCTCTTCGTCCTCGACGAGCCGACCTCCGGCCTCGACCCGCTCATGGAGGCGGTGTTCCGGGATTATGTCCGGGAGGTCAAGCAGGCAGGCAAGACCGTCCTGCTGTCGAGCCACATCCTTGCCGAGGTGGAGGCGCTCTGCGATCGCGTAAGCATCATCCGACTGGGCCGTACGGTCGAGTCCGGCACGCTGGCCGAGTTGCGCCACCTCACCCGTACGTCCATAACGGTCGACACGGCCCGCCCGCTGGACGGCCTAGACCAGCTCGCGGGCGTACACAATCTGCTGGTGGACGACACCCACGCCGTCTTCGATGTCGACAGTGATGCGCTCGGGAAGGTCCTCGAGTACCTCACCCCGCTCGGTGTACGCGCGTTGACCAGCACGCCGCCGACGCTCGAGGAGCTGTTCCTCAGGCACTACGGCGACGAGCTCGAGGTCGAGCGTGAGAATCATGAGAAGGCGCTGCTGCGATGAGTGGGTTCACGGGTACCGGGCGGCTGGTACGGCTAGCGTTGCGGCGCGACCGAGTACAGCTGCCCGTCTGGATTGTCGGGCTGACTCTCCTGTGCGCGTCGTTCGTCCCGAGCGTCGTCGGGCTCTACCCGACCGTGCGGGAACGGATCGACTTCGCTGTCTCGTCGGCCAACAGCCCGGTCACGCTCATGACCAACGGGCTGGTCTCTGGCGCCAGCATCGGTGCCATCGTGGCTGCCCAAGGTCTGCTGATCCTCGCCGTGGCGGCAGCCTTCATGTCTACGTTCGCGGTGGTCCGGCACACCCGGCAGAACGAAGAGACCGGGCGGGCCGAGCTCGTCGGTTCCGGCGTCGTCGGCCGTTACGCCAGCCTCAGCGCGGCCCTCATCGTAGTCGTCGCCGCCAACGTCGTGCTCGGTGTGCTCATCGCGCTCGTGCTGACCGGCAACGACCTGCCCGCGCGCGGGTCGTTCGCGATGGGCCTGGCAGTCGCGGCAACCGGTATCGCCTTCGCTGCGATCGCCGCCGTCCTCGCTCAGGTCTTCCAGAGTGCCCGGGCAACCAACGGGATGGCGGCCGCCGCGATCGGGGTTGCCTTCGTGCTGCGCGCGATCGGCGACGCGACCGGACAGGTCACCGACGGTGGCATCCGCGTCGTTAGCTCGTGGCCGTCCTGGCTGTCCCCGATCGGCTGGGCAGAGCAGGTGCGCCCGTACGACTACGACAGCTTCTGGATCCTCGCGATCTTCGCGCTGGCGTTCGTAATCCTTGTCGGGCTTGCCTTCGAGCTGACCCAGCACCGCGACGTCGGCGCCGGGATGCGAGCAGCCCGTCCCGGTCCTGCGCAAGCACCCGCAAGCCTGCTCAGCCCGCTCGGGCTGGCCTGGCGGCTCCAGCGAGGGAGTCTGCTGGGATGGGCCGTGGGAATGGCCCTGCTCGGAGCCTCCTATGGCGGGGTTGGCGACGAGATCAAAGACTTCGCGTCAGACAGCCGGGCAACCGAGCAGTTTCTCGAGGACTTCGGCAGCGCCGGGGCGAGCCCGACGGACAACTACTTCGCGGCGATATTCGCGATGCTGGGGATCATCGCGGCCGGTTACACCGTCCAGGCACTGCTGCGGATGCGGTCTGAGGAGGCCGGGGGTGAGCTCGAATCGGTGCTCGCGACCGCGGTCAGCCGGCCGCGCTGGATGGCCAGCCACATCGCCGTCGCGGTTCTTGGCACGGTAATCATCCTGATGCTGGCCGGGGTCGGCGCCGGGCTGACCTATGGGGTCATCATCGGTGACGTCGGCCACCAGATCGCGAGTCTGACTGGCGCGGCGCTTGTGCAGGTGCCGGCGGCGCTTGCGCTCGCCGGCTTCGTGGTGGCGGCGTTCGGAGTGGTCCCACGGCGCGCGGTCGCGCTTTCCTGGACCGGGTTCGCGTTTTGCTTGGTGATCAGTTGGCTCGGCCCGGTCCTCGGCCTCTCGCAGGCGGCACAGGACCTGTCGCCGTTTTCACACCTGCCGACCGTGCCGGTCGACAATGTGACGGCGCTCCCGCTCCTCGCGCTTGTGGGCGTCGCCTTGGCTCTCGCGGCGCTCGGCGGTGCCGCCTTCCGCCGTCGTGACCTCGCCGTGTAGGCGGCCGGGATGCTGGGATCCGGCGGTCCCGCCGGATCCCAGAGTCCCGTTCCCGCTGGGCGACTATCCGGATACTGTGAACGATCTCGTCAGCTTCGCGTTGGAGCTGTTGCCGACGTAGACGTCGATCTGGCCGGGTTCGACCAGGAACCGCCCCGAGTCGTCGTAAAAGCCGACGTCGCTCTTGTCGAGGGTGAACGACACGGTCTTGGTCTCACCGGGTGCCAGCGTTACTCGCTGGAAGTCGCGCAGCCTTCGAACCGGCTGTGAGATGCTCGCCACCGGATCGTGGATATAGAGCTGCACGACCTCGTCCCCGATGCGGTCACCAGTGTTCGTCACGTCCACCGTGGCCGTGATGCTGCCATCGACCGGCATGGAAGTCGAGCTGAGCCGGAGGTTCGAGATCTCGAGCGTTGTATAGCTCAACCCGAAGCCGAACGAGTACAGCGGGTCGCACGTCGCAAGGTCGCGGTAGCGCGAGTTCCACTTGAAGGTTGGGTCGCACGGACGGCCGGTCGGCTCGTGGTTGTAGTAGATCGGAACCTGTCCGACAACGTGCGGGAACGTGACGGGTAGCTTGCCGCCCGGGTTTACCTTGCCGAACAGGACGTCGGCCACCGCATTGCCGGCTTGGACGCCAGGGAACCACGCCTCAAGGATCGCCGGCGTGCTCGCGGCCACCTTGTCCAGAGTTAGCGGACGGCCGTTGATCAGGACGACGACGAACGGCTTGCCGGTGGCCTTGATGCGGTCGATGAGTTCCTGCTGCTTGCCCGGGAGGTCGATGTTCACCCTTGACTCGGCCTCGCCGCTTCCCCCGCGGGTCTCACCGAGCGCGAGCACCACCTGGTCGGCCGCCTGTGCCGTCGCGACTGCTTCGTCAAAGCCGGCATCGGAGCCGCACTCGTCGTCGGGGAGGACCGGCGGGTCCCGGTCAACGATCTTGCATCCCTCGGCGAACGTGGTGTTCGGGTTCTGGGCCTTAATGCCCTCATAGATCGTGACCGCATCTTGGTCTCGGCCGACTCCCCACCACGGGCCGAGCATGTCGTGCCGGTTATTTCCCATGGGGCCGATCACAGCGACCGACTTGTTCGGATCGAGGGGGAGCGTTCCGCCCGCGTTCTTGAGCAACACCATGGACCGGCTCGCGGCCCAGCGTGCGGCGGCCACCGCGTCGGGGAGCAGCTGCTTCGACTCCGCCTGCTGCCAGTCCACGTATGGGTGCTCGAATAGCCCGGCCCGGAACTTCACCCGGAGGATGCGCCGCACGGCATCGTCGATGCGCACCATCGTGATCTTGCCCTGGGCAAGCAGCTGCTTGGCGAAGTCGACGAAGTTGGTGCTTACCATCTCCATGTCGGTGCCGGCATTCAGTGCGAGCTCGGCCGCCTGCGGCCCGTCGGCCGCGACTCCGTGACCGCATGGGCCGCTGTCGGGGTTGACGGGGGGACAAGCGCGTAGCTCCGCCACTGCCGTGTAGTCGCTCTCGATGAAGCCGTCGAAGCCCCACCTGCCCTTCAGAATGTCGGTCTCCGTCAGGTGGTTTGCGCAGCCGGGGACGCCGTTGATCGCGTTGAACGAGCACATGACGGTGTCTGCGCCGGCATCGACCGCAGCCTTGAACGGCGGCAGGTAGTAGTTCCAGAGCCGCTGCCCGGACATGTCCGTCGTGTTGTAGTCACGTCCGCCCTCCGGCTGGCCGTACGCCGCGAAGTGCTTGGGGCTGGTCACGACCTTGTCGGACGCGCTGTAGTCGTCGCCCTGGGCAGCGTGCACCCGCGCAGCGGACATGACGGAACCGAGGTAAGGATCTTCGCCGCCACCCTCGGCGATCCGGCCCCAGCGGGGCTCATGCGACACGTCGACCATCGGGCTGTAGATCTGCTTGATACCGGTCGCGGCGGTCTCCCGCGCCCCAAATCGGGCATCGTCGCTCGCCACCGCGGGATCGAAGCTGGCCGCCTCGCCAAGCGGTATCGGGAACACGGTCCGGAAGCCGTGGATTGTGTCGAACGCGAACAACAGCGGAATGTGCAGGCGCGTCTCCTCCACCGCGATGCGCTGCAGATGGTTGATCCGCTCCGGGTCGGTCAGACTGAAGACGGCGCCAACCCCTTTGCGCACCTCGTCGTCGGTGGCCTGCCAGTCCGCGAGCAGCTGAAGCTGCTGCAGCTTTTCGTCGACAGTCATCTTCTTGAGCAAGGCGTTGACCCGGTTTTCGATTGACTGACTCCCGGGTCCTTGCGCGAGTTGCGCGGTCTGCCCGGCGGCCAGTCCTCCTGCGGCGACAAGTGTGCTGAGCCCGAGAACCAGGACACCGAAGGTTGCCGTCCGCGCGCGCACGGCCCCTCGCGCAAAACGACCGAGTCGTCTCATCCGTACTCCTCCTTCCGGGATCGACGGGTTCGCCGATTGCGAAGCCCTCACAGCCTCTATGGCCCTGGTCGGGGACTCCGTTGCGGATTAGCCGGGTTGGGCACGGCGAGGACGACGACCGCGACAGGTATCTGCGCATGACGATCTGGATGCGCCGACCTGGATGCGCCGACAGATGAGCCGCGGTCATGGCCACGCTTCGCCGGACATTGCGCACCGGCAGCACGACCGGTAATTCGCTCTGCCTCGGGGACACGAAGGCCATCTCCTCGGCAATCGGCTACCTGACTAATCTCCTCCGCTCCAGCCCGTTGTCAACGGGCCTGCCTCCTCCACCGCGCCGCACGGGGCGGAGTACGACCCCCCGGAAATGGGACGCGGGTCGAGACGTCCAGTTCGGACAGGTGGTACGGATTCCGGACAGAAGTTGTCGGACATCGGGACTACGGTGGCGCCATGACCGACAGCGACACCCCATGGGAACCCCCTATCGCCGGCACTGAGGCCCAGCACTTGGTCGGTGCGCTCGACCGTCTGCGCGCGACCTTCCGCTGGAAGGCTGACGACCTCGACGCGGACGGGCTGCGGGCGCGCGCCGCCGCCTCCTCGCTGACCCTCGGCGGACTGCTCAAGCATCTCGCTCTCGTCGAGGACTACTACTTCAGCACCAAGCTGAGTGGTGAGCCGCTCGGCCCGCTTTGGGACGCCGCCGACTGGGAGAGCGATAGCGATTGGGAGTTCAGCTCCGCCGCGAACGACGCGCCCGAACAGCTCTACGCGCTATGGGACGGGGCGGTGGAACGGTCCGGGGCGAGGCTGGACGCGGCCCTGGCCGACGGCGGACTCGACCAGCTCGTCCATATGTCCGCGCCCGACGGCCGCCATGCCAGCCTACGCAGGCTCCTCTGCGACCTGATCGAGGAGTACGGCCGGCACACGGGCCACGCCGACTTGATCCGTGAGGCGGTGGATGGCCGGGTGGGTGAGGACCCTCCGGCCGGTTGGGAAGCGAAGAGCGGGCGATCAAGCCTGAGCACGTAGCCGGCGTATCTCTCCGGCATCGACAGTATTTGCCGCGCCGGCGATGCCTGCACTGGCTGCGAGAATTCCCTTAAGGACGTCAACAGAGGTGGCGAGCCGAAGGGAGCGACTGTCATGTCCGATGTGGGATGGCCGCAGAATCGCCGGATCACGGTCCACGATCTGCAGGCGGCGACCGACCGCGGCGAGCGGTGGACGATGCTGACCGCCTACGACACGTTGACTGCAGCGGTGTTCGAGCAGGTCGGCGTGCGCGCGCTGCTCGTGGGCGATACCGCCGGGATGGTGGTGCTGGGCTATGACGGCACCGTTCCGGTCACGCAGGAGCAGCTGTTGCCACTGGTGCAGGCGGTGGTCCGCGGCACGGAGCGTGCGCTCGTCGTCGCGGATCTGCCCTTCGGCAGCTACGAGAGCGGGCCCCAGGCCGCGCTCGCCTCGGCGGCGCGCTTTTTGAAGGAGGGTGGCGCCCAGGCCGTCAAGCTCGAGGGGGGACGGCGGGTGCTGCCGCAGGTGCGGGCGATCGTCGACTCTGGTGTCCCACTTATGGGCCACCTGGGACTGACGCCGCAAAGTGTCAACACACTGGGTGGGCTGCGCCGGGTTCAGGGCCGCGGCGCCGCGGGGGATCGGCTACTGGATGACGCGCTCGCCCTTGAGGCCGCCGGCGCATTCGCGATCGTCCTCGAGGCAGTCCCGGCTGACCTTGGCGCACGGGTGGCCGACGCGTTGCAGGTTCCGGTCGTAGGAATCGGCGCCGGCGCCGGCGTCGATGCTCAAATCATGGTTTGGCAGGACATGGCTGGACTAACCCCTGGCCGGCTGCCCCGGTTCGTGAAGAGGTACGCCGATCTACGCGGGGAGCTGGCCCGGGCGGCGGGGGAGTACGTCTCGGACGTAGCGGCCGGTCGGTACCCAAGCGGCGAGCACAGCTACGCGTGACCAGCCGCGGCCGCGGCCACACCCCGCCACCAGAGAAGTCAGCAGACGTCGATGGCTGCTTCGCCCATGCATCGGCCAGCGAACGCTGACCGACGGCAGGGCCAACGGACGAGTGAATCCACACCGCAGCTCCCGTCGGTACAACTGGTAGCCCTACAGCCACCCTGCCTGGAGGTAGCCAGCCATGTCGGCAATCAGCGTGACGCCGCCGCGCGGTCTCTCCCTCGCGGCGATCAACGGGCGGTACCACCGGGCCGCGCTCACCGTGTTCATGGTCGTCGTGTTGGCCCATTGGGCGGAGCATCTCGTCCAGGCCTACCAGGTCTGGGTGCTCCACCGACCCCGGCCACAGGCGCGGGGGGTGCTCGGCCAGGTCTTTCCGTGGCTGGTGACCTCGGAGTGGCTGCACTACTGGTACGCGATCGTGATGCTGTTCGGTTTGGTCCTGCTTTGTCCGGGCTTCGCGGGTCGAGCCCGGACCTGGTGTACGTACGTGGCGTGAGCCGCCCGACTGCCGTCTGGCCGGCAGACCTCATCGATCGGCGGTCGGCCACGGTAGGAGACGCCGAGCAGGAATCCGTGAGCGCAGCCCAAGGACCGACGGACGGCCGTTTGTCGATGCGAATTGACTTCGACTCGTTATTGCAAACGCTTCGGTGCTTAAGCCTGAACGAAATGTTTGGGCCTAAGGGTCCTCAAGGAAATACCTTCGGCATATCGCCACACCCCAATTCCATCATGAGCGCGGGTTCCAGCCTCATCTCCCCCCGGGAGGGAAGCCTCGTTGACGACGGAGGCGGGACCGCCAATGTGTGGCCGGCGGCTCCGCTGCCACCGGCCACGCCGACAAACCACATTTGGCCGAACCTGTGATTCAGCGATGACGTGAGCATCGGGCACGGCCCTCGAGTCGGTCGAGGTTAGTTGAGCTAGCCGGGAGGACGCGCTTACCGAAGGAAGGTGAACGGCCCGGCCAAGGATATGGGTAGCTACATCGTTCGCAGACTGCTTGGGGCGTTGCTCGTCCTGTTGGTCGTTAGCGTGCTGACCTTCGGGATCTTCATGTGGGTCCCGGTCCTGACCGGCGCTGACTACACGTATTTGTATGCGGGACGCCATCCGTCGCCGGCACAGGTTGAGGCGATCAGGGAGAAGCTCGGCTTCGACAAGCCGATTCCGGAGCAATATCTGCTCTATATGAAGGGCATCTTCAGCGGAAGGGACTTCTCCAGCGGCAACACGGAAGTGCATTGTCCGGCCCCTTGTTTGGGTTACTCCTTCCTTAGGCACAACAACGTGTCGACCCTGATCGCGGAGAAGTTCCCGATCACGCTCTCACTCGCCGGCGGGGCGGCCATCTTGTGGCTGGTCTTCGGCGTGTGCGTGGGAGTGCTATCTGCCATCAAACGGGGAAGCCTGCTCGACAGGGCTAGCATGGGGCTCGCGCTGGCGGGGGTGTCCCTGCCCATCTTCTTTACCGGCAACGTGCTGTTGCTGATCTTCAGCTATAAGCTCGGCTGGTTCCCGAACGTGCACTACGTGCCGCTCACGGAGAACCCCTATGAATGGGCGAGGAACCTGTTCTTGCCCTGGGTGGCCCTCGTCACGATCTTCTCCGCGGGCTATGCACGGCTCATGCGGGCGAACATGCTCGAAACCATGGGCGAGGACTACATCAGGACCGCCCGGGCGAAGGGCTTGCCGCGCCGAAAAGTGGTCGTCAAGCACGGGGTGCGGGCCGCGCTGACGCCGATCGTCACGATCTTCGGTCTCGACCTCGGCCTGCTCCTCGGTGGCGCGATCATTACGGAGACGGTGTTCAACATCCCGGGCGTCGGCCGGCTGTCCTTCGATGCGATAAGTGGGCGCGACCTTCCCGTCATCATGGGGACAACGATCTTCGCGGCGGTCTTCATCGTTGTCGCCAACATCATCGTCGACATCCTCTACAGCGTGGTGGATCCGCGCGTGAGGCTTCAATGACGCGTCCCACGAGATTTCCTCGCTGCGTTCGGTGACGCACGTGTCCTCGGCATTGAGTCCTCGTGAACCGAGGAGGAGACCTTGACCACCACTGGCCCGACTGCCGAGCCGGGTCCGGCGCCGCAGACGCCCGGAGGTGACGCGCTGCTGCGGGTGACGGATTTGAGGAAGCATTTCCCGATCACGCCCGACCATCCTGTGCCAGCGCAAGATCGGTGCGGTGAAGGCGGTGGACGGTGTGTCCTTCCAGGTGGCCGCGGGGAGACGCTCGGGCTGGTGGGTCAGTCGGGCTGTGGCAAGTCCACTACCGGTCGGGTGGTGGCCAAGCTGTTAATGCCGGACACGTCACCGGTCACCAGCCGGGCGGCGGGAGCCGCGACGACTGTGGGAATGGTACGGCGACGGCCGCGAGCGCTAGCCATAGAGAACGCCGCCACCAGCGGGACCACGAACACGGGTCCGCCCGCGTACCCACGAGCCGTGAACAAGGCCACCATCTCACCAGCGACGAGGACCCCGACCATGGGGCGCACGTCGGCGCAGGGGCAACGAGAGGCCGGCCAGCAGCAGGCAGCCGTAGCCGATGCCGTCCAGAGCCCGCTGGTCCGTCCCTGCCCTGCCGATGCCGAATTGCTGCTGGGTGGAACGGGAGCGCGGTGGTTAGCCGGTTGATTCCAGCCTTTGAATGGCGACTGTTTCCACGCTTAAGCGTGGACGGAATCGTTGAACATGCCTGGTCTCAAAGCGATGCTTTCGACCTATCCCACGCCTCTCCATCCGCCAGGAGGGGAGGACGCGAGACGTTTTGCGACCAACTGAAACCGGCTGGTTTATGGCCGGTGGGAATCCTGACCCACGAATCTCCATGACATTAGGGAGAACATTGCGATGACTTCCGATCTCTCCGGAGATCGGAAGGGAGGGAGCAGCCCCTCCTCGGAAAGACGGCCCGGCAACGACGGAGGTTCGGGCCAGGTGTGGCCGGTGGAGAGCGGTCCATCCACCGGCCACACACCCATCGGTCCACACCCGCTGGCCGGCCGCACCGTCAACCGCCGCACCCTACCAAAATCACGTCTCCCGTCTCCCTCAACGTAAGACCGCCGACGGCAGTCCCGCCATGGAGGACGATGCCGTCATCCGGGAATGGCTCGATGGGTAAGCCTTGGCTGAATCGTGCGATCAGTGGTGCGCTGGATTCAATACTGGGTCGCATGACAGAGACGCCACCGTCCGACCCCCACATCGCCGGCACAGCTGAGTCAGCGCCGCTAGCGAAGGTGACCAGCGATTTCGATTTCCTGGTGGGCAGGTTCGACGTGATCAACCGGCGGTTGATCAACCCCTTGACTGGGAGCGAGGCGTGGGAGGAGTTTCCGGCGACCGCGATCGCGCGGACGCATTTCAACGGGGCGATCAGTGTCGACGAGATGTGCTTTCCGACCAAGGGCTTCTTTGGAATGTCAATCCGACTGTTCAATCCGGTGGCCCGGGAGTGGACGGTGTATTGGGTGAACAGCAAGACCGGTGCCTTGCAGGCACCGGTACGCGGCCGATGGGCGGACGGTGCCAGCCTGCTTTTCGGCGACGACGAGCATGACGGCACGCCGGTGCGGGCCAGCTACCAATGGTCGGAGGTCAAGGAGCGGACAGCGCACTGGGAGCAGGCGTTCTCCGTCGACAATGGCGAGACCTGGGAGACCAACTGGACGATGGACTGGTCGCGCCGGGATGATGAGCCGGAGGTGGCGCCCCTCCCGAAGCTGACCGAGGACTTCGACTTTCTCGTCGGACGATGGAGTGTCACCCATCGTCGGCTGTCGAGGCTGGGCAGCGACGATTGGTCGGTGTCTGCCGGCACGGCGATCGGCTGGACCTATTTCAACGGTGGCGTGAGCATGGACGAGTTCCATTTCCCGACTCACGGCACTCGAGGCCTGACGGTGCGCCTCTTTGATCCCGGCGCGAAGACGTGGTCGATCTACTGGGTCAGCAGCGTCGACGGCAGGTTGCAGCCACCTGTGCATGGCGGCTTCGATCGTCGGGCCGGCGAATTCTACGGCGACGACGTGTACAACAACCAACCCATCCGCGTCCGATTCCTCTGGTCCCGCATCAGCGCGCGGTCGGCCCGGTGGGAGCAGGCGTTTTCCACCGATGCGGGCGAGACCTGGGACACCAACTGGGTGATGTATCTCACCCGCATCGGGGACGAGCCAGGGTGATGTGCCTGTTCAAGCTCAAACGACGGGAAGGAACGACCTGGACCGCCCGTCGACGTCGTGTCATCGGAAGATCTCGCAGGCTGATCGCCGTCCAAGCCTTCGGCCACCACGACGACATCGGCGTCACCCACCGGCCCGCCTTTGATCGTGCCTCAGGCGGTACGCCCGTTCGCTGTGTCGCCGGCTGCGGCGAGGATCGAGGCGGCCAGGGGGGTGTGCCGGTAGACGACGTTGCGGCCAGACCGCCGGGAGGTGAGCAGGCCGGTACGGCGGAGCACCGAGAGATGCTGGCTGACCGAGCCAGGACTTTGCTGAAGCTGCTGCGCTAGCTGGGTGGTGGTCATCGGGATGGCCAGCCGGTTGAGGATGGTTGCGCGGGTGCGGCCGAGCAGAGCGCCCAGACCCTCGTCCTGCAGTGACGACTGTGGGAGGTCCTCCCAGACCCGGCCGACGCCGCGGGCGGCGAAAGTCAGGTCGAACCGGCCGGGGGTGTCATGCGCGATGATCAAGTTGGGCCACACGAACACCGACGGAATCATCGTAATCTCGGCCTCGCCGTAGGTTGCGTCGGCGTGCTGCGGCTTATCGATGTAGAGCACCTGGTCGCGGAGGGAGACCTCGGGGTGCAGGTCGGACAGCAGGTTGTAAAGCCGGCCGGACAGCACCTGGATAGCCCGGTAGGACACCTCGTCGTCGACCACCGACCGGATGCGACTCCAGCACGGGCTGATGGCCAGCTGCCAGTAATCCCAGATGGCCTCGGCGAGGCGCCGGCATCCAGCCCGCCCATCATTGATCAGGTGCGTGACCTCGGGTGGCGGCCGGCCATCCCAAACCTCGATGAGCTGCCTGCGCGGTATCTCCGCCGGCAGGTCGGCCAAGCCGGCCAGCTGCCGCTCGATGGTGATCTTTCGGTCGGGAGACCAGGCCAACATGAAGTCAGGGCCCCACCTGCCCGGCGGGCAGACAGACATCAGGAGCCGCAGATCGACCGCGTCCAGCCGACCTCGCACCTGCTGAACCCACGGTCGCAGCACGAATCCTGGCGACGGCGAACCCAGCGCACGCAGGCTGCACGTCACCTCGGCCAGCGGCGAATAGCCAAATCGTGTCCGGCCCAGCGCATCAATGCTGAGCCGGAACTCGATCATTCAGCGATTCTATGAATCCGCGATCGGACCCATCCAACATTCGATCCAAGCCTAATCAGACTTGCTCCGTCGAATGTGTCGGCCGCCGGGAAGTTGGGTTACGAGGTCGGCCCAACCCGCATGGGCGATGTCGCGTCCGGGTACCCAAAACATGCCCAGCGGCACCGGTGTGATCTCGACACTGCTCACCATCTCGACGGTCTCCGGCTTCCGATCGAACCGTCAGATCGTGCTGTCCAAGGCGCGGCAGTGGCCAGACGCACGCCGTGATGCACCGCCAGCCATCTGCGCGGGCGCTCATACACATCGATGTACCGGCTGTATCGCTCGGGCCTTTCCCAGCCGCGCGCCCACACCGCGGCGGTGTCACCATCGGCGACTCGGTGCCAGGACTCGTCGTCAACGGGCCAGTGGTGGGAGTCGTAATCGTGCTCGACAGCCACCGACCCGAATCCCGACACGCGTCGATGGGAGCTTCAACATTCCTTGCCCAGTCGTGCTTGGATCCCGAACGGGTCTGGCGCTGGGTGCTGCTGGCCTCAAGCCGCGGCGAGTTCGGCTCGGGCTTGCTCGATCCAGCGGGCAGTACCGCGAGCCCCGCTGTCTTCGGCGATGGCATAAGCCTCGTCCAGGAGGGCCGCGGCCCGCTGTGAATCACGTTCCTCCGCGGCGAGCTCGGCCAGGGCAAGCAGCCCGGCAGCCACGCCGGGCCGAAACCCGATTTCACGTCGTAGGCGCACGGACTCCTCGAGCCGCTCACGCGCCGCATCAAGATTGCCGGCGGCCATGTCGGCGTAGCCGAGATGACGGCACGCATACGACAGGGTCAGCTTGTCTTCGACCTCCGCCGCCAGCTCGTACGACCGCTCAAGGGCCGGGACAGCGGCCGCGTTGTCATGGTGAACAACCTGATAGAAGATCCCCACCCAAAACAGCGCTTCGGCCTCGCCCCGCCGATCGCCCAGGCGCTGATAGAGCCTCGCGGCCAACACGAAAAGGGCTAGCTGCCGCGGATCCTCTCGTCGTTCGTGGAGAAAGCGTGCATGCGCGATGCGCCCGCGAGCGAGGGCCAAGTCCGCCTCCACCTCATCGAGCACACGGTCCGCTGCCGCCAAGGCGTCCACGTCGCCACCGAAGATGGCACTCTCGTACAGCCGCTTAGCACAATCAGCCCAGTTGTCCTCACTCATGAACGCACCCCTACCAAGCGCGCGTGCCTACGCATGTGCCACCACGTGCTCGTTGACGATGTTCGTCGCGCTCCGTCTCTCCCTCCCTCTCCGTACCGGCGTCTCGATTCCTAAGACTTGCTGCCCTGGATCCCTGAGTCAGGGGGCCTCCCGACGGTCCAAGCCTGGTCCGTGGCAGGAGGTTAGAACACGAGAGTCGAATGGGCCACGATTCGCCACACGCCAAATCGAGTCTGGCGTGGGAGGCAGGCCCCTCTGCTCGGCAACGGACAGAGGATCTGGCCGGGCGAGAGCTTGCTCCACATGAGCTGGTAGCTGTAGGAACGGCCGTCCTGCCCCGATCCGAGCGCATTCAGCTGGTCTAACTCGCCAGCTCACCGGTGGTCATCGACACCCGTCACGTAGGGCTCGACGAGCGTGAGCACCATTCGACTCGGGCCGCGTCGTTTCAGTATTGAGCTTGGTTTGCCTGCCGGTGGCGTCGGTAGTAGGTGTTGGACTTGGCGCGGGAGCCGCAGACGGCCATGTTGCACCAGACTGCGGAGCGGTTGCGGGAGGGGTCGTAGAAGACCCAGCGGCAGTCTGGGGCGGCGCAGACTTTGAGGCGGTCCCAGTCGCCGGTCCTGGTGCCTTCGAACCCGGCGACGAGGACGCGGGCGAGGGCGGCCTTGGTGCCGGTGCCCGCGGGTTCTAGACCGAGCCGGCCGCTGTGGTCGGCGGTCGGGCGCAGGGGGAGGTTCCGCAGTACCGAGGGGGCGCCGGCTGGCCGGTTCCTGGTGAGCAGGTCGCGTAGCGCCGCCCGCACCTGCACCGCGAGGGCGAGGTCATCGTGGGTCACGGCGGTGCCGGGCGGTAGCAGCGCCCGGTCGACCAGCCAGCGACGCAGCTCGCCCGGGCCGGTCCAGGTTTCCTCGCCGGTGCGTCGCCAGGTGGTGTTGACGAACTCCTGCACCAGCCGCGTCGGCTCGGGCGCGGCCGGCCGCTGCCCCCGGACGGCCTCGTGCATGAGCTAGAATCTTACCGGCTAACCTAGTTTGCTGGTTATAGGCGGCGCGCGCGGAGGGCGACATGGTGGACGACTGGGGGCGCGGCTGGACACCACCGACCTACCGGGTCGACGCCGCCGGCCGGGTTGTCGGCGCGACAGCCGGGCGCACCCCGAACAATTGGGGACGATGGGGCGACCTGGACGAGGTCGGGACGGTCAACTTCATCACTCCCGAGCGGGTGCGCGCCGCGACCAGCCTGGCACTGGCGGGTGAGGTGGTCAGTTGTGCGATCCCGATCGAGGAGGACATGCCGGTGCATCCGTCGCGCCCGTCGGTCGTGCACACCCACGCCATCACCGGCACCGACGTCGTCGCAGGACTCGTCAACGACCGAGCCAACGGAGGCTTTTTCGGCAGCGACGACTATCTGTCGTTCCCCCTCCAAAGCGCCACCCACTGGGACGGCCTGGCACACGTCTTCACCGCGGACACACTGTACAACGGGTTTTGGGTCGGCAACGTCGGTGCGGCCGGCGGCGCCCGCCGGTGCGGGATCCACCTGCTCGCCGGCAGCCTGACCGGCCGAGGTGTGCTGCTTGACCTGCCGCGCTTCCAAGCGGTGCAACGGCTCCTGCCCGGTCAGGCCATCCACGCCGAGGACCTGGCCGCCTGCGCCGCCGCCCAGCAGGTCGAACTGCGCAGCGGCGACATCCTGCTCATCCGCACCGGCGAGTTGCCCTGGTTCTACTCCTTGCCAGACAAGACCGCGTATTGGACCGGCGAGCATCCCGGGCTTTCGGTGACCACCGTCGGCTGGATCCACGACCACGAGTTCGCCGCCATCGCCGTGGACAACCGCACCTTCGAAGTCACCCCCTTCGAGACACCCTATGATGTGACCTATCCACTGCATTCGCGGCTGATCCGAGACCTCGGCCTGACCATCGGGGAACTGTGGTGGCTAGAGGATCTCGCCGCCGCCTGCGACCGGCTGGGCCGGTGGGAGTTCCTGCTCAGCGCACCCCCACTACGGGTCGCCAACGCTTCCGGCGCCCCCACCACCCCGTTGGCCTTCCTCTGATCGACCGGAGTCCGGGGCGCTGCGTGTCTAAGCGGCTGGGGCCTGCATATCAGCGCCGGTCACGCGGAGGATGGCGCCTTGTGGATCGGACATGATTAGCGATCCCGGGCCGACGGTTTCCACGGTCGGGCGCAGCAGCCGATCTTTGTGCTGGAGGATCGATGTAATGGCCGAGACGCTGGCCGCGTTGAAGGTGAGGATCCAGCCTGTCGGGTCTGGCTCATGAGGGGTGCACCGGATTCTGGCCGTAACCGGGCCGCAGCCGGTGATCTGGGTGTGGCTGTCGCGGTGGCGCGCCGCCCAGCCAAACAGCTGGGTGTAGAACCGTTCGGCCGTCTTCACGGCGCTGACAGCGAGCTCGGCTTCGTTCCACGCCCCCACGCCCGTCAGCCGGTCCGCGCGGGGGTGGGTGGAAGACCGCCAAAGGGTGACCATCCCGCCGAGCCGGTCGCTAACCGGCGCCGTCCAGCAGTCGTCGCCAAGTGGGAATGGCGGACCCGACAGCTGGCCACCGAGACGGCGTGCGCGGATCGCGGCACGGCCGAGGCTAGCTACCGATACGAAGCCGGACCAATGCGATGGCATCCCCGCCCGGCGTGCAGCCTCGGCCAGTGGATACACCATGGCGACCGTTCCGCCGTGATGCGTGAACAGCCAGGTCTCACCGCCAGGCAGCGCGATGGCGGTCCAGCCGAACAGTTCGCCATAGAACTGCAAGGCACCGGGCACGTCAGTGGTGGCAAGACCAGCCCAGCAGAATTCACCAGCGTTAAGAGGTGCTGCCGTGGATCCTCGGGCCATCAGGCCTCCCAAGGTCCGAACCGCGATCTGCTGCGGAGGCTAGAACACGCGGTCGGTAGGGGCCACGATTCGCCCTACGCCGAATCGCGAGGCATGCGGCGGGGCGGCGACCACTCCTCCATAGGACATCAGATAGAGGGACCACAGGGCGCAAACCCCTGACGCGCGCATGCCGTGGCCACCTCCGCCACGGCACGTGCTACCGCTGCTTCGCGGTCGGGAGATTCGTGTGTAACCTTCAGCTCCCTCTGGCGCTGATTGCCTGAAGGTATGCAGTCTTCGGAAGGAGAGCCGCCTCAATCGGCAAGCTCATCACTCGGGAGCAAATGGTTTGACAGTGGCGTTATTGGACGCTCAGGATGCGGTCGTGCGCGATGAGATCGACAAGTTCGTGGATGTGCCGGGCGGCTTTCTATACTGCCGGACTTGGGGTCAGGGACAGGATGTGGTCCTGCTCAACGCCGGCGCGGCGGATCTTCGAATGTGGGAGACGACCATCCCCTGGCTGGCAGAGGTCGCGCGGGTCACGACCTTTGACTACCGGGACACGGGCCTGTCTTCCCCCGGCACCGAGCCCTACAGCGAAATTGAGGACATCGCCGCTGTGATGGACGCCGCCGGCGTGCTCTCCGCGGTGCTTGTCGGCGTCTCCGACGGAGCACGACGCGCGCTCGCCTTCGCACACCAGTACCCCGAAAGGGTCAGCCGGGTCGTCGCGGTGGGTGGCGCGTTCGGCGACTTCCCGGATCCGAACCCGGAGGAGGCCGCGGCACGGCAGGAGATGCAGGACATTATCGCCCGTGTCCAACGCATACGGACGAACACGGGGATCCACGCAGGGGCCGAGGCGGATATCGACGCGTGGGCTCCAGCGCTCGACTCGTATCATCGGCGCAAGATGATTGGCCTGCACGTTGCAAACGACTACTGGGTCGCGCTTGAGGACTATTTGGGCAGCGAACTCGACCCGCCCGTCAAGACCCGCTTCGCCGAGATCGCCACCCCGATCAGCGTTCTCGTGGGCGAACACGACTTCGAAGGCACCAGACTGTGGGCCCAGCGGATAGCGAACCAGGCGCCCAACGCGAGCCTCACGGTTGTTCCCGAGGCCGATCACTTCCCGATGCTTTCAGCGCCGCAACAATTCGAACGTATCCTGCGTGAGGCTTTGAGGGAACCGCCGGTCAGCGCAGCGTCTGACACTGCTGCCCCCGACACAGGACACCTGAGCCAGAGTTCACCTTGACCGAGCCGAAGCTGCGCCACGGGGGCCAGGACAGCGTGAGCAGTTCGTCGTCGTCCTGGCCGATATGGTCTTTAGCTACTTTGGATCGGCGATTAAACGGTTGGGTGCGCCCGGGCCTGCCTGGTGGCCAGCTCCAGGCACATCCCGAGGTCAAAGTCCACCTGGCCGACGGCTGCAAACCGGCCGGGCAGATCGACTGCCGCGCGAACTGTGGAAATACGATTCGGGCAGACGCGAATCGTGGCAACGATCCCTGGCATCCCACAGGCTAATCATGAGTGCCCCTCGGGATCGCCTCCGGCTCAACCGAGCAGGCTCTGCCCATCCCCCCGAGCAGACGAGTCAGGATGCCGTTACTGCTGACTCGGTTCCCGAGGGCGCTCACCACATCCCCGCTCAGGAAGCCGCCCAAGCCCCGAATCCTATCGATCAACCAAGGCCCGAAACGGCTGTCAACGGCAACCGAAAACTGACCGGCTGGCGGCAGCGCCCTTCAACGCCCGGGTCAGGAACGCCACCTCGGCGAGGACATCGCGGCTGCTGCTGGTCCTGGTGGCCATCACGCCACCCCGCCGTCGTCGAGCCCGAGCGCGATGTCGTAGTCGGTCAGCGGCCGCGTCTGGGCGGCGGACGCCGCCGACTCCGAACGCGCTCCAGTCGTGGTGCGGTTGGATCGCGAGCTGGCGCCGTTGAAGCTGCATCGCTTCACCGCCAAAGCGCCGCGTGAGCCGTTGCCGAACTTCGTCGTCGACGATGGGCGAGTCCACTCGTGTTACCCAAGGCCTTCTGTTAGGTCGAGATGATCCAGCCGTGTCGGAAGCTGTTCCAGGCGCGGCGCTAGGCCGCCTGGCCATCGCCGGGTCTTGGGCGTGTCGCTGTGCCGGTTGCGGAAGAGGCGTACCGCGCTCGCGAGGTCGTCGAGGTGCCAGCGCAGTCGATAGAGGGTGATGACTCTGAGGTCGATCTCACGACCGGTGGCCTGCTGGTAGTGGTCGAGGCCTTCGGGTCGGTTGGTGCGATCAGCGATAGGTCGCGTTCTGGCGGGGCAAGAGCGGCGGTATCCCAGTCGATCAAGACGAAGCGGCCGTCCACTGACTGGGAACTGTGCCGACGTTCGCGCTTCTCGGAGGCATCTTTGTTTACCTGCTCGCACACGTCGCCTTCCGCCTCCGCCTGCACAGCGGTCCCGGCATCGGCCGTCTCACGGCGGCCCGGGCCTAACGGCACCCCTGGCATGAGCAGCCCTTTCGACGGTGCCCGGTCGCCGACGACCACTGCGGTCACGCCTACGCCGCTTGAAAAACAAGCAGATCGCAATCCTCTTCGACCGGCCGCGGCGTCGTCTCGAGGGCGACATCCGCGTCGAGGGCGGCGAAGCCGCGCTCGATCTCGGTCTCGGGCAGGTACTCGAAGACCGAGATTGCCCGCAACCGCAGACGGCCTGCGTACTCGGTCAGACTTTCGGCGAAGCGGTGCCGCACCTGCTCCAGTGCGACGTATCTCAGTCCGGCGTCGGTGAAGACCTCCAGCACCTCGCTCGTCGTGGGAAACAGCCGCTGCTCGACCGTCCGCGCCGATGGAAAGTAGCGATGCCACAGCAGATCCGGCAGCCGGTCCGCGAATGTGTTGCGCACGATGACGCGCCCGCCCGGTCGCAGCACCCTGGCGATCTCGGCGGCGGCCGCCGGCCGATCGTGCACGTGGTGCAGCACCAGGTACATCAGCACGAGGTCGCAGCTGTCCGCGGTCAGCGGTATACGCTCCGCACGTCCGCCGATATAGGTCACGCCGGGGTGCGCCGCGGTCCGGAGCGCCACCGCCCGCATCCGCGCCGACGGTTCCACGCCGTATACGGGCCCGCCGAAGCTGTCGGCCAGGGCGGGCGTGAATCTGCCAGTGCCACATCCAAGATCGAGCACGGTAAGCGGCCGGCCGGTGCCGGCATGCCGGGCGAACGCCGTCATCCACGCGGCGACGGCCTCCGGCGAGATCGCGCGTCCCTGCGCGTACACCCGCGCCTGGTGCCCGTCGTAGTCGATCGGCCGAAGCATCCCCATCGCATGAAGCTCCGCACGCTCAAGGCTCGCAGCTCAGGCGGGCTCTGTCGCACCGCACTCGTCCAGCGCGAGACGGAAGATCTGTGGGTTCGGCCTCTGGACACCGCGGCCGCGATTCCCGACAAAGTCGCGGGTGCAATCAGAACGAGGACCATGCTAATGGCGAGGCCAGGAATCAATGTCGCCACCAGAATCTTCTGCCCCCTTCGCATCTGTCTCAATAACCGCCACATCAGTCCGACTATTGTTGTGGCCTCTTGTTCACGGCAATGCGCCCACGCAGTTGCGGAGCCATCCCCTCCCCTTCGCGTGACATAGAGAGCGACCAGAACGGCACCGCGAAGCAAATAGACACCGGCTGCGGCGAAGGGCGCCAGCACGATCCCCCCACCACTCGGTTCCCCGGATACACAACATCAAGGACGACCAGTAGCCAATAGCCCGGGAAAACCACGACTCCCAATGCGAGGAGACCGACGGCGACAATCAGCGCGTGTCGACGATTCGCAGTCTTCTATCGGGATCGGTCGAGTCCGTAACAGGCGGCGAGACAGGAGCCAGAACCCGACACCCCACACGCCCGCCCGGAAAGCGGCGGTGAAATGCCCGGGGGTGCGGGCTATGGGAGTTCGGCGGCGGGCGGTGTGTCCGCGCTGCTCTCAGCCGTCGCGGCCGATGAGAACCCGTTCGCACCCTGAGCCCTCAGCAATGCGCGACCGGCCGTTCCAGGCCACAGGTGGTTCGACGTGCTACCGGGTGCTTGGTTGTGGATTCGGGCGAGCATCGTTATATTCACCCTTGTGGATGAATATTCTGCGGTGCTGGATCGGGTCTTCTCGGCCGTCTCCGACCCCACGCGCCGCGCCATCCTGACCCGACTCGCCGACTCGGAGGCCCGGGTAACCGACGTCGCGAGTGCCTTTCCGATCTCGCTCAACTCGACGTCTAAACACATTCGGGTGCTGGAGCGGGCTGGCCTGGTGCGACGGAGTGTGCGAGGGCGCGAGCACATCTTGACCCTGGATGCGTCACCACTTGCCGAGGCGGCTGGATGGATCGAGCACTACCGCAGGTTCTGGAGCGATCAACTCGCCTCGCTCGACGCCTTTGTCACCGGCCGCGAAAACGCTGAGAGGTCGTCGTGACGGACGAGTACTCGGTGACTGTACGGCGGGAGATCGCCGCCGCAGCCGAAGATCTCTTCGACGCGTGGTTGGACGCGCAAAGCCTCGGGTTGTGGTTCAGGCCGGACGGCATTCGGGAGACTCGTGCCGAAATAGATCCCCGGGTGGGCGGTGCGTTCCGCATCGTCATGGTCGATGATGACTCCTCCATCGTGCACTCCGGCACATATCGGGAGATCGACCGACCGCGTCGTCTGGTGTTCACGTGGTCTTCGCGCGCGACCCGGTTCCGGTACTCAATCGTGACTGTGACGTTCCAACCGTCATCCAGCGGCGCGACCCTGGTCGAGATCCATCAGGTCGGGCTTCCGGACGAGGAGGCGCAGTCCTCGCATTACGCGGGATGGTCGGACATTCTGCGTGAGCTTGGCCGGACCACCACAACGAAGATCGAAACGGCGGAGCAGGCAGGCAACCATGACGGATGACTCGACGAACGTGGGTTCGCCGGCGGTGGTCGATCGGGCCCTCGTTAGGACGGCAGCCGCTATGGCGGCAACGCTCGGGCTTGCCGGGGCTTCGTGGGTCGTCGCCGTCCGGCAGATGAACGGGATGGACATGGGGGTTGCCACCGGGCTTGGTTCGTTCGGGTTCTTTATCCCGGTCTGGGTGTCGATGATGGCGGCGATGATGCTGCCGGGCGCCGTCCCGGCAGTGGTGAGATGGGCTCATGCCGGCCGGGGTATACGCGCCGTGCCGCTATTCGTCGGGTCCTACCTTGCCGTCTGGACGCTCGTTGGCGTCGCGGTGTATGCGTGGTATCCGCCGCACGGGTCTTTCGCGGCCGGTGCGGTTGCGATCGCGGCAGGTGTTTACGAGTTCACGCCGCTCAAGCAGTACTTCCGCAGGCGCTGCCGCGAGAGCGTCCGCTCTGGGTTCGAGTTCGGGGTCTGCTGCGTCGGCTCGAGCATCGGTCTGATGCTGATGCTCGTGGCGCTGGGCATCATGAGTGTCCTCTGGATGTCCGTTATTGCCGTCCTCGTCTTGGCCCAGAAGCTGCTGCCTGCGAAGGCCGCCATAGATGTGCCAGTGGCGTTGAAGATCGTCGGACTGGGAGTCCTGATCGTCCTCGCACCCTCGTCGGTTCCCGGCACGCCACTGATGTGAGGCCGCATGAGCACAAATGGAGAGACACAATGACTGATCACAAGATCGGAACGCGTGAGGAGTGGCTCGCAGCCCGGCTGGAGCTGCTCGAGGCGGAGAAGGAGCTGACCCGGCGCGGCGACGAGCTGGCGCGGCGACGGCAGGAGCTGCCGTGGGTCCGGATCGACAAGGAGTACCGGTTCGACACCGACGACGGGAGCGCCTCGCTGGCCGACCTCTTCGAAGGCCGTTCGCAGCTGCTGGTCTATCACTTCATGTTCGGAACCGAGTACACGGCTGGGTGTCCGGCCTGTTCGGCGATCGCGGACGGCTTCGACGGGTTCGTCGTCCACCTGGCCAACCATGACGTGATGCTGTGGGCGGTTTCGCGGGCGCCCATCGAGAAGCTGCAGGCGTACAAGCAGCGGATGGGCTGGGGCTTCCCCTGGGCTTCGTCATACGACAGCGACTTCAACCCCGACTTCGGGGTTGCCTATACCGAGGAGCAGCAACGGTCGGGAGTCGGCGAGTACAACTTCCGCGCGTTTGACTTGAGGGCGTCTGCAGCGGCCGGCACAGAGGGGCCACTTGCCGATTGGGCAGCAACGACCGGAACGGACTGGGCGACCTACACACAAGAGGCTCCCGGTATGAGCGCGTTCGCGCTCGAGGACGGCGTCGTCTACCACACCTACTCGGCCTACGCGCGCGGGCTGGACGGCCTCTGGGGCATGTACCAGTGGCTCGACCGCGCTCCACGAGGACGAAACGAGACGCGTACCAACGACGACCCACTCAACTGGTTCCGTCGGCACGATGAGTACAACGGCGAGTGACTCGGCGTCGACTCCCGAGGATCTCCGCGAGAGCGGCTCAGGGCCAGCGAGAGAGCCACACGACCCGCGTGGGCAGCCCGATGTGAGAGCAACAGCCCGGGTGCCCAGACCGAGCCTCGCCAGGCACCGGTTGTGGCGATGTCGGCGACCAGGTCGAGGGAGGCCGGTCGCCATGGTTCGGCGGCACGGCCAACGCGTCGACCGAGACCGAGCAGTTCTGGAACACCGAGAAGTTCCAGCTGATCGACGACGGCGGCGGAGGTTGCCGCGATCCTCGTTGATGGTCACGATCGAACCCCCAGAGATGCGCGGCCATCGCGCTCGCCGGCGCGACCTCCCACTCGGAAGGTGATGCCGGAGTCGTTCCAGATGCATATCGGTGCCGGCTGCTGCATCGAGACGCTCGCGGTTGCCACGTCCCCGGCATGGCTACGACACCGAAGTCGGATGCCGGCCGAACAGCGCCCATGGGCTGGAGGAGATCGGGCAAGTGGCCGTCGCCAGAGTCACCCTCGTCCCCAATCGCTCGGCGCGCGGCGACGAGCTGGCCGAGTTCATCCTCGCTGCGGCCGACGAACCGCAAACCTGACGGCCCGCGGCTGAAACCCCAATGAAGAGGTGACCGTCCGGGCCCGGGCGAATCCGACGCTCACCGGAGGGACGCTTGGTGAGCGTGGTGGACCCGCGTAGCCTGCGAGGGGTCTTCGGGTGCCGTCTCAGGTGTCGCTATCGATGACCTCACGCAGTCGTGCGGCGAACGCCTCTGGCTCACCCGCGTAGCCAAACTCGCCACCGAGGAAGCCGCCGTGATGGCTCGGGAACTCGGTCAACGGCTTATTCAGCGCCTGGGCCGTCGCTGCTGCTGCGCGCCCGGTCATCGCGGTTCGTGACTCGACACCAGCCGCGATGACCACCCGCGTTGGAGCGGCCGCGAGGGCCTCGATGTCGGGACGGTAGCTGGTGATTGCGTTGGCTGTTCCGGAGAGCAGCGGGTCGTCGCGGGCGCCGTCGTCTTCGGTGGACAGGCCGAACTGGGCCGGATCGGGATCGGGCTGGGCGGCGTACTCGTCGGTGAACTCGCCCTGCCATGACGTCATGGCGATGAAGCGGGCCATTCCTGCGCCAAAACCCTTCCGGTGGTAGGCCGCCTGGACGTCGCGTTCCGCCGCCAGGGCACGGTCGGCGTCGGGGAGGAGCGTCAGCAAGGGCGGTTCGTGGGCTACGAGAGTGCCGACGTCCTCGGGATGTTCTGCCACGAGGGCGAGCGCGTTGACCGCGCCGCCGCTGCTGGCGAACACATCCACCGGTCCGATGCCGAGTGCGGTGGTGAGGGCGTGCAGGTCCGCGGCGTGCAGCTCAGGGGTGCGCTCGTCACGGCCGTCTTTACGGATGCTGCGGCCGATGCCGCGCGGATCGTAGGTGACCACCGTACGGTCGCTGAAGTATGAAGCAAGCGTCTCGAAGCCCCTGGCGTCCATCGGATGGCCCGCCATCAACAGCGGTGGCCGCCCACCAGCAGTGGGCGACGGAGCGCGCACGTCATAGACCAAGTCGACATCGGGGGTTACGAGCGTGTGGGTCTGCGTTTCCATGGTCGTGGCGTCCTCTCTGCGGCTCAGGACCGCTGCCGCACCCGGATGACGTCGTGTCGTCACGTCTTACAGACCGCCCCGGAGCGCGAAGTCATCAGCCCGCTCGCTTACCTCGGCAGCCAGGGCATCTCCTTCGTACGCCGTGACGAGAGGATTCCACCACACGCCTTCGAGCATGAGGTGGCGGGGGTAACACACCTGACCTACGAGAGCGATCGCCACAGCCCCGCTTGCGGCCCGAAGACGCCTACAGAACCGTCCGGTCATGCCGCGCTCATTGCGACCTACCGGAGTGCGGGCAGGAACTCGCACCCAGGGTGCGAGCCTGCCGTTGGTCATCGGTGATGCGGGATGGGTTCGAGCAGGACCACGGGGATGGTCCGGTCAGTGCGGGACTGATAGATGCGGTATCCCGGGTACGCCGCGACGATCCGCGGCCACCAGGTTTCTCTCTCGTCGGTGTCGGCTGTGCGGGCCCGAACAGCCCACGTCCTCGACCGCACCTGGACGAGGGCGCGCGGTTCGGCCACGATGTTGCGATACCACTCCGGGTCCCGCGGTCGCCCTCCCCATGATGCGATCACGACCAGCGTGTCACCGTCCGGTAGGTAGAGCAGCGGAACCGTGTGCGCCTTGCCGGTGGTACGGCCCCGCGTGGTGAACAGCAGCATGTCGTTGCCGACCAGCCGGCGCCCCAGGACACCGCCGGTGAGTCGGTAGACGTTGACATGGAGCCGGGACAGTCGCCGGGCCGTATTGTCGCGCACTACCGACGAGTCTACGAGCGCCGCGTTGGGGCGGGGAGAATACTTGCAGGCCATCCGAGTCAAGCCCTGGGGCGCGGCGGGTGGCAGCCTGTCGGGCATGACAGGAGGTCTGGAGCGCGATGCTGGCCGCGGCGACCGAACTCATCGCCGCTCATTTTCGGTCACCACACTGCCTTCACCCTCACGAGTCGAGATCGACTTCGGCGATGAACGGATCGAAGTCAGCGGGCTGTGCTGATGCATGGATGACGAGCCGCTCGCCGTTTGGCAATCGGTGATCCTGAATCGGACAACGGAACCGAGTTCTACATAGGCCGGTTTGGGTCTGTTGCGTTGGTCGATCGTGGTGCATGCGAAGTGGGTGTCTCGCCCGATGCCGCACTCAAACTGACATCGCTAGGCGGCCGAACGCGATGGCGAGTCGAAGGTTGCGAGGTTGGTCGGCGGCGATCTCGTAGCGACCGCGGCGCAGGTTCTGAACGAACGCGTGACCGGCGGCGAGTATCCGCAACCCGGCCATGGTCTTGATCCCGCGCATCGGGCGCAGCCGCCGTTTCAACTGGGCGTGGTCGGCCTCGACCCGGTTGTTCGCGTACCGCTCGACGTCGTGCCACAGCTCGTCCACAACCGCGGGATAGGTGGGCGCTCGGTCGGTGATGACCTCGGCTGGCGCCACGCCGGTGGAGCTCCTCGCTCGGTGGAAGAACCGATGCCCCGAGTCGCTGTCCCGGCGCGCGGACACGTACACGTCGACGACCTACCCGAACTGGTCGACCGCCCGGTACAGGTACACCCAGCGACCGGCCACCGTGACGCCACGCTCGGCCAGCAGCTCCTCGACATCGCGGTAGGACAGTCCGAACCGCATATACCAGCGCACCGCCAGCACGATCACCTCCGGCGGGAACCGAAATCCAGCGAACGCCAAGCGAGAGGGGACCGGGACGATGGTGCGCCGAATCAGCAGCATGCGGCGGAAGCATGCCGAGCGGGCCCAGTCTCAGTTGACGCAACAGACCCCTTTCCAGTCTTCCGCTACGGGGCCGGGCGGCACCGTCTGGCCGCCTGGCAAAGCCTCGCAGCGTTTGAGCGCCGCGCCTTTCACTGCGCACCTGGCTCTATCGGATCGCCACAAATCGAGGCGTCAACACCGGTCGTTCTGCCCGCCGTCGAGCGGCCAAGGAGTGGGACGTGCCTGATGTTGAGCCGCCCGAGCCGACCAGGCTCGGCGAGGTCGTTTGGCTTGAGCCAATTTCCGACGCCCTACTCGCGCGTGGCATCGACGTGCCGCCAGGCCCGGAGGCTCGCTACGAACAGAACGAATCGATATCCCTGGCCTTCGTGACCGCGCTGCAGGTGCTGCCGCCCCGCCAGGTCGCCGTACTGGTCTTGCGCGACGTCCTTGGCTTTCGTGCGGACGAAGTGGCCGACATGCTCGACTCCACGGTGCAATCAGTCAACAGCGCCCGCAAACGCGCACGCGCCGGCCTGCGGCACCAACGATCGAGCTTCGCCGACCGCGAACCGGCGCCCGCCTCCGGCTCACCGGCCGAGGACGCGATCGTGGCGAGGTTTGTGCGCACTTGGGAGGGCACCGATCTGGTCCCACCTTTGGGTCGGGATCATCCCGACCGGCATCGCGGCCGTCGCGACTGCGATGGCGTTGACCACCCCGGGTACGCCATCGGAGCTGACCGTGCTCGGCGGCCATATGCCACGCCTGAGCAGGTTGCGCGGGAACGCGCAGCCTGCTCAGTTCGCTCTCCTTGTTGCCAACCGCCAGGGTGACGAACGCATCAGTTTGGTTGACCTAGAGGCGACTCTAGGTCTTAGGGTGCCTCAGATGAGCGACCCGAGGACTGCCTTTGTGATCGGTGCAACAGGCCAGATTGGCAGCGCCGCCGTCCATGCACTCGTTGGGGATGGCTGGAAGGTGCGTGGGGCCGCCACGGCGGGGCACTGCGAGGGCTTGCCGGACGGGGTCGAGATCACGGAGCTGGATCGGGAGGACACCGACGCGCTGATGGCCGCCCTCGGCGATGGCGCCGATGTCGTCGTGGATTGCGTGGCTTACCGTCGCCGCCACGCGGAACAGCTGCTCACGCTTGCCGATCGCGTCGGATCGGCTGTCGTGATCTCCAGTGTGGCGGTTTACCTGGACGACCTGGGCCGTCCTTTCGGGACCGAAGAGACGCGATACCCCGTCCCCATCCCGGAGACACAGACCACAGTCGAGCCGGTGGACGACGACTACGCGACCGGCAAGGCCGCGCTGGAACAACAGTTCCAGCGCGCCGCGGACGAGCTGCCGGTCACTGTCTTGCGTGCCGGAGCGGTCCACGGGCCCCGGACCAAACACCCGCGCGAGTGGTACTTCATCAAGCGCGCCCTGGACGCCCGACTGGTCCGTATCCTCGCACATGGCGGTCGCAGCCGCTTCCACACAATCTCTACAGCCAACCTCGCCGAGCTAATCCGGCTGGCCGCCGGCAAACCCGGTACCCGCGTACTGAATGCCGGCGACCCGCAGGCACCTACCGCGGCGGAGATCAGCGCAGCCGTGGACGACGTTATGGGCGTGACAAGCGAGCTCGTGCTGGTCGAAGGCCCCCCGCCCGCCGCCAACATCGGCGACAGCCCATGGGGCATACCACATCCGATAGTGCTGGACATGGCGGCCGCTGCCCGGGAACTCGACTACCGGCCGGTCACCGGATACGCGGAGTCCTTGGCCGCCACGGTCCCCTGGGTGATCGAGGCGACGCGGGGTCGTGACTGGCGCGAGGTCTTCCCCGACCTGGTCGACAACTACGGCCCGGACTACGACTTCTTTGCCTACGCCGCCGAGGACCGCTGGTTGGCAGAGCAGGACACCCACCGACGGTGATACACCGAACCTGGTAGGTGCCGGTTCGTCTGCTGTGGTTCAACACTGCACGCTCGTCCTCGGAGGCCCGCCTTCATCGGTCGATCACTGATGTGCCGACCGCGTTTTGGCGCAAACTGCTAGTCGCGGAGTCGCCGGTATAGAAGTCCGAAGTCCTCACTCCAGCTGACACCGTCGTCGCTGTGTTCCCAACGGCCGGTAATGGCTGTGTGATCGGGCCCGAACGTGCCGGTGAAGCGTTGGTGGAACTCAAGCGGCGAGAGGTCCGGCTCGGTCCTCCACAGCCGCCAGGTCTCACCGTTGAACTCCATGGCATAGATCCGGGCCACGCCTCGCGAGTCGAACTGGTACTGGCGAAAACCTTCCTTCGGCGCGGCTCCGATCACGGCGAAGCCGTTGGGGACCTCGGGAATCGGTACCTCCCAGCGTTCGATCAGGAAGCCGCCTCCCGGTAGCCACTCGAATGAAACATTGCCCCGAAGCTCCGGCGGAGCCTCACCTTCCGGCAATAGCGGCTCGACGGTCCATAGGCCCACGAAGGGCTTCAGGAGGGTCAATCGCTCGTCCAACTCTGTCGTCATCAGCTACCTCTTTGCGTGGTGATTTCACAGCCGGCCTCCGCCGGCTCGCAAGCGATCTCCCCGCTCACGTGGCCATACGTTTCCTGCCGTTGCCGCACTTGCGGCGTTGGCGGCGATGATGCTGTCAGCGAGCGCGGTTCGCCGGTACAGGACGCGTCGTCCGGCACGCCAGGAGGTGGCCAGGCCACTGCGGCGCAGGACGGCCAGGTGTTGGCTCACGGCCGGCGGGCTCTGACCCAACTTGATCGCGAGCTCAGTGGTGGTCATGGGCACGGCAAGGTTGGTAAGAACCGCCGCGCGGCTGCGGCCGATTAGCGCGGCCAGCGGTTCTTCGTCTGTCATGGCCGCCCCCGCTTGGCACCAGGGGTTGCCGAGGCCACGCGCGGCGTAGCTCAGACTGCACGGACGGTCCCGAGCGTGGGCGAAAACGACCTTGCCGACGAAGAACACTGAGGGCACGAGTCTGAGGCCGACACCGGCGAGATCTGCCTCCGACACCAGGCAAGCCTTGTCGATGCGCAGGACGTCCCCGGCAACGGTGATCGACTCGTGCAGCCCGGCGAGCATCTCGCCGACACCACTCTTGGTGAGTTCAGCCGCCCGGAACGCGACATCTTCATCGAGAATTGCGCGGATCGAACGCCAATGTGGTTCAAGCGCGACCGACCAATATCGCCATAGCGCGTCTGCGAGCCGACCGGGCCCGCCGGGGTCATCCACGACCTTCCGTGCGGGTTCCGGGATCGATTCGCCCTGCCAGACCTCGATCGGTTTGCCGTGCCAGACCTCTGCGACTTGACGGCGTAGCTCGGTTGCCGGCATCCCAGCCACAAGCTTCAGCTGATCCTCGATCGTGGTTGCCGTTCCGGAGACCCCAGTGAACAGCAAGTCCGCGAAGAACGGCCGGGGTGGGACGATCGCGGCAAGGAGCTCCATGTCTACCCGATGCAGGTCCTCCCGGATTGTGGCAAACCAGGCCCGATGCA
>JBKOZJ010000196.1:0-18304 GCA_046725875.1 Actinomycetota bacterium
CGCGCCGGTATGGTTTCGCCAGAAATCTCCTGACTGGAACCGCGACCGCTGCCGGCCCGTACATCCTTAGCGGCGGCCGCCCGAGCGGGAGGAGCCCGCGACGGACGACGCAACGGCGCTCGATCGCTCCCGGGCAGGCGACCTGGAGGCCTACGGGCTCCTGGTTGCTCGCTACACCCCGGCCGCGCATCGGACGGCGGTGCTGCTCGGAGCGGGAGACGACGCCGACGACGTCGTACAGGAGGCGTTCGTGAGGGCCTTCAATGCGCTCGGTTCGTTTCGGACACAGGCGTCGTTCCGCCCCTGGCTGCTGCAGATCGTCGCCAACGAGACCATGAACCTTCACCGGGCTCGCCGCCGGGGCGCCGACCTTCAGCTGAGACTGTCCACGCACAATCCGCCACCGCCAGCCGACGCCGATCCGGAGACGGCGGCGGTGAGCGATGACCGGCGCAGCATCCTGCTCGACGCGGTCAGGCAGCTCCCGCACAAGGACCAGCTCGTGATCACTTGCCGCTACTTCCTCGAGCTGAGCGAGGCCGAGACGGCGCAGGTCCTCGGCTGGCCGCCCGGCTCGGTCAAGTCCCGGCTATCCCGAGCGCTCGGGCGGTTGCGCGACCGTTTGGGCGCACCGCTGGGGGAGGAGGTGCCGGGTGCCTGAGCACATCGACGATCTCGAGCGGCAGCTAGCCGAGCTCGGCCGGCATCTCGCCGTGCCACCTGCGCCGGATCTTGTGTACGGCGTGAAGCAGCGCATCGCGGCCGAGCAAACCGACGGCGGCCTGCCCGCGCGGCAGCCGGCGTCGACATGGCTCCCGTGGTGGCGGCGATCGCGGGTCGTGCAGGCAGCGACCGCCTTGGTCCTCGTTTTCGCGGTGCTCCTCCTAGCATCACCGCAGGTCAGAGCTGCGGTGGCAGATGTGCTTCGGGTTGCGGGCATCGACATCCACCGCGAGCCCGCTCCAATGCAGCCGAAACCGGGGCAGTTGCCCACACTGCCCGGAGAGCGGGTGGTCTCACTCGACGAGGCCCGGAAGGCGGCGGACTTCGACATCCAGGTCCCGGCTGCACTCGGCCCGCCAGATGAGGTACGGCTCGCCGATGGCGAACCGCCGCGAGTCGTCACGCTTGCGTATCGTGCTGCGCCCGGCCGGCCGGACCCAGACCCCGCGACCCAAGTGGCGGTTCGAATCGATGAGTTCGCCGGCACAATCTCACCGATCTACGAGAAGTACGGCGCGGAGGACGCGGAGCCGCTCCTCGTCGGAGGAGCCCTTGCGATCTGGGTGCCACACCCACATACGCTCGTCTACGTGGATCGCAGCGGTCACATCCGACAGGAGGCCGCTCGGATGGCAGCACAGACGTTGATCTGGCAGGTGGGCACCACCACGCTGCGTATGGAGGGGGAACTCACCAAAAGCGATGCCATAGCGATCGCTCGTTCGACGATCCCATGATTTGCCGACGCACATCACAGTGTCGCAGGGCGCTCGTCTCTGCCCCAGCAGTCGATTCTGGGCCACGCCTTGCCGGCGCCACCGCGCAGCGCGGGGCCGGGTGAGCTTCGTAACGAGACTTGCCGTGATCTTGCTCGGCCATTTACACCGTCGAGGAGCCGATTCAGGCCGCGGCCCTGCCCATCCAAGGAACCACGATCAAGCGCCGGAGACCCCCCGCGCAGCCGCGCCCGCTCGCCTCCGGTCCACCCGGACATCGATCTCGAGGACGCGTTGCCCAGGTAAGGGCTCCGTACCCCGAGTAAGTGGGGAACAGAGCCACGACCTAAGGGACCTCTGCCAGGGTCGACCTGATCTGCTGATGTCCGGGTGACCACCTCAGCACGAGGCTTGGTGTCAGACAACGAAAGGCAACGGCACCAAGGAGAGGCTGATCATGAACCACGAGGCCGTTCTACAAGCTGAGATGAACTACCGGCAGCATCGTTTCCTGGAGGAGGCGGAGGCGGACCGGGCCGCCCGGCAGGTCCGCAAGGCCAAGTAGCGACCACAGACAAGATTGGTCGGGCCACTCACTTGTCAGTGGACTATGTCAGCATGGCGGACATGCCGCGACTTGGCTCGGGCATTCCGCTGGTCGCCCGCCAGGCGGAGCTACGGACACTGCGGGACGCCCTGGACCGGGCACGGTTCGGGCGGCCCAGTGCCGTGCTGCTGTCCGGAGATGCGGGAGTTGGTAAGTCCCGCCTCCTGACTGAACTCGTCACGTCGGTCAACGAGGACGGTGAGGCCGCGTTCGTGGGCCGCTGTCTTGATACGGCCGAGGCCATGCTGCCATACCTGCCCTTCGCGGAGGCGATCCGCCAGATTGCGGCGTATGACATCGAGCTGATCGGCCGGCACCCGGCACTCGCGCGGCTGCTGCCCGAACAGCAAGGCCGACCGGACCCTCGGGGCGTCAGCCAAGACCTGGGCCAGCTCCAGCTCTTCGAAGCGGTACACGCGGCGCTAAGCGAGCTCGCAACTGATCGAACGATCCTGCTGGCGATCGAGGACCTGCATTGGGCCGACCGTTCGAGTCGTGACCTACTCGCCTTCCTACTCGCCCGACTCTCGGGGCAGCGACTGCTTGTGGTCGGTACATTCCGCTCCGACGACCTCCACCGCCGGCACCCCTTGCGGCCGTTGTTGACCGAGCTGGTCCGGCTGCCTTCCGTCGACCGCCTCCACCTCGAACCGTTTCCGCTCGTCGATGCCGAAACCTTCGTACGGACACTGGCGGACCAGACGCTCCCTGACGAAGTTGTACGGGGAATCGCCGAGCGCTCGGAGGGCAACGCGTTCATGGCCGAGGAGCTGCTTTCCGCGTCACCGGGGGACGTTCCGCGTGAACTCGCCGACGTGCTGCTGGCTCGGGTCGAACGGCTATCCCCGGTCACCCAGCAGGTCGTCCGGCTGGCGTCGGTGATCGGGCGCCGATTTACTCATGAGCGCCTTAGCGCCGCTTCTGAAATTCCAGGCGACGAGCTGGACCATGCGCTACGAGAAGCTGTCGCGCACAATGTCGTCGTCACCGAGGAATCAGGTGAGGCGTATTCCTTCCGGCATGCGCTGCTCCATGAGGCGGTCTACTCCGATCTGCTACCCGGTGAACGATCTCGGTTGCACGCACAGGTCGCTAGGGCGTTGGCTGGTGACGATCGCCCGGGAGCCGCGGCCGAGCTGGCCCACCACAGCATGCAGAGTCACGATCTCCGTGGTGCGCTCGCGGCATCGGTCCGGGCGGCGAGCGAGGCGGACGAGGTTGGCGCGCCCGCGGAGATGCTGGTGCATGCCGAACGCGCCCTGCAGTTGTGGTCGGCTGTCGACCTGCCCGACAGCGTCAGCGGGATCGACCTGCTAACACTGACACGATGGGCGGCGCGAGCCGCCGCCGAGTCCGGCGAGCCGGATCGTGCGATCGCGCACAGCCGAGGCGCAATCGAGCTCGTCGACAAGAGAGGCGACGCGCTTGCAGCGGCCGAGCTGCGCTGCATGTATGTGGAGTACCTGTTCACGCTTGACGGCACTGTGCAGCGTGCGTACGACGCCGCACGGGACGCCTGGGAGCTGGTCGCCGATCGGGAGCCGAGCGCGGTAAAGGCGCGGGCTCAGGCGGCGTTGGCCCGTGCATGTATGCAGCTCGGTCGGGACGACGAAGCCGGTGACCTCGCCACGGCGGCGCTGGAGACCGCACGGGCGGTACCAGGCGAGGGCCCCCAGACCGCGGTCGAGGCCGACGCGCTCGTCACGCGCACCCTCGTGGTGGACTTCAAGCACGACGGACTCGATCAGGCGCTGGAGCATCTCGGGGATGCGATCGCACTTGCTGCCAAGGTGGGCGCCCACGACGTGGAGCTGCGGGCGCGCTTCAACCGGTGTGCGGTGCTGCTCGAGGAGGCCGGCCGCCTGCCCGACGCGCTGGCCGAGCTTGACGCCGCGGTTGAGCGTGCGGCGACCACCGGGCGCACGTGGAGCGGGTACGGGCTCGAGCTGCGTGTCCTGCAGGTGATCGGCCGATTCATCGCCGGAGAATGGGATGGTTCCGAGGCGGCCAGCGAACTCGCCGGAGAGGCTACCTCGAGCACGGTCGTAACACGGGTATCGGCTGCCGGACTGCTGGTCGCCGTCGGCCGGGGAGAGGTTGACCTGGCCGAGCGCCGGCTGGCGCACCTAAGGGATCGATGGCGGCTCGACCAGCAGGTGATGACCCTGGTCGGGCATTGTGGCGCCGAGCTGGAGTTGTGGCGCGGGCGACCGGAGCGGGCCGTCGACTATATCGAGCAGGCCTTGCACCGACTACATCAGACGGCTCCCTGGCATTTGGTGGCGCTTTCCCTTTGCGCAGTTGGCATTTGGGCGTACGCCGACCTCGCCGAAGCCATGCGGCGGAGCCGGAATGAGGTTGCCGAACAGCAGGCCGTTGCGGGCGGCGAGACCATCGCTGCATACGCCGCCGACACGATGAGGACTGGTCGGGCGCGGACTACCACGGTGGGGCCCGAGGGGCGCGCTTGGATGAGCCGAGCTGAGGCAGAGACGACCCGGCTACGTGGAAAGAGCGACCGAGCCGCCTGGCAGGCGGTGATCGACGCCTTCGGCTATGGCGATATCTATCGACAGGCATATGCACGGTGGCGGCTAGCCGAGGCACTCTTGGCGAGCGGCGAGCGAATCGACCGTGAGGAGGCGGCCGAGCAGCTCCGGCTCGCTGGCCAAGCGGCGGACGACCTCGGCGCCGCGCCACTGCGCCAGTCGATCGACGAGCTGGCTCGCCGAGCCCGACTGCGTCTGGACGACCAAGGCATCACCCATACGGTCACCGACGTGCTCACACCCCGCGAGACGGCGGTGCTGACCCTTGTCGCCGCCGGCCGCACCAACCGCCAGATCGGCGACGAGCTGTTCATTAGTGAGAAGACGGTCAGCGTGCACCTGAGCCGGGTGATGGCCAAGCTCGGCGCGGCAAGCCGTGCCGAGGCGGTCAGCGCCGCCTACACCCAAGGGATCCTCGCCACGGACCGATCGACCAGACGCCGGGAACGCCAAAGCCAGTGAGGCTCGACGTCATTCCGATCTCTTGAGAGATCATATTGGGGTGAGTGATGGGACTCGAACCCACGACACCTGGGACCACAACCCAGTGCTCTACCAGCTGAGCTACACCCACCATGCGGCTTGTGCCTGAGCAAGTGTACCGACGTCGGCCCGCCGACCGCGGCGCTGATCACAACGACGGCAGTCGGCACCGCTATTCCGGTGACCTGCGCTGCGCCTTGCGGTGATCCGGCCTGGGATTCACCTGCCTCCTTGATCACCCCAACTTAGCCTGACGCGTGTGCTTTCGTCGTGGTCGCCGGCGTCTGATCGGCCTGCGAGGTCATCTCGCCTTGTCACCGGCAGAGAGCGTCGGATTCTGACCCCGTTCTGTCGGTGATCACGGATTGAGCTCCCCTTCGCGGTAGTACAGCCGATGATCAAGCAGTTCTGCTGGTGACGGCTGATCATCGACTAACCGGGGTACCACCTCGCGGGATCATGAACTTCCCTCGGAGGCGAGAATGAACATCCACTGGGACGAGGTTCTGCGGCCCGACGTGCCCGTTCTCGAGCTGTTTGTTCGCGGGACAGTGATCTACCTTGTCGCATTCCTCCTGCTGCGCAGCTTTCCGCGGGAGAGCGGATCGACGGGCACGACGGATCTGCTGGTCCTCGTTTTTATAGCGGACGCGGCACAAAACGGGATGTCCGCGAACTACCAGAGCCTGACCGACGGCATCGTCCTGGTCGCCACCATCTTCTTCTGGTCACTCCTGCTGAACGCGGCCGGTTATCGGTGGCAGTGGGCGGCTCGCCTGTCCAAGCCCAGAGCGGTGCTCCTCATCATCCAGGGGGCCGGATGAACCGCCGGAACATGCGACGTGAGCTGGTCACCGAGGAGGCGCTCATGTCTGAGCTGCGGAAACGAGGAGTTCACGATCTCGGCGATGTCGACACCGTGCGGATGGAGCCGGACGGTGCAATCAGCGTCGTCTCCAAAGAGCAGACACCGGGCGGCGGTGGGAAGAGCGATCGTGGGGCGGCCCGGAAGCCCACGCGGCACCAAGCGCCATGAACACAGGGCTTTACGTCTCAGATGGCCTCTTATGTACAGTACAGGCTGAGAATTGGACAATTGGGACCGACGATCACGGTTACCCTGCATGAAGCGGCGACCGTGGCATGAAGCGGCGACCTGTCGATGACGGCCAATCCCGCCGCAGAGCGATCGCGGAAACGGGCTAACTGGTGAGGTCGGACGGGTCGGAGCGGACCGGTGGGTCGGTGTGCGCGGCTGAGTCTGCGTGGTTGGCTGGGTCGGCGCGGTCCAGTTGGTCGGCACGGTCCGGTGGCTCCGCCCGGTCGCGTGGGGGAGTGCCGGTAATCGATGAGGCGATCTCCTTCGCGGTATCCGAGGCGGGCCCAGGCTCTGGCACGAAGATCGTCTGCCGGTAATACCTCAACTCCTGGATGCTCTCTTTGATGTCGGCCAGGGCGCGGTGGTTGCCGGTCTTGTCCGGGGAGTTGAAGTAGGTGCGGGGGTACCAGCGCTTGGCCAGCTCCTTGATGCTCGACACGTCCACGATCCGATAGTGCAGGTAGCCCTCGAGGGTCGGCATGTCCCGGGCGAGGAAACCGCGGTCCGTGGCGACGGAGTTGCCGGCAAGCGGGGCCTTACGCGGCTCGGTGACGTGCTGCCTGACATATGACAGCACCATGTCCTCGGCCTCGCCGAGCGTGACTCCGCTGTCGAGTTCGGCGAGCAGCCCGGAGGCCATGTGCATCGCTCGGACAACGTCGTCCATCTGGTCAACTGCTGCTTGCGGCGGCTTGATCACTACATCCACGCCGTCGCCGAGAACATTCAGTTCGGCGTCTGTCACCAGCGCCGCGACCTCGATCAACGCGTCGCGGGTCAGGTCAAGGCCGGTCATCTCGCAGTCGATCCAGACCAGGTAATCGGCCACACGCTCCTCGCTTCGCCTCGTGATCTGTAAGTGACCACCCTACGCACGCCGGTGTCGTTTTCGCTGATCAGGCGGGTATGCGTCGGGCGGCTCGGCGGGATACGGAAGGGGGGGTGTTGGGCGAGCTGGGCCCACGTGATCGCCGGGCGCAACATCCCATGGCGGGCGCACATTGTCGGCGTTCTTGTCCGGGAGCCAGCCTGGGGGCGGTGTCTCCCAATCCGCTTGGTCCGACATGCCGACGCCGCTCGACGGCGCGAGCCAGCCGGCTGGGTCATACGGATCGACCCCGTTCGGTGGGGCAGGCCGGCCGGCTGGGTCGTACGGGTCGACCCCGTTCGATGGGGCGGGCCAGGCGGCTGCGTCGTATGGATCGACGCCGTTCGGGGGCCCAGCCCACTGCGCTGAGTCGTACGAATCGACGCGATTCGATTGTCCCGCCCAAGGCTCTGGATCGTACGGACCCACGCCGGTTGGCTGCTCAGCCCAGGAGACCTGGGGGTAGGGCGAGACTGGGGGCGCACCCGTCTCCCACGGATCCGGTTCGTACGGAATCTCGCCCGGGGGTGCCGCCCCCCAGTGGGTCGGGTCATATCCGTCGGTGTAGGCCGGGTGCCCCTCCCAGGGGTTGGAGGTGTACGGCGGGCCGGCCGGCGCCTCCCAAGGCGCTGGGCCGTACAGACCGACGTCCTGCTCCGGCACATCCACCGAGTACGGCGGCTGGATGGGCGGCGGTACTCCCCAGCTCTCGGCCTCGGGATCCGGCGATCCCTCCTGCGCAGCGAGCGGCGGGTCTTCCACCGCGGCGAGCGGCATCCTCGCCATCCCGACGACCAAATACACCGTCACGGTAACGGCGGCCACGGCAGCACCGCTGATGAGCGCTGCCCGGACCGTGGAGCCGGTGACGAGCAGCACTACCGGCACGATCACCGCCGCAAACGCGCCCCATCCGATGCACTCCCGGACGAACTCCGGCTGTTCCGGAGTCGGGGGACCGGGGGGTTTGGGCACGAAAGTGACCCTACGGAACCTCTCAGCGAGTTATCCAGGCAATAGCGGATCCTCCGGCCACAACGACTGGAGCCTGGCCGTGGTCTCGTCGTCGCACAGCGCCCCGGCGATGCCCGCGTCGAAGGCCCGTTTGGCGGTGGTGCCGAGCCGATCGAGCTGTCCGTACTCCCGGCCGAGGTCCGTGTCGAACATCGCCGGGTCATCGGTGTTGACCGTGCACGGCACCCCGGCTTCGACCATCCGTGCTAGCGGATGCTCGGCCAGCGAGCGGACCGCCCCGGTCCGTACATTCGAGGTCGGGCACACGTCGCAGACGATCCCGCGGTCGGCAAGCTCGGCGAGGAGCGCTGGATCGTCGACGGCTCGGATACCGTGCCTGATGCGGTCGGCGTGCAGTACGTCGAGCGCCTTCCGTACAGACTCTGGCCCGCTCACCTCGCCCGCATGCGGCACCGAGCCCATTCCGCCAGCCCGGGCGATCTCAAAGCAGCGCGCAAAGGGCTCCGGCGGATACTGGGCTTCCAGCCCGCCGAGGCCCAGCCCGACCACACCGCGATCTCGGTACTTGATCGCGTACGGCACGACCGCCTCAACGAGGCCGGGGTCGATGTTGCGAGCGATGTCGGGCGTGAGGCGGACCTCGAGGCCGAACTCTTCTCGAGCCTGTTGTGCGCCGTCACAGTAGCCGGAGAACAACTCGTCCGGGTCGAGGCCGAGCGACAGGCGTTCGAAGGGCGACACGATTCCCTCGATGTAGACCGCGCCGTGCCCGGCCGCCTCCCGGGCATAGTCGACAACAACCTGGCGGAAGTCGTCGTAGCTTCGCAGGACGTTCGTGGTGAGGTTCCAGACCTCAATGAAATGCGCAAAGTCCCGGAACTTGTAGAAGGCCCGCGCGTCGTCAACGTTCGCAAACGGTAGCGTGTCGCCGTTGCGGCGGGCGATCTCGATCAGTGAGTGCGGCCGGACCGTCCCCTCCAAGTGGACGTGCAGCTCGATCTTCGGTAGGTCGGTCGTCACGGTCGAAGGCTAGCCGTACGGTGAGGGCGCGGGGCTGCGTGTCCCGCCCACAGGCTCAACTTGCAAAGACGTGGATGAAAGACTGACTGCGTGGATTTGCGAGTCTTCACCGAGCCGCAGCAAGGCGCCTCCTATGACACGCTGCTCACTGTCGCCCGCGCGGCGGAGGATGGCGGATTCGACGGGTTCTTCCGGTCCGATCACTTCCTCAAGATGGGCGACATATCCGGCCTTCCCGGCCCGACGGATTCATGGATCACCTTGGCCGGGCTGGCCCGCGAGACGTCCCGGCTGCGGCTTGGCACCTTGCTCTCCGCCGCGACGTTCCGCTGGCCCGGTGTACTTGCGATCGAGGTCGCCCAGGTCGACCAGATGTCCGGCGGACGGCTAGAGCTTGGACTGGGGGCGGGCTGGTTCGAAGCCGAGCATCGTGCGTACGGCATCCCATTCCCAAACGAACGAGAGCGCCATGAGCGGTTGGTCGAGCAGCTGCAGATTGTGACCGGACTGTGGGAGACACCGGTCGGCGAGACGTTCGCGTTTCATGGCGAGCACTACGTCCTAGCGGACTCGCCCGGCTTGCCCAAGCCGCGCCAGCAGCCGCGGCCGCCGATCATCGTCGGCGGCACTGGGCTGGTACGAACTCCAAGCGTCGCCGCAACCTATGCGGACGAGTTCAACGTTTCCTTCAAGGACGTCCCCGAGACGGCCAAGCGGGTCGATGCCGCGCGCGCCGCCTGCAGAGAGCTCGGCCGCAACCCCTGGTCGCTGACCTACTCGGTCGCCGCGACCACCTGCTGCGGTCGTGACGAGACAGAGCTACGGCGGCGAGCTGACTCGATCGGCGAGGACATTGCCGACCTGCGCGCGGGCGGCATCGCCGGAACACCGGCCGAGATCGTCGACCGGCTGGGGGCGTATGCCGAGGCCGGCGTGGGCCGCGCCTACTTGCAGATTCTCGATCTCGACGACCTCGATCACATCGAGCTGATCGCCGCCGAGGTCCTGCCGCAGGTCAGCAAGCTCTAACCAGGCCCAGCTACTTCGATGGGAGAGCTATATCCGGAGATCGAGCCGTGCGAGTCGGGCCTGCTCGACGCGGGCGACTCGAACCTCGTTTACTGGGAGATCTGTGGGAATCCGCAAGGCAAGTCAGCCGTAGTTCTCCACGGCGGGCCGGGCTCTGGATGCACGCCGACTTGGCGGCGCTACTTCGACCCTGCGGCGTATCGAATTGTGCTGTTCGATCAGCGTGGCTGTGGCCGGAGCAGGCCGCATGCCAGTGACCCCGCGACCAGTCTCACTTCGAACACGACCTGGCACCTGCTTGCCGACATCGAGCGCATCCGTGTGCACCTCGGCATCGACCGGTGGCTCGTGCTCGGCGGCTCGTGGGGGAGCACGCTGGGCTTGGCGTACGCACAGCAGCACCCGGAGCGCGTCTCCGACCTGGTGCTCTTCAGCGTAACCACGACGACCCGGCGGGAAGTCGACTGGGTGACTCGGGATGTCGGCCGCCTATTCCCGGCAGAGTGGGCTCGGTTTCGCGAGGGTGTCCCTGCGGCCGACCGGGATGGGAACTTGACCGATGCATACGCGAAGCTCCTCGACAATCCCGATCCTGATGTACGGGATGAGGCGGCGCGGAACTGGTGCGCATGGGAGGACGTGCATGTGTCCTTCGGCCGGGATCCCGTCCCCAGCCCGCGGTATGCCGATCCCACGTTCCGGATGGCCTTCGCCCGCCTCGTAACCCACTACTGGCGGCACGCCGCCTGGCTGGAGGACGGCGCGCTGCTGCGGGACGCGACGAGACTTGCCGGGATCCCCGGCGTCCTTGCGCATGGACGCCTCGATGGCAGTAGCCCGCTCGATGTCCCCTGGCACCTCGCCGGAGTCTGGACCGATGCAGAGCTAGTCCCAATCGACGACGCCGGTCACGGAATGGTTGCCGGCATCACCGAAGCGGTCGTCGCCGCCCTCGACCTGAGCAAGGAGAGATCATGACCACACTCGAGAACCGACCGAACACCGCACTCCTCGTCATCGACGTGCAGAAGGGGGTGGTAGCGGGGGCGCACGAGCGCGAGGCGGTCGTGGCGAACATAGGAAGCCTTGTCGACCGGGCGCGGCAGGAGGAGGTCCCCGTTGTGTGGGTCCAACACTCCGACGAGCAGCTTGCGAGCGGGAGCGACGACTGGCGGATCGTCTCCGAGCTGAGTCCGGGCGCCGCTGAGCCACTCGTTGAGAAGAACTATGGGGACTCCTTCGAGGGCACCGCGCTCGAGACCGTGCTTTCGGGACTCGGAGTCGGGCGACTGGTCGTCGTCGGCGCACAGACGGACGGATGCGTCCGTTCGACCCTCCATGGCGCGTTCGTCCGCGGATACGACGCGACACTCGTCAGTGACGCTCACACGACGGAGGACCTGACGGCATGGGGAACGCCCCCGCCGGACCAGGTGATCGCACACACGAATTTGTACTGGACCGACCAGTCGGCGCCGGGGCGGACGGCGGGGACGGTCGAGACGAAGGATGTCCGCTTCAGCGGTACGTCCTGAGGACAGTGACGCGCGCGGGAGGTCGCTGACATCTGCGCGTCCGGCCATGCCTCGGGCCGGCTTCGCAGCCCTGCGATCTTGCCGCCGGTTGGCCTAAGCCTTCGGCTTCGACGACCAGACCGGATCCGGCCCGGCGAGCCATTCCGTGTTGGATCGTGATCAGCCGGAGTTCGCCCCGCCCACCGTTGACGAAGCCATGGGCTTCGCCCGGTGGGCTGACGACGACGTGACCGGCTGGCACGACCAAACGCTCCTCGCCGATCTGAAATGTCGCCCGGCCTGCCTCGACTAGGAACACTTCGGCGTACGGATGTCGATGGAGCTTTGGCCCGACGCCCGGCCGCGAGTGGACGAGGATGATCGAGAACGGAACGTCGCCGTGGTCAGCGCCGACGAACTCATGAGAGTGCGGCTCGTGCGGCAATTCGTCCAGGTCGAGGATCCTGGCCATGGTTACCTCCATTGGACCCCCGACCCTACCCCGCGATCCGCGACCGGGCATCACCACCGATGTGGACGGGACGAGTCCTTCTGCTGTTCGCGCCGTCGGGTGGTCGCCGCTGATGCACGGCACACTTGTCGCGGTCGGCGCCGGCATCTTCTTCGCGATCAACGCGGTCCTGTTGAGGGTGACGCTCGGCGAGCTGGTGGACCAGGGGTCGAGGCGACCGCCTTGACCTGGGTCGGGCTATGCCCGGCCGCGGGCAATGTCGTCGGGTTCTTCCTGGAGCAGGAGGCTTTCTCCGAAGGCCCACTGGCGTCTGCAGTGGCCGCGATGACCATCACCAACCCGGTCGCTAGCTACCTTCTCGCGGTCTGGCATTCCATGCGGGCTTTCAAGCGCGGGGCCACTGGCTGGTTGACCGGAGCCGCCATTCTGATCGGTGCGGGAGCTGTCGGGTTGGCATGCTCGACGTTGGTCCATCCCCAGCTTGCCCACGCACCAGCCATGTGATTTTTTGCTGACATGAAGGCGCGCCCGGCAGGATTCGAACCTGCGACCTTCGGATTAGAAGTCCACTGCTCTATCCGCTGAGCTACGGGCGCTGGCAGGCTGGGTCGGCACCTTGCGGGACAACCCACCGTACAAGATTATCGCCGATTGCCCGTATTCCTTGATCGCTTCTGACCAGCTAGCTGGATTGTCGGTCTACCGTCGCTCTGCAGGACGGCGGGTCGGCCGAGATTGTGGCCGATCTGAGATCAAGGTTTGGTCGGCTGGCCGTCGAGGGGACGGAAGATGCGCTCCAGGAAACGTTCTGCAATCTTGGAGTCGGTTTCTGCGGGCAAGCCGATAGATGGAGCAGTCCTACTTAGAAGGAATGCATGGTCGGAGTCGCCGTGACGTCCCCCGGTCCGCACGAGAGGCTGCTCGGCGCGCTGGTCGAGTTGCGTGATCGAGCCGCTCGGGCGCGCCTGCCGCTCGACATCGCCGGCGCCGGCGAGGCACGCAGGGAACTGAAGGCGCTGGTTCATCAGCTCGACGACTATCTCCTCCCGCGACTGCGGCAGCTCGATGCGCCGATCCTGGCGGTCGTCGGGGGGTCCACCGGAGCGGGGAAATCGACGCTCGTGAACTCACTCGTCGGTGCGCAGATCTCCGCCCCTGGCGTGCTGCGGCCGACCACGAGAACGCCGGTACTGGCCTGTAATCCGCAGGAGCAGGCCTGGTTCACCTCGCAACGGATCCTGCCGACCCTTGCCCGTACAACTGGCGCCCCGGCAGCGTCAACCAGCGGTCGCGCCAGCACCCTCCATGTCGTTCCGGCGGCGAGCCTGCCCGCCGGCCTCGCGCTCCTCGATGCGCCGGACTTCGACTCGGTCGTCACGGAGAACCGCGAGCTAGCCGTTCAGCTGCTTGCCGCCGCCGACCTCTGGATCTTCATGACCACGGCCGCTCGCTACGCCGACGCGGTGCCGTGGGACTTCCTCGCCGATGCACAGGAGCGCAGCGCCGCCCTCGCCGTGGTACTCAACAGAGTGCCGACGGACGCGGTGGACGAGGTCACCGGGCACCTCGCGAGCATGCTCTCCCACCATGGTCTGGGCTCGGTGCCGCTCTTCGTCGTTCCCGAATGCCCCCTCGAGGAAGGCGGGCTGCTGCCGAAAAGCGTGCTCGATCCGATCCGGGTCTGGTTGCAAGGCCTCGCCGCCGACGCGGAGAAGCGGGCGCAGGTGATCCGCCGCACCCTCGATGGCGCGCTGGACAGCTTCCGGGAGCGGGTGCCCGCCCTTGCCGATACAGCCCAGACGCAGTCCGACGCCCTCGCGCGGTTGCACGGTCAAGTCGAGGCGGCGTATAAGCGCGCCAAGCGTCAAGTGGACGACGGGGTCAGCGACGGCACCCTGCTCCGCGGTGAAGTGCTAGCGCGCTGGCAGGAGTTCGTTGGAACGGGTGAGCTGCTCAAATCGCTCCAAGGAGCGGTCGGCCGGATTCGCGACCGAATTGGAGCGGCGGTGCGCGGGAAGCCGCAACCCTCCGCCGAGCTTCAGGTCGCGCTCGAAACCGGCGTCGAGGCCCTGATCCGGTCAGCAGCGGAGGACGCCGCCGAGCACACGGTCGAGGCGTGGCGGGGGGACCCGGCGGGCCGGGCGCTTCTCGCCGACGCCGGGATCGAGGCCGGCCGCGCAGCACCCGACCTCCGCGAGCGCGCCAGAAACGAGGTACGGGCATGGCAGGGCTACGTTCTCGATCTGGTCCGCAACGTCGGCGCCTCGAAGCGGGCGACGGCGCGGTTTCTGTCGTTCGGCGTCAACGGCGCCGGAGTCCTGGTCATGATCGTTGTCTTTGCGCAGACCGCCGGTCTTACGGGCGCGGAGGTCGGCGTCGCAGCCGGCACCGGCATACTCAGCCAGAAGATCCTCGAAGCGATCTTCGGTGACCAGGCCGTACGCCAGCTCGCCGCGGACGCGCGCCGCAACCTCAACGAGCGGGCAGGCAAGCTGCTGGAGCAGGACGCCCGACGGTTCACAGCCATGCTCGACGAGGCCCGGGTCGATGCCAGCCTCTCCCCGTGGCTGCGCTCACAGGAGGCAGCGATCGAGGAGGCGCGCAAGGCGGGACGCACCGGCCCTGGCGGCGTCCTGCCGCCGGCAATCGAGACGTTCCGCCGGAGAGCAGACGCATGATCGCGTCAGTCACGGTCGCGGACGTGCTCCCGGCGACGGGTTCCGGGCTCGCCCGCCGGCTCACCGCCCTCGACCGCGCCCTTAAGCTGTGCCAGGGCCGGCTCGATCCGGCGATCCTCGAGCCCGCGCAGGCCGTCGCGAACCGCGCGGGCGAGCGGCTGCGACTGTCGGGCGAGCACACCGTCGTCGCGTTGGCCGGGGCGACCGGCTCGGGCAAGTCCTCGCTGTTCAACGCGATCGCGGGCATCAAGCTCTCCCGGACCGGCGTTCGCCGGCCGACCACCGGCCACGCACTTGCCTGCGTATGGGGACCGCAGGGCGCACAGCCGTTGCTCGACTGGCTCGGCATTCCCCGCCGACACCAGCTCGGCCGGGAATCGGTCCTCGATGCTGGAAGCCAGCGAGACCTCGACGGCCTGATCCTGCTGGACATGCCCGACCATGACTCCACCGAGGTGGAGCACCGGGTGGAAGTCGACCGGCTGGTTTCGCTCGTCGACCTGCTTGTCTGGGTGTTCGACCCAGAGAAATACGCAGACGCCGCGGTGCACGAGGGCTACCTCCGACCGCTGGCCGCGCACGCCCCGGTGACGCTGTGCGTGTTCAATCAGGCGGACCGGCTGGAGCCCGCGGCAGTCGAGCAGTGCCTGGCTGACCTGCGTGTGCTGCTCGTCAAGGACGGTCTGACCGACGTGCAGATCATCACTACCTCCGCGGTGACCGGCCGCGGGATCGCCGAACTGCGCGAGGCTCTGGTGGTACGGGTACGAGAGAAGCGCGCGGCGGGAGACCGCTTGCTGGCAGACGTTGCGAAGGCGGCCGGGGAGCTGGCCGAACACTGCGGCGACGAGCGTACGGGCGACGTCGATAAGGCGGCCCAAGTCGCTCTCTCATCAGCGCTTGGCTCGGCCGCAGGGGTACCTGCCGTGGTCGACGCGGTTACGGCGGCGCACAGGTATCGCGGCGCGCTGGCGACGGGTTGGCCGCTGACCCGGTGGCTGCGACGGCTGCGGCCAGACCCGCTGCGGCGGCTGCACCTCGGCGCGCTGGCCCGCGGCGGCAAGTCGGCTGCATCCGCCAGCGCCTCGACCGGAGTTCCACCTGTGGAGAGCGAACGTGCAGATGCAGGGATGGTGGCAGCGGCGCCGGTGTCACCGCGCACGTCGCTGCCGGCACCGAATGCGATCACGCGATCTCAGGCGCAGAGCGGGTTGCGCGCCGTCGGCGATGCAGCGGCTCGCGGACTTCCCACCGCCTGGGCAGATGCCGTGCGGAAGGCGGCCCGCAGCGGTGAACCCGTACTTGCCGACGAACTCGACCGTGCGGTAGCAGCCACTGACTTGGGCATGGACCGCCGGCCGCGTTGGTGGTCGGCCGTCGGAACGCTGCAGTGGCTGTTCGCCGCGGTGTTCGTGGTCGGCTTGATCTGGCTTGGTGTGCTGCTCGGCTTTAGCATTCTGCGGGTCCCTGAGCCGCCGACGCCGGAGGTGGCGGACTGGCCGGTTCCAACGCTGCTGGTCTTCGCGGGGGCCGCGGCCGGATTGGTGCTGTCGGTCCTGGTAAAGCCGCTGATTGGGACCGGTGCGCGAAGACGGCGCCGGCGCGCACAGGCGCGGCTGAATGCCGGCATCCGGGATGTCGCCGAACGGCTCGTGATCGCGCCGGTCTCTGCCGAGCTGGAGCGCTACCGAGAGGCATGCGCACAGATTCAGGTTGCGACCGGCCGCTAGCCGTTTCGGCCGCCTTGGCCCACCGACTCGGCTTCCACAGGGTCCAGATTTCCGGCGACTTATCCCCAAGCCCCGATAGCCATCCTCCGCACGTGCCTCCCTTCCGGCACGGTCGATGCGTTCGACAACGGATGCGACCAGGGGAGAACTGATGAACGAAACCATGATCACGATGTCCGGCGTCGTCGTCACCGACCTCAAGAAGGGCGAGGCAAGGGGCATGAGCGTCGTGAGCTTCCGCCTGCTGTCCACGGTCCGGCGGTGGGAGCGCAGTCGCGGCTGGCATGACGCAGACCATAACTTCGTGACTGTCACTTGTTGGAAGAATCTCGCCGACAACGTGGCCAGCTCGGTGAAGAAGGGCGACCCGTTGCTCATCTTCGGGCGGATGCGGGTGCGGCCGTGGGACACCGCGGACCGGGTCGGATCCACCGTCGAGATCGACGCGTACGCGGTCGGCCATGACATGAACCGTGGCACGTCGGCCTTCCGCAGCAACAAGGAGGTCGAGGCGGGGCGGTCGGAGACCGACGAGGGGCTCAAGCAGGTCCACTGGCACGTTGAGGAGCAGAGCCGCGGAGTGGAGCAGGCGGTCTTCGAGGCGCGGCGGAATGGAGCGAACGGCTCGACCGACGTGACCGCGGTCGCGCTGGGCATAAATGGTGTCGACGCGCCAGGCAAGGAGGACGACGCGGCGGACATCGCGTCGGCCGCGGGCACTGAGCGGGGGGATCGTGACGACGGGTCCGGCGTCGGGGAGGCGGCGCGTGTCTCTTCGACTGCCCGAGGAAACGGCGCCGGTGCAGACGACGACGCCCGGATCTCGGCCGGGTCGAGCGCGGCTTGAAGGTTCACCTGCGGATCGCGGCCGATCTCCGGCCGCGATCCGCGCAATGTCGCGTCACGAAGCACTGGCAGGCGCAGGCGTCCGAACACCGGACTTGCCGCCGATCTTGCTGAGGAGGGGCTCAGCGGCTCGCGCGACACCTCTTGCTCAGTCGGCGCTGCCCGCCGCCAGCGCCGGCCCTGGCCGCCGATGACCGGCGCTCATGTGCAGTCCACACGAACCGGGGGCTATCAGTTCCATCCGCAGTGGGGAATCCTGCTCGACCAACTCTGGGTTGCGCACTAGCGCTCTTCGGCAGATCGCGAACAAGCCTCATGCGCGACTACTCTCCGCCGACCGCCTCCTTGCCAAGCAGGCTTTGGCTACGGCTCGGCACTCAGCTCGTCCTATCGGCCAGAGCACACTCGACGTGCTCGACTCACCCGCTTCCTGAGCAGCGCTGAATGATCGGATCACCGCCAACACCCGCACTTCCTCCGGGCTCACGGGTCGCAATCCGAGAGTCTCAGTCCACTCGCGGCCCGGCGAGATAGCCGCCGTCGACGATGAGATCGCTACCGGTGACGAAGGAGGCAGCGTCCGACAGAAGCCAGACGACCGCTTCGGCGACCTCTTCCGGCCGTGCCATCCGGTTGAGCGGCTGCTGCTTGGCAAACGTCTCGTAGAGCTCGCTGTCTTGAGGTGCGCCGGCTTTGAGGCCTGGGGTATCCACGTACGCGGGACAGACGGCGTTGATGCGAATGTTTTGGGTTGCGTACTCGAGCGCGGCGACGCGGGTGATCCCGCGAATGGCGAACTTCGAGGCGGTGTAGGGCGCGGTGAACGGAAATCCGGCGACGCCGGCGACCGACGACATGTTTACGATCGCCCCACCCCCTCGATCGCTCATCTCGGCGAGTTCGCGCACCATGCAGCGCCAGATGCCTTTCAGGTTGATGGCAATGATCCGGTCCCAGTCATCCTCCGAACAGCTAGCCGTCGACGCGTCCGCAGG
>JBKOZJ010000197.1:0-10682 GCA_046725875.1 Actinomycetota bacterium
GTCCGGTGCGCAGTTGCTCGCCGGCACCGATACCGTCGTGCGCGCGCCCAGGCTTCCGTCCGAGTGCACCTTGGCGTACGAGACCTCGTACCCGGTCACCCTGACATCGTCGGTCGACTCCCGCCACGCCAGCTTGACCGACCACTTCGAGGTTGGATCGTCCGGGTTCGGCGGCTGCGCCACCCCGGTGAGCCCGGTCGGTGCCGTTGGATCTTCGCGGTCGGCGGGGATGGTCGCCGCGCCCGGAGTAGAGCGGTTGCCGTTCGCATCCACGGCGAAGACCTCGATCGTGTACGAGACGCCCGCCGTCAGCCCCTGGACCGTCGCAGTCGTCCCGTCGACCGCCGCCCTCACTCCAGGGGCGATTTGCCCGCTCCTGAGTCGCACGAAGGCCAGGTAGCTCACCGAGCTGTCCAGGTTGTCGCGCGCGGCCGCCCAGCTAACGACCGCAGAGTCCCGGTCCTGCTGAACGATCTGCGGGTTGGCGGGGACGGTCGGCGGCGTGACGTCCGTGACCACGGTCACCGGCGCCGACCTCGGCGAGCGGTTGCCGGCAGCGTCGCGGGCTCGGACGGTGAAGTTGTGAGCGCGGTCCTTGGCCAGACCGTTCACGGTCAGCTTGGTGCCCGTGACGGTGGCGACGAGCCGGTCGCCGACGAAGACCTCGTAGGCTGTGACGCTCACGTTGTCCCTCGACGCAGACCACGCGAGGCTCACCGAGGTGGCGGTCTTCCCGGTCGCCCGGAGGTTCGCGGGAGTGGTCGGCGCCTGCCGGTCCGCTGGCGGGTTGCTGGGGGGCGAGTTCGGGGACGGAGATTGACCTGGGCTGCGCGCCTCCGACGGCGGTAGGTGGGTTGGCGGCGTCGGCGTGGTCGGGGTCGGGAGTACGGGAACCCCACCGCTGCGCTGGTAGGCGCGGATCCACGCGAGCACCGTCTCGACGTACGAGTTCGAGGGGTTGTATGCGTAAAGAGCAGCGCGGAGGTTCGACTCGATGCCGAGGTTCTGTCCCCCGGCGCAGAGATACTGAGCGGCTGCCAGGGTCGCATCGTAGATGTTGTTCGGGTCCTCGACACCGTCGGCGTTCCCGTCGGTACCCCAGGCTCGCCATGTTCCAGGAAGGAACTGCATCGGCCCGACCGCGCGGTCCCAGGTGCGATCGCCGTCATAACGGCCGCCGTCCGAGTCGCCGACCTGAGCGATCCCGGCGCCGCCGTCCAACGCGGGCCCGACGATCGACGTGACTGTCGTGCCGTCCGCGGTCAGGCTGCCGCCGCCGGCGTGGCGCGACTCAACCTGGCCGATTCCCGCCAACATCTCCCAGGTCAGCCCGCACCCTGGAGCCAGGTCGGCCATCTTGTCTGCGGTCGCGATGTACGCGGCGAGCACGTTCACCGGAATGCCCAGGTTCGAGCCGGGGAAGGTGCCCGTCCCGCTGAGGCTCCCTGGGCTGGTGGGATCGGCGATCGACGGCGGAGGCGGAGCCGGCGGAAGGCTGAGATCCTGCGGAGTCGGCAGGTGGACCGGGGTGGACCAGGGATCGAACGGATAGGCGGACGAAACAAGCACGCGGGGCGCCGCCTCGCGCGCAAGCGCAACGAAGTCAAAGGCCCCGGTCTGCGGAGCCAAGGCCGCCCCTGCCATGGCCGCCGCGGCTAATAGCGCCCCGCTGCGGATCGCCACCGTCGTCCGCACTGCTCCCACCCTCCGATGCTCGGGCCTTCACCGTGGCCAGCTGACTTGGCATACCCACAATGGGGCACACCCGTTCGTCGAAATTAAGATATTCAGAGCGGTCCTGCTAGACCCGGTGGGGAACTCTTAGGCGAGAGATCGTAAATGCCCCCAAACATTGGCGCCCGGTTCATCGCTTCGTGCCCGGTACGTGCCCCTGGCCGCCCGAATTATCCGGTTTGCGCCGGCTACCGGGCGTAAAGCCGGCTAATGGGCGGCGTCCTCCCAGTTACCGCCAAAGCCAGCCGAGAGGTCGAGCGGGACCCGCATCTTGAACGCGCCGGCCATCTGCTCCTTCACCAGGGTCTCCACCACGTCGCGCTCGCCGGGCGCGACTTCGAGCACGAGCTCATCGTGGACCTGAAGGAGCATGCGCGACCGCAGGCCGGCGGCGCGTAGGCCGCCGGCCACGCCGAGCATGGCGACCTTGATGATGTCGGCGGCGGAACCCTGGATTGGCGCGTTGAGCGCCATCCGTTCGGCCATCTCGCGCCGCTGGCGATTGTCGCTGGTGAGGTCGGGCAGGTAGCGCCGCCGGCCGAGGACGGTCTCGGTATAGCCGGTCCGGCGTGCCTCACCGACGACGTTGCGCAGGTAGTCGCGCACCCCGCCGAAGCGTTCGAAATACTCCTCCATCAACCCGCGCGCCTCCTCGGTGGAAATGCCGAGCTGCTGGGAGAGGCCATAGGCCGACAGGCCGTAGGCGAGGCCGAAATTCATTGCCTTAATCTTCGCCCGCATCGCCGGGGTGACGTCGGCGGCCGGTGTGCCGAATACCCGCGAGGCGGTGGCGGCATGAAAGTCGGCGCCCGAGTGCAGGGCGTCGATCAATCCGGCGTCTTCGGACAGATGGGCCATGATCCGCATCTCGATCTGGCTGTAGTCCGCGGTCATCAACGACTCGAAACCGTCGCCCACGATGAACGCGCGCCGGATCTGGCGCCCCTCTTCGGTACGGATCGGAACGTTCTGCAGATTCGGGTCCGTGGACGACAGCCGTCCGGTCGCCGCGATCATCTGGTTGAAGGTGGTGTGAATGCGGCCATCGTCCTCGATGGACTTGATGAGTCCCTCGACCGTGGTGCGCAGCTTGGACACGTCGCGGTGGCGCAGGAGGTGCGCAAGCAGCGGATGCTCGGTCTGCGCATAAAGGCCGGCGAGGGCATCGGCATCGGTCGTATAGCCCGTCTTGATCCGCTTGGTCTTCGGCAGCCCCAGCTCGTCGAAGAGGATGCTCTGCAGCTGCTTCGGCGAGCCGAGGTTGAACTCGCGGCCCACGACCGCGTAGGCCTGCTCGGCTGCGGTCTTCACCTCGGCCGCAAAGCCGGCCTCGAGGTCGGCGAGGTAGTCGGCGTCCGCGGCGATGCCGGTCTGCTCCATGTCGGCGAGCACCTGGACTAGCGGCAGCTCCACATCGCGGAGAAGCAACATGCCATTCTTGCCCGCTAGCTCCTTGTCGAGCACCTCGGCGAGGTCGATGATGGCCCTAGCTCGCACGATAAGCGCATCCGCCTCATCGGCCTCGTCAGCGCCGTCAAGCGACAGCTGTCCAGTCTCTGCTTCTCCCTCTGCCCTCAGCTCGCGGCGGAGGAAGCGCAACGTGAGGTCCGCGAGGTCGAAGGTGCGCTGCCCGGGAAGGGCGAGATAGGCGGATAGCGCCGTGTCGCTGTCGAGCCCGCGCAGCTCCCAGCCACGAGCTCGGAAGGCCAACAGCGGGCCCTTGGCGTCGTGCATGGCCTTGGGGCGATCGGTGTCGGCGAGCCAGTCGCCAAAAGCCCGGTCGTCCTCGGCGGTGGTCTGCGCCGGATCGAACCAGGCACCGGCGCCGTCCGTCGACGCCAGTGCCACTCCGGTCAGGTTTCCGGTGCCGCGACCCCAGCTGCCGGCCGCCGCGACACCGACCCGGTCCTTTCCAGTGGCGTGCTCCCCCAGCCATTCCGGCAGGTCACCGGGCGCCAGGACTCGGCCATCCACAGCGAAGCCCGCCTCCGCCTCGGGCTCGGTCATGGTGAGCGTCTGGTAGAGGCGGTCGCGCAGCACCCGGAACTGGAGTGTGTCGAAAACGGCGTGCACAGCGTCGCGGTCCCAGCCGGGCCAACGCAGATCGTCCGGGTGGAGGTCGAGCGGCACGTCCCGAACGAGCTCGGTGAGCTGCCGGTTGGTCATGACCGACGCGAGATGAGCGCGCAGCGCGTCGCCGGCCTTGCCCTTCACCTCGTCCACCCGGTCGATCAACGTGTCGAGCGACCCGAAGTCGATGATCCACTTCGTTGCGGTCTTCTCTCCCACGCCCGGGATCCCCGGCAGGTTGTCACTCGGGTCACCGCGCAGCGCCGCGAAGTCTGGATACTGCTGCGGCGTGAGGCCGTACTTCTCCGCGACGGCCTCGGGGGTCATGCGGGCGAGATCGGACACGCCGCGCCGGGCGTACAGCACAGTGACCGAGTCGGACACCAGCTGGAACACATCCCGATCGCCGGTGACGATGAGAATCTCGAAGCCCTCGGCCTCGGCCTGAGTGGAGAGCGTGGCGATAAGGTCGTCGGCCTCGTAACCCTCCAGTGCGAGCTTGCCGATCCGCAGTGCGTCGAGCACCTCGCCGATCAGCTCGACTTGGCCGCGGAAGTCGACGGGCGCCTCGGTCCGCTTCGCTTTGTATTCGGCGAACTTCTCCGCCCGAAAGGTCTTGCGGGATACGTCGAATGCAACCGCGATATGCGTCGGCTGCTCGTCCCGCAATGCGTTGATCAACATGGCGGTGAAGCCGTAGACCGCGTTGGTCGGCTGCCCGGTGGTGGTCGAGAAGTTCTCCACCGGCAGCGCGAAGAATGCTCGGTAGGCCAGCGAGTGGCCATCGAGCAAGAGCAGCCGCTTGCGACGTGCCGGCTGAGCTCCGGCGCTGCCGTTCATACTCACAGCGGCAACTCTAGGAGGTCGTGCTGACAGGATGCTGGTGCGTCGACGTGATCTCCTAATGTCTTGTACGACAACGGAATGCGCGGCGAGGAGGATCGCGTGGACGGCCTCAGCTGGGTACGGCAAATGGGTGCCGGGACGTTGGCCGAGCGGATGGGCATCGAGTTCATGGCGGTTGACGCGAAGCGGCTGGTCGCCCGGATGCCGGTGGCCGGGAACACCCAGCCGTACGGCCTGCTCCACGGCGGCGCCTCGGCCACCCTCGCCGAGACGCTCGGGTCGATCGGTGCACAACTGAGCGCGGGCCCCGATGCCCAGGCGCTCGGCATCGAGCTCTCGTGTACGCACCACCGCGCCGTCCGGGACGGCTACGTGACCGGGGTTGCCATACCCATCCATCTCGGCCGCACGGTGGCAACCTACGAGATCATCGTCAGCGACGACGCCGGCCGGCGGGTCTGCACCTCCCGCCTCACCTGCCTGCTTCGCTACCCACACTCCACCGGCCGAGGCGGTGGGGCGTCCTAGTCGGTGCGGAGGGGTTCGGCGGAGCGCTCGGCTAGCCGGACCATGACGGCTCGGATGCGCGACCTGGTGAGGAATTTCTTGCGCCGCTCGAAGAGGTCGTTGGCCACGTCGGCGCGGAACTCGTCGGCCGCAAGCCGCCGTCGCAGCACGGCGGCCGAGGACGAGCGGACCATCATGAGCGGCCGCAGGCCGAGGCGGGCGAAGAACCGGCTCGCGTCGCGCAGCGTGGGGTCCACCGTGACCGACACCTGATCTGCGCCGATCTCGTCGGCGTAGTCGAGTACGGCGGCCACCAAGGCGCGGCCCATCCCGCGGCGCCGGTGCGCAGGCCGCACGTGGATGTAGCCGATGTGTACGGCGTTGAATTCCTGCAGCGGCACGAGCGGCTGGCGGACGGCGTAGGCGAGTCCGACCGGCTCGTCGTCGATCACAGCCACGAACAGCCGGACATCGGGATCCTCTGCGAGCTTCAGCATCTCGGCAGCTGCCGATAAAGGATCAACCATGGCCCGGCCGAGCCGGCCACCGCCGGTCTCGCGGAGCTCCTCCCACATCTCCTCGATGGCCGGAAGGTCGTCATATCGGGCCCGCCGGACCACTTGACTCAGTCGGCTCACCGCCACCTCCGCTCGTCGCGCCGACCTTAAGGCGTCGCCCACCCGCCCCCGGGGCGGGTCTGAGGGGAGCGACCCCCGGCTCCCGCGGCGGCGGTGCAGAGCCCACCCGGCAATGAAGCCAGCGCGGCTCGGTGCCGGGAACTTCGGATGTGCGGAGCGTACGACCTTTCGGCCGATTCGCCCAGTAGCAACAGTCAGGCCTGGCGCTGGGAACGGTGCATCTCCCGAACCCGGGACCGTGGCGACTTGGGCGGGCACCCGCAGCGCCCGCGCATTGTCGCTGGTAGGGCCGCTATAACAGAGAGTCAGTGATTGCGTACGGGAAGTAGGAGGCGCGATTATCACCGATTGGTGAAGATCTTCCGGTACTTGGACCGGAAGGCTATGCTCCGCCAGACGTCCGCAGCACCCTGTGGGCATCAGACTTCATCGTTCTCATTGCGAGGGAGCACCCGTGCGCAGGGCAGTCATTGCGTTCACGGCCTTCCTAGGTGGGCTCTTCCTGTTTCTCGGCCTGTCGGCGACGAGCGGGTCCGCCCAGGAAAAGGGCAAGGAAGCGCTCCAAGGAACGTTGATAAGCGACGGCAAGCCCGTTGCTGGAGTGAAGATCGACGTGAAGGCCGAGGATGGCGCGGCCGCGGGCAGCGACAGGTCGGACGCGAAGGGCAAGTGGCGCGTCAAGGTTCCGGGGCCCGGCCGGTACGAGATCACGCTCGACACTGCCACCCTCCCCGAGGGCATCGGCCTGGTGAACGAGGATCAGCAGACCCTGCGGGTGCAGGTCTTCGCCGGGAACGCCCGGACTGTGCTCTTCCGGCTCGCACCGGGTGGTGGCGGCGGCGACGAGGGGGGCAAGTCGAAGTGGGACCAGGTCCCACAGCTCGCCTTCGACGGCATCGCATTCGGTCTCATCATCGCGATGGCGGCGCTGGGTCTGTCGCTGATATACGGGACGACCGGGCTGACCAACTTCGCCCACGGCGAGCTGGTCACCCTCGGTGCCCTCGTCGCCTACTACTTCAATGTGACGGTCGGTATGAATCTCATCCCGGCCGCAATCCTCGCCATCGTGGTCGGCGGGATCCTGGGCTATCTGCAGGACCGATTCTTTTGGGGGTGGCTCCGCCACCGCGGCACGGGACTGATCGCGATGATGATCGTCTCGATCGGCGTCGCGCTGGTGCTCCGCCATGCCTACCTCTACTTCGTCGGCGGCCAGTCTCGTCAGTTCGCCGACTACACGCTCCAGGCGGGCTGGGAGTGGGGCCCGATCACCGTCACGCCCGCCTCGCTGACTGGGATGGTGATCGCGGCCGTCGTGCTCGCGGTCGTCGGTCTCGCTTTGCTGCGTACCCGATTGGGTAAGGCGACCAGGGCGGTCGCCGACAACCCGTCTCTCGCGGCGTCGTCCGGAATTGACGTGGAACGCGTGATCAGGCTCGTCTGGACGGCCGGGGCGGGGATAGCGGCGCTGTCCGGCATCCTGCTGGGCCTGAAGCAGTCGGTGAACTACCAGATGGGCTTCCAGATCCTGCTGCTGGTCTTCGCCGGCGTGATACTTGGCGGGCTCGGCACCGCCTACGGCGCACTGGTGGGGTCGCTGCTCGTCGGCCTGATGATCCAGCTCTCCACGCTCTTCATCCCGGAGGAGATGAAGAACGTCGGCGCGCTGCTCGTCCTCATCGTCGTTCTCCTCATCCGGCCGCAGGGCATCCTCGGCCGCGCGGAGCGGGTGGGCTGAGAGGAGCCGACTGAGTGAACTGGGAAACCATCCTGTCGGTCAGCGTTGAGGCGGGCATCGGCACCAACGCCGTCATCTACATGCTGGCAGCGATCGGTATCAACGTGCAGTTCGGCTACACCGGCCTGCTCAACTTCGGGCAGGCGGCCTTCATGGCGGTCGGCGCCTACGGCATCGCGATCAGCGTCGCAACGTGGGGGCTCAACTTCTGGGTCGGCGTGCTGATTGGCCTGGCCGGCTCGGTCGCGCTGGCCCTGCTGCTCGGCATACCTACCCTGCGGCTGCGCGCGGACTATCTCGCCATCGTCACCCTCGCCGCGGCAGAGATCTTCAGACTCGTTGTCCGCACGTCGAACTACCGCGGCATCACCGGAGGCACTGACGGCCTCCAGCAGTTCTCCCAGGCGTTCTTCGACATCAACCCCTACGGCCGCGGTGAGTACGGCGTGGGCCCGGTGAGCTTCGACGAGCGGACCTTCTGGGTAATCACCATCGGCTGGATCCTCGCGTTGCTTTGCTGCCTCGTGGTCTACCTGCTGATGCGCAGCCCGTGGGGGCGAGTGCTGAAGGCCATCCGGGAGGACGAGGACGCGGTCCGCAGTCTCGGCAAGAACGTCTTCGCCTACAAGATGCAGTCACTTGTCCTGGGCGGCATGATCGGCTGCCTGGCCGGCTTCATCTTCGCTCTGTCCACCGGCTCGGTGCTGCCCGACAGCTACGCGCCGGAGGTCACCTTCTTCGTGTACACGATCGTCATCCTCGGGGGAGCCGCGCGGGTCTTCGGACCGGTCGTCGGTGCGGTGATCTTCTGGTTGATCATCCAGTTCACTGATCAACTGCTCCGCCAGGCGATCGGCGCGGGCTACATCCCCACGTCGATCATGGACACCACGCAGGTGGGTGCGGTCCGCTTTATCCTGGTCGGGGTGGGATTGATACTGCTCATGGTTTTCCGCCCACAGGGTATCTTCGGCGACAAGAGGGAGATCGCACTCGATGCACGCTGAGGAAACAGTCAGCGCCGCAGACGCGGCCGTGTCCGGGGACCGCGAGGCGGCCGCTCGGGCCGCGTTGGCCACCATCCCGTCGGAGCCGGGGGCGACCAAACCTGACCCGATCCTGGTCGCCCGAAACGTCGTACGCCGGTTCGGCGGTCTGACCGCCGTCGACGTGGACCACTTCGAGGTCCAGCGCGGCTCCATCACCGCGCTCATCGGCCCGAACGGCGCCGGCAAGACTACCTTCTTCAACGTCCTGACCGGCTTCGACAGCGCCGACGGCGGAGAGTGGACCTTTAACGGCAGCCGGGTCACTGGCCTCCCCCCGCACAAGTTGGCCCGGCAGGGCATGGTGCGCACCTTCCAGCTCACCAAGGCGCTCGCCAAGCTTCCGGTGATCGAGAACATGCGGCTCGGCGCTCAAGGCCAGCGCGGTGAGCACTTCCTGGCAGCCTTGCTTGCCAACATCTGGCAGTCTCAAGAAGCCGAAATCACCGAACGCGCCGACGAACTCCTCGAGCGGTTCAGGCTCGACCGGATGCGCGACGAGTTCGCCGGCGAGCTCTCCGGCGGGCAGCGCAAGCTGCTCGAAATGGCCCGGGCGCTCATGGTCGGTCCCGAGCTGGTCATGCTCGACGAGCCGATGGCCGGCGTGAACCCGGCGCTTACCCAGTCGCTGCTGCGGCACGTACGGTCCCTGCGCGACGAGGGCATGACGGTCCTCTTCGTCGAGCACGACATGGACATGGTCTGCGACATCAGCGACTGGGTGATCGTGATGGCTCAGGGCGAGATCGTGGCCGAGGGTCCGCCGGAGAAGGTGATGGTGGACGAGACGGTCATCGACGCCTACCTCGGCTCGCATCACGACGCACCGGTGAGCGAGGCAGAGGCGGAGCTCCAGCTTGCCGAGGCCGAGGCGGAGCTCGAGAAGGAGATCGCCGAGACCGAGCAGGAGCGGGCGTGATGAGCGTCGAGTTCACCGATGGTGCCGGCCCGGAGCAACGGCGGTCTGCGCGCACCCAGGTGGACCGGTCGGCCCACCTCGCCGGTGCCGACGGTGCCCTACTGAGGGCGGACGAGATCGTCGCGGGCTACGTCCCCGAGGTCAACATCCTTAACGGGACCGATCTTTACGTACGGGAGGGCGAGCTCGTCGGCATTATCGGGCCGAACGGCGCCGGTAAGTCCACCCTGGTCAAGGCGCTCTTCGGCCTGGTCCATGTGCGTAGCGGCCGCGTGACATTGCGCGGCAAGGACATCACCAACTCGAAGACGCACGAGCTGGTGTCCAAGGGTGTCGGCTACGTGCCGCAGATCAACAATGTCTTCCCGAGCCTCACCGTCGAAGAGAACCTGGAGATGGGCGTCTACCAGTCGCCCAAGAAGTTCCGGCAACGCTTCGACACCGTCGCCGAGCTATTCCCTGCGCTGGCGGAACGCCGCCGCCAGCGCACCGGATCGCTGTCCGGTGGCGAGCGGCAGATGGTGGCCATGGCCCGCGCACTCATGACCGAGCCGTCGGTGCTGCTCTTGGACGAGCCCTCGGCGGGCCTGTCCCCGAAGCTGCAGGACCAGGTCTTCATCCGGGCTCAGCAGGTCAACCGCATCGGCGTTACGGTCGTCATGGTCGAGCAGAACGCCCGCCGCTGTCTGCAGATCTGCAACCGCGGCTACGTGCTCGACCAGGGTCGGAACGCCTACACGGCAACCGGCCAGGAGCTCATGCACGACCCGAAGGTCATCGAGCTCTACCTCGGCTCGCTTGCTCGCGTCTGAGGGATGCTCGGCAGTCTCCGAGTGTGCCGACCGTAGGATCTCGGCGTGCATCGAATTTTCCGGACCGCCGCGGCTGCGGCCGCCTGTGTCGCCGCGCTCGCGGCCTGCTCGTCGCGCGACGACTCGAACTCGCCCGCTCGGTCCGGGTCTCCATCGTCATCCGCGCCGGCCGCCGATGAGGCGTGCCAGAAGGTGGTCGCCCTGATCGGCTTCGCCGACCACTGGCTGCTGCCTGCCGGCCAGGAAGCCCGGCAAGTGTTCGACGATGCGGCTCGCGGAGCCATCGCCGAGGTCGTGGGGACCGTGGACGGCTACGGTACCCAGCTACCGGTATCTGTTCGGCCAGCTGCCGAGCGTCTCGCGGCGGAC